>JALYXY010000183.1 GCA_030946875.1 Pseudomonadota bacterium | reverse complement strand
TGATGCGGTGCGCTTCGTTGCGCGCGACCGGCACGATGCGCACGATCTTGCCGTGCACGTCGAACTCGAGCTGCATCTCGACCGTGTCGAAATCGATTGCGCCGCGCTTGGCGCGCGACTTGACGAGAGCACGATAGGCCGCATGGAGATTCGACAGGTGAGGCATCACCGGAGCGGCCTCGGCAGGCAGGGCTGCGCCGCTTTCCGCCGCGCTGAGCCAGTCCCATACCTTGGTGTACGTGAGCCGCGCCCGCGAATGCATGATGCCGCGATAGAACTTGCTGCCGCGGATCAGACCCTGCGCACTCACCTCCATGTCGCACACCATGCACAAGCGGTCGACATCGGGCTTGAGCGAGCAGAGCTCGTTGGACAGCGCCTCCGGGAGCATGGGAATGACCCGGCGCGGAAAATACACCGATGTCCCGCGCTCGCGGCCGTCGACGTCGAGCGCATCCCCGTCGCGGACGTAATGCGATACATCGGCGATTGCGACAACGAGCCGGAAGCCGCGACCCTTGCGCTCACAGTAGACCGCGTCGTCGAAATCACGGGCCGTCTCGCCGTCGATGGTGACGAGCGCAATATCGCGCAGGTCGACACGACCCTCCGCGTCCGCCGCACTCACCTCGGCCGGCAACTGCCTGGCCTGGGCTCGCGCGGCCTTGGAGAATTCAAACGGCAGATCGTGCTTGCGCAGCGCGATCTCGATTTCCATCCCCGGATCGGTCACGCTGCCGAGCACCTCGACGACACGCGCGATCGCCTCGTGCTGCGGCGAGGGCTGCTGCACGATCTCGACGACCACGACTTCGCCTGATTTTGCCTTGCCGCGCTGATCGGCGGGCACCAACAGGTCCTGATTGATGCGCCGGTTCTCTGCGACGACGAACCATACCCCATGCTCATCGTAGATGCGACCCACCACCTGCGTGTTGCGGCGCTCGATCACGTCCACGATCTCGGCTTCACGCCTGCCGCGATGGTCAGTGCCGATCACCCGGGCGCTCGCGCGATCGCCGTGCAGCACCTTGTGCATTTCCTTCGCCGGAAGGAAAAGGTCCGCGCTGCCGTCGTCCGGCCGCAGAAAGCCGTAGCCATCCGGGTGGCCCGTCACGGCTCCCGGCACGAGGTCGAGCTTGGTGATGGCGCAAAGCTCGCCCTTGCGGTTGGTGAGCACCTCGCCCTGGCGCTCCATGGCAGCGAGCCGGGCGGCAAACGCCTTCCGCGCGGCCTTGTCGACGCGAAGCTCCCGCGAGAGCTCGTCGTGCGTCTTGGGCGTGCCCTCGAGCGCTTCGAGCACCGCGCTGCGGGTGGGGACGAGATCGGGGTCGATCTGTCCTGCGCGGGCGTCGATGGCGTCGTCCACGCGCCGCTTGCGGGGGCGCTCGTCGAGGGGTTGCGCGGCCCGCGTCGCGGGGCCTTTGGAGGTGCGCTTAGTCGCGCGCTGTTTTGACAAGGATGAGGCCCAAAAGTAAAATTATCGGTCCGACTGCCCAGATGGCGGAATTGGTAGACGCACTAGGTTCAGGTCCTAGCGGTGGCAACACTGTGGAGGTTCGAGTCCTCTTCTGGGCACCACGATTCCCTCTGTCAGAGCACTTTCACTCTCACGCGTTCCCACCTAAAGCCGCCCAGACGCCATGTAATGCCGGCTCCTGGGACGCCAAAGGACGCCGAGGGGGCAGGCATGGCGACTTACCCGAATCGTGGCAAAACATGGCGCGCCGAATCAAGCTGAGTTCAGAATTCGGCAACCCTCGATAGCCCAAAAGCCATTGCTTGGGACCACTGCCTGCGAGGCTGAGATTCGACATGGCGCCGGATCAGATCATACCGCGCACCCTGCGGCGGGCCTTACAGGGAATGACGGTGGCGCAAGCTCTGAGGATGCAGGCAGGAACGCCTGGTCACCGACTCATTCGATGTCCACGTCTACACAACGTGCTACCAAACGTTCGGGCCACCGCGATGTCGCGCATCTTGCGAGCGCCGTCGGGGAGCCGCGTGTATGCGCCCGTAGTGCTGCGGTAATGCGAGCGGCGAGCCCGAGCGGTCACAATCGAAACACGCTTGAGGACTCGTCCGCCCAGTCATAATCGATGCGGATACGGCGCGCCATGGCCATCGCGTGGGGCGCAGCCGTGTACAACAGATCCATCTCGCTGTCGCTGAGTGTCAGTCCCGCCTGTTCGACGCAGCATTCGATGTATGTCCTAGTGCGCGCATCCAGATCGTGTGCTACTGGATCCGGCGCGAGTTGTATCGGGGGATGCTCTTGTCCGAGGCTTAGAGTTGGCCGGCTCTTGCGCCATGCAGTCGCAGTCTCATAGCCGTGTCCAATGCGCAGCACTGTTGCATCGTCGAACGGACGCCCCGCGATTTGCACGGAAAGCGGCAACCCCCGGCTTGAAAAGCCCGAGCACACCGAAAGGGCAGGGAAGCCGGTCACGGAGAACGGCGACGTGAGATTGGCTTTACCCCATAGCCCGTACACGTACCCAAAGGTGTCATGGGCATCGAAGCGCGGTGCCGGCCCTGGGCCGATGGTGAGCAGTGCATCGTGATGCCGCAGCGCGGCGCGCATTTCCTCTGTCATTTTGCGCCGCTCGCGCGAAGCCTGCACGTATACCTGCGACCCCAGCGCACAGGCAAACAACGCTCGACCGAGAAAGTCACGTCCATATTCACCCGCGCGCCCGGCGAGGTCGCGTTGATGGATGGCGAATACCTCCGGCTCCTGCAGCACCACCCGCACGTCGCTGTATTCCCCCAACGGCCGAAGCGCAACGTTCTCGAGGTGTGCGCCCAGGTGCGTAATACTTCGATCGCACGCTCTGTCGCGGCGGCGGCCTCGGTGGAGACTTCCAGGTCATGCTCCCAAAAGTGGCGCACGACGCCGATGCGAATGCCCTTCAGGGGCGCTTTGAGCTCTGCCATGTAATCTCGCACGACGAACTCACTGCTCGCCGGATCGTGAGGGTCATGGCCGGCAACGACTTGCAGCAGCAGCGCACAATCCTCGACGGCCCAGGCCATCGGGCCGCAATGATCGAGACTGGGCGCACAAGGAATGACACCGCGCCGGCTTACGAGTCCATACGTAGGCTTGAGGCCCGCGACGCCGCACAACCCAGCAGGGAATCCTGATCGATCCGCCGGTGTCGGTGCCCATTGCAGCAGGTACCAGCCCGGCCGCGACGGCGACGCCAGAACCGCTGCTGGAGCTGCCGGCGAAATGCATGGGGTTCCATGGGTTGCGCGCGGGCGGCCACGCAAGCTCGAGCGAAGGACCGCCATGCGCGAACTCGTGCATGGCCAACTTTCCCAACAGGACCGCACCCGCGTCGTATAGCTTGCTTGTGACGGCAGCGTCGGCACTCGGAATCCGACGCGCCGCGATGCGTGACTGCGCTGTGGTCGCAATGCCGACAGTGTCGAACAGATCCTTCAAAGCGAAGGGCACGCCGTGCAAGGAACCGCGGCACCGCCCGGCAGTGATTTCGCGTTGGGCTTGATGCGCCCGCTCGACGGCGCGTTCGGCGGTGACGGTAAGGAAAGCGTTCAGCTGGGCGTCGAAAGTCGCAATACGGCCGAGCAATACCGTGATCCATTCGACCGCCGAGATCTCACCACGGGCCAGGAGCGCGGCACCACGCGCGACGGTGAGGTCGTGAAGATGGTGGCTGTCTGTCATTCCAAGTCCGCTCTCGTGACACCGGTGAGTCTTGCGTCCGGTGCAACGACGTCGCCACGCGATCGTAGGTGACCGGCTATGACGCGCGTATTACTGCACGAGCTCCCATCGCTTCACGCGTTTTGATTGCAGCCATGGCGCTACCAGCGCGTCGAAGCTCTTGAAGTGTTCCGTGCGAAGGTGCGCCTCGAATGCGGCGGCATCGCTATACAGCTCGTACAGGAACACATGCGAAGGGTTCTCAGGATCCACGCAAACATCGAACCGCGTGCAGCCGGGCTCTTTTTCCAGGCTTGCTCTGGCGTTTACCAGCATCGCTTGCATGAACGGCTCGATCGACTCTGGATGAACGACAAACTCTACCGTAACGACGTGCATGTCCCTCGCTCCGTGTTGTCCTTCAAGCCGGCGCGCCACTGGCCGAGCAGCCAGCCGGCGCAGCATTGTTGACAATAATGTCGACTATCCACACAATGGCGTCAAGTGATGAGGAGTTTCAATGCGGAAATCGATCGTTCTCTTATTGGGCTGTCTGCTTGCCGTTTCGATGGCACAAGCTCAGACATTTCCGAGCAAGCCGGTCCGCATCATCAATCCCTTCGCTCCAGGCGGTGCCACAGACATCATCGCGCGTCACATGGCGCAGAAGCTGACTGAGCTGTGGGGACAACCCGTGATTGTCGAGAACCGCGCGGGGGCGAGCGGCGCCATCGGCGTCGAGGCCGTTGCCAAGAGCCCGCCGGATGGCTACACACTGTTGATCGCGACGCAGACGACGCATGCCGCCAACCCGGCGCTTTACGCCAAGTTGCCCTACGACGCTGCCACTGACTTTGCCCCGCTCACACTCGCCGGCTCGACGCCGCTCGCGCTGCTCGTCCATCCTTCACTCCCGGTTTCGAGCGTCAAGGAGCTCTTGGACTTTGCGCGTAAGAACCCTGGCAAGGTGATCTACGCCTCCGGTGGAAATGGATCGTCGCAGCATCTGGCCGCGGAGCTGATGGCGAGCATGAGCCAGACATCGATGGTGCACATCCCGTACAAGGGCGCCGGTCCGGCGATGACGGATCTACTCGGTGGCCACGTTCAGGTGATGTTCGACAATCTGCCGACAGCACTGCCGCACATTCGCTCCGGGCGACTGCGCGCACTCGCCGTCAGCACGAGTGCGCGTTCGCCGCTTGCGCCCGATTTGCCTACCATCGCCGAATCGGGCTTGCCCGGGTTCGATCTGGCGACATGGTTCGCGTTTTTTGCGCCGGCTGGGACCCCGCGCGACATCGTCGACAAGATCTCGACGGACATGCGCAAGGTGCTCGCTCAACAAGAGTCGCGAGAGCGCTTGAGTGCAGCCGGCGTAGACGTACGCGGCACAACGCCGGAAGAACTCGCCCAGTTCCATCGCGCCGAGATGGTGAAGTGGGCCAAGATCGTCAAGGACTCGGGCGCCAAGCTCGACTGACAAGCTGTTTACACGAAGGGGGAGAAGTCATGCGGATACTGAGAATCGTCGTTGCGCTGCTGGTGTTGGCCTTCTCGTCGAGCGCCATGGCGCAAGTGAAGCTCACGTTCTGGAGCCATTGGGCCGCGGAGAAGATCAAGCGCGACTTCATGGAGGATGCCATCAAGCGCTTCGAGGCGGCCAATCCTGGCGTCAAGATTGAAGCGTCGTGGTACGAAAAGACCGCCCTGTACGCTGCTTTGAAGACGGCACTTCGCGCCGGCACCGCACCCGACATCTTCTATGCCGAGCCGGATCAGGTCGAGTACATGGAAAACAATTTGCTGCTGGACTTGACGCCGCTCAACTGGTCGGGCATCGAGCCGTGGGCGAAGGAGATCTGGACCTACAAGGGCAAGCCTTATGGCCTGCCGTTGGAGGCCTGGACCGTCCAGCTCTACTACAACAAGAAGACGCTTGCTGACCTGGGCGTTGGGGTGCCGGCCAATCTGCAGCTGAGCGCCGGTGATTTCACCGACATGGTCAAAAAGGCACGTGCGAAAGGCATCACGCCCATGTCACTCGGCGTCGGTGATCGCCCGTTTCCCGGTGCCTTTGTCACGCATGAAGCGCTGCTCGAGAAGCTCGGCATCGATGCTTACACGGATCTGTTGAACGGCAAGCTTCTATGGAGCGATCCGCGCGTGGTCGACACGTTGCGCGTGGTGCGCTCGTGGGTCGATGCAGGGTTACTGCCGACAACCTTTACGACAATGAAGCTCGGCGAGTCGCACACTTACTTTTACAGCAACCCGGGAGCAGCCACGCTCCTGATGGGCGCCTTCTATCCGTCGCGCGCCTTCAATCCGCCGGACAAGGGTGGACAGCCACCGAACTTCCCCTTGGGCATCATGAATTTTCCGGCGATCCCGGGCGCGGTGTGCAATGAATGCCGCACGCTCGCCGTTGGTGGCAGCTACGTCGCCAATGCATCGACGAAATATCCGCAGCAGGCGATCGCGTTCCTGAATTCGATCGTGACGCCCACGATGGCCAATCGCTGGCTGGAGGAGGTCGTCGTGCAAACCGGCCTCAAGGCAGACCTCACGAAGATCGCCGGACCCAACGCCGCGTATCTCAAGGAGCTCTTCGCGGCGAATGCGCAGGCCAAGTACTTCTTTGGACTGCCGAGTCAGCGTATGCAGGCGAAGCCCAAAGAGGTGTTCACGCAGGTGTTCAACAACGCCTTCCCGGCCGGCACCATCAGCGTGGAAGACGCCGTGAAGCAGATGAACGCCGCCTACGGCAAGTAGTGGCTCGTGGCTGATTCTACCGGCGTTGCAGTAGCGCCGAGGCCACCGCGCACGCTGCGCGCATTCACGGCGGAGCGGCAGCCATGGGGCACGATCGTCGCCTTTCTGCTGCCGGCGTTCACGATCTACACGGCGCTCACGGCGTACCCCGTGGTGCGCACGTTCGTGAACAGTTTCGAGAGTGTGCTGCCGAGGCGCGAGGAGTTCGTCGGACTCGCCAACTACGCGGCACTGCTGCACGACGACATCTTCTGGCGCTCGGTCGGCAACACGTTTATCTGGGCCTGTGTGTCGCCGCTTGCCGAAGTGTCGATCGCGCTTCTTCTCGCCCTGGCGTTGTACGCGAAGATTCCCGGCATGCGTTTCTTTCGCATCGCCTGGTTCACGCCGGTGCTGATGTCGTACGTGGTGGTCGGCATCATCTGGGTGTGGATCTACAACTACGATTGGGGCGCCGCCAACGCCATCCTGCGCGCACTTGGGCTTGAGCATTTCGTTCAGGCCTGGATCGGCAGCCCGAAGACAGCGCTGCCATCGCTGATTTTCATCACTACCTGGATGTGGACCGGCTTCAACATGGTCGTGCTCCTCGCCGCGCTGCATTCGCTGCCCTCGGAGGTGATCGAAGCGGCCGAGCTCGATAATTGCGGTTGGGGCGCGAAGCTCTGGCACATCATCATTCCAATGGTGAAGCCGACGCTTCTGAATCTCATCGTGCTCTCGTTCATCGGCAAGATGAAGATCTTCGACCTGGTGTGGATCACCACCAAGGGTGGGCCGCTATGGTCGACCGAGACGGTATCCACCTACGTATACAAACGTGCGTTCGAGTGGACCACATTCGATCTGGGATATCCGTCGGCTATCGCCGCGGTGTGGTTCGTCATCGTGCTCGCTGCGGTTCTCGTACTGACGCGGCTTCTTCGCCAGCGCGAACGCCTGGAATACTGAAATGAAACTGCCCCCACGCCCGTGCCAGCACCACACGCTGGCACTCGCTGCCCCCGAGGGGGTGCGTCAGTTACTCGGGGCGGCCCTTCGGTACTGACATGACGCCGCGCTGGAATATCGACATGTTGTCGCGCGCGCTGCTCTTCATCGTGGTAGTTGCCTACACCGCGTTCGCGGCGGGGCCGTTCCTGTGGGTAGCGACAATGTCGCTGCGCACCACGAGTGAGATCTCGCTCGATCATTATGCATGGCCGCACACACTGCACTGGGAAAAGTTCCCGCAGGCCTGGTTCAACTCGAACTACAGCGTTTATTTCCAGAACAGTCTCCTGGTGGTTGTCTCAGCAGTCATCGTGCTCACCGTCGTTGGTGCCATGGCGGCGCACTGCTTCGCGCGCTACCGCTTCCGCGCGAATCGCATTCTTTACTTCGTCATGTTCTCGGCGATCATCTTTCCGCCGCAGATCACCATCATTGCGCTGTTCCAGATCCTCGTGCAGTACGGGCTCTACAACAGCCTTGTCGGCCTGACGCTGGTGTATATCGCGCTCCAGCTTCCGCTCACCGTCTACATTCTCGAAAGCTTCTTCGCGCGGATCCCCGCGGATCTCTTCGACGCTGCGCGCATGGACGGCTACAGTGAGTGGGAGATCTTCTGGAAGGTAAGCCTTCCCATCGCGCTGCCTGCCATCGCCACCACTGTCATCCTGAACAGCATCCTGCTCTGGAACGAGTTCCTGTACGCCGTCGTGCTCATCACGGACGAATCCAAGCGCACGCTACCGCTCGGCATCCAGCGCTTCATGGGCGACCAGCTCGAGGACGTGGGGATGATCGCCACGGGTCTCATGATCGCGATCATTCCGGTCGTGCTGATCTACATTTTCTTTTCCGAAAAGCTTATTCAGGGAATGACCGCGGGGGCGGTGAAGTAATGGGAACTGTCACGCTGAAGGACCTCACCAAGCGCTATCCAGGCTCCGACCTGCTCGCCGTCGACGGCGTCAACCTCGGTGTCGCGCACGGCGAATTCATGGTGCTGCTCGGGCCCTCGGGCTGCGGCAAGTCGACGACCTTACGCATGGTTGCCGGGCTGGAGTCGATCAGCTCTGGCGAGCTTCTGATCGACGGCAATCGCGTAAACCACATTTCCGCCAAGGACCGCGACATCGCCATGGTGTTCCAGAGCTATGCGCTGTATCCGCATATGTCGGTATTCGACAATCTCGCCTTCGGGCTGCGGCGCCGCAGCGTCCCGCGACGTGAGATCACCGAACGAGTGAAAGCTGTTGCAGCGACACTGGGTCTCGCCGAGCTCCTGGCGCGCAAGCCTCACGCGCTTTCCGGCGGACAAAGGCAACGCGTCGCGCTGGGACGGGCGATCGTGCGCGATCCCAAGGTGTTCCTGTTCGACGAGCCACTGTCCAACCTCGATGCGGCGCTCCGCGTGGGCATGCGGGGCGAGCTCATCAAGCTACATCATCGCCTGGGCGCGACGATGCTCTACGTCACTCATGATCAGGTTGAGGCCATGACCATGGGCGATCGCATTTGCATCATGAATGGAGGCAAGGTCGTGCAGATCGGCGCGCCGCTCGACGTTTACCGCGAGCCCGCCGACACCTTCGTCGCCGGTTTCCTGGGCAGCCCGGCCACGAACTTGTTACCAGCGCACTTTAATGGCCATGCGCTGCACGTTGGAGAGACCGCATTGCCCGTGCCGCGCAAAGATGCCCCCGACGAGGTCGTGTTCGGCATCCGGCCCGAAGACATCCGCATCGACGGCGCTGCGCCGCACGTCGAAGGCGAAGTGCTGGCGGTCGAGCCACTCGGCGCCGAAACGATCATGCGTTTCCGCCTGCCTGGCATTGCCGGCGATGTGATCGTGCGTGGTCCTCGTACGCTGGCGGCCA
Organism: Pseudomonadota bacterium; assembly: GCA_030946875.1. Classification (GTDB taxonomy): domain Bacteria; phylum Pseudomonadota; class Gammaproteobacteria; order Burkholderiales; family Casimicrobiaceae; genus CAIWHR01. The sequence goes on along the minus strand of JALYXY010000183.1, from coordinate 3,181 downwards.
GGGTGGGCGAGCGTGCGCCCATCACGTTCGACATAGCCTCCGCACACCTCTTCGACCCAGTCACCACTCGCCGCATCATTTAGAAAGGAAGCATCATCATCATGGCCAACCAACCTGCCGCACTCACCGTTCGCCGCAACTTTCCCCGTCCGCAAGCGGATCTCGTGGCGCGCCTCGCCGAATCACCCACGGGATGGGTGGTCGATGCGAACGGACGCCGCGGTGCGCTCGATTACCGGGTGCGTCCGCTTACCAAGGTCATGCGCTTTTGTGCTGTGGCCTTGACGGTGGGGAGCCGCGCGCGCGATAACCTTGCACCGTACGCTGCCATCTCCTATGCGCGTCCGGGCGACGTTCTGATAATCGCCGCCGATGCTTACGAGGAGGCGAGTGTGGTCGGGGATGTGCTGGTTGGCATGGCCAAGAACCAGGGCGTCGCGGCGATCGTCACCGACGGCATGGTGCGCGACATCGACGGCTTAAATGCCGTAGGCATTCCCGTGTTTGCGCGCGGTCTTTGTCCCAACTCACCGCACAAGGATGGTCCCGGCACCATCGGTCTGCCGATTGTCATCGGCGGCGTGGCCGTGAATCCAGGCGATGTCATCCTCGGAGACCAGGATGGCGTGGTAGTGGTAGCTCGCGATGCGCTCGAGAGTGTGCTCGCAGCCATCATGGACGTGAAGAGCAAGGAAATGAAGATGGAGGCGCTCGTTGCACAAGGGGCCAAGCTTCCACCGGGAATGGAAGAGCTCATCGCGCAGAAAGGCGTGCAATACGTCGACTGATGAAACGCGTCCTGTACCTCTCCCACGCGACGCCCGAGGTCTACTCCATCATCCGCGAGGCGGTCCCCACAGGCTTCGAGCTTGTCACGCTCGATGCGAACAGCGATGATGAGCGGCGCTCCAAGATCGCCGCTTGCGACGTCGTAGTGGTCGCGAGCACGCCGCTGCGCAAGTCGGTCATAGACGCTGCAAGTCGACTGGATCTCGTGCACCATCAGGGCGTCGGCTGGCAGGACACGACTGATCACGAAGTGCTCAAGGCGCGAGGCATCCCGCTCGCGCTGACGCCGGAGGGCACGACTGTCGGTGTAGCCGAGCACACGGTCCTGCTCATCCTCGCGGCTCTGAAGCTCCTTCCGTTTGCCGACAGCGAGCTTCGACAAGGGCGATTTCACATTAACGCGTTGCGCCCACGCTCGCGCGAGCTCCAGGGGCTTACCGTCGGGTACATCGGGATGGGCCGCATTGCGCAGGCAGTCGCCCAACGTCTGGTGGCATTCGATACCCGCGGGATCTTTTTCGATCCTGTTGTCTCGCACATGCAAGGTCTGGAAGCACGAACGCGCGACGAAGTGCTGTGTGAAGCGGACATCCTCACCTTGCACGTGCCGTTGACCGCCCAAACACAGCACATGATTGCCGGGGACGAACTTGCGCGCATGAAGCGTGGCGCTTATCTCGTGAATGCCTCGCGCGGTGGATTGGTCGACGAAGATGCTCTAGTGGCAGCGCTCGAGTCCGGTCACCTTGCCGGCGCGGCGCTGGACGTATTTGAGACCGAGCCGTTGCCGCGGGACCACCCGCTGACGCGCCTCGACAACGTCGTGTTAACGCCGCATATTGCAGCAGGTACGCGTGACGCATTGACCATTAAAATGCGTGCGCTGTTTGCCAACCTGCAGCGGTTCTACGCCGGTGAACCGTTGCGCAATCGCGTCTTCTGAGTATGCCTTCCAGACTACGCGTCGCAATGGCGGGTGCGGGCTTCGCAAGTGGATTGCATCTTGCCGGCTGGAAGCGGCTCGCCAGTGCGGAGGTGGTCGCCATCTGCGATCCCGAAGAGCACAAGGCACTCGAGCGGGCCCGCGAGTTCGGAGTGCCAGCCGTGTACCGCGACGCACGGGTCATGCTCGCGGCCGAGCACCCCGATGCGCTCGATATCGTAGCTCCGCTGCATGCCCATGTTCCCCTCTGCCTACTTGCGTCGGATAAGGGCGTGCACATCTTGTGTCAGAAGCCGCTTGCGCCGAGCGTTGAAGAAGCGTGGCGGCTGACGCAAGCGGTGGAGGGAAGAGTGCGCCTAATGGTGCATGAGAACTGGCGCTTCCGTGCGCATTATCGCCAGCTCAAGCGATGGGTCGAGAGCGGTGACATTGGGGTACCGTTGTCATGCTCCGTGCACGTTGCATCGTCTGGGCTCCTCCAGGATGCAAATGGTGTACGGCCCCAGCTCGTTCGCCAACCGTTTTTTGCCGAACTCGACCGTCTTCTCATCGGCGAAGCGCTTATTCACCAGCTCGATGTGCTGCGCTGGCTGTTGGGGCCGTTACGGGTTGTAGCCGCCCGCACCGGTCGCCTGTGCCCCGTGGTGCGTGGCGAAGACCACGCAGTGATCGTCCTCGATGGAGAGAATTGCTGGGCCGTGCTCGAAGGCAGTTACGTCCAACCGAACGCGCCGCCGCTCGGGTCGGACGATCTCGAGTTGCGTGGTACGCGAGGCGTGGCGCAACTGCGCGGCAGCACCTTGACGCTCTCTGGCGATCGGCAGGATACGATCCCGCTCGATCTCGCGGCCGGTTACGCCGATAGCTATGCGGCTGTAATTGCGCACTTCGTGGAGGCTCTCACGACCAACACTCCATTCGAAACCGACCCTCATGACAACCTGCAGACGCTTGCGCTCGTCGAAAGCGCCTATGCCATGGCGACGCGGTAGGATGGTGCCATGAAGCAGGCTTTGAGCGCAGTGGTGGATCCCCTGGATGGCGTTGTCGATGCCTTGCAGGAGGACATCGTGCTCGGCCGGCTTGGGCCCGGTGCGCGCCTGGTCGAGGAGGAGTTGGCCGAGCGGCTCAATACCAAGCGACACGTGTTGCGCCAGGCCTTCGTCGAGCTCGAGCGGTTCGGGTTGATCGAGCGCAAGCGCAATCGCGGTGCATCCGTGCGTCAGTTGACGCTCGACGATGTTGCGCAGATCTATGCCGTACGCGAGATACTGGAGCGCGCCGCCGCGGCGCAGATATCGCTACCCCTCGAGGGCGCGAAGCTGCGTGCGATAGAGGCGGCGCAGCGCCGGCACGACGTTGCGGTGAGCGCAGGCGACGCCAAGGCGGTATTCCGCGCCAATTTCGACTTTCACACCAGCCTTTTTGCGGCGTGTGGGAATCCGTATC
>JALYXY010000169.1 GCA_030946875.1 Pseudomonadota bacterium | reverse complement strand
GCACGTATCGGTACCATGAAACATAAACAAGCATCGATCACCCCGGTAGGGGCTATTACCGCACGTCCATCGCGGCGTGTTGCTGCGGCGAAAAGCTGGGGGCTGCTGGCGACGTTCTGCATGGCGATGTTCGTTGGGCTGGCTCCCGCCTATGGCGCGGAAGTCGCGGAGGACACGCAGGCCCGCGAAATCCTGAGTCGCGCGGATCGCATCCGCTTCCCCACCGAGGACTTCCAGGTGGACGTGACGATCACCACTTCAGCGCCCGATTCGGACCCTGAAGAGCGCGCTTATCAGATCCTGTCGAAGGGCAATAGCCACACGATCGTGCGGACGGTGGAGCCGGCGGTTGACCGCGATCAGATTCTGCTCATGAGCGGGCGCGATCTTTGGGCGTACCTGCCCAATCTGTCGCAACCCGTTCGGCTGCCGCTGTCACAGCGACTCACCGGCCAGGTCGCCAACGGTGATCTTGCGCGCGCCAACTTCCAGGGTGACTACGAGCCCAAGCTTTTGCGTCAGGAGAAAATCGATAACGAGACGTATCACGTCCTCGAGCTCGACGCGGTGGATCAGTGGGTCACGTACCGGCGCGTTCTGTACTGGGTGAATTCCCGCACGGCGCGACCCTTGAAGGCCGAGTTTTACGCGGTCTCGGGGCGCCTGCTCAAAACCTGCCGCTATGGGGACTTCAAGGCCATGGGCGGAGAGTCCCGGCCGACGCGTCTCGTGATCGAGGATGCGTTGCGAGGGGGTCAGCAGTCCGTGCTGGTGTATGGCAGCATGGTCGTGCGCAAGCTCCCGGACAAGATCTTCACCAAGGACTACCTCAAGCGATTGAGTCACTGACGGCGGCGTCACATGGCAACGGCGCACGCGGCGGCGTTCGCGCCTGACTCAGATGTTGTGCCGTAGCGCGTCCACGACGATAAGCCGGGCTGCGCGGCGCCCCGGAAGAATCGCTGCCGCGATGGATGCGGCGACTCCGATGGCAGCTGCCGCACCGAGGATCGAAGGCACCAGCACGATTCGCGCGGTATAGGCGGCCGTCGAACCGGGCGGTGGAGGCATCTCGATGCCGATCGCAGTGAGCGCAAGCGCGGCCGCGATCCCCACGCAAAGCCCCAGCACCGCGCCGATCAGTCCGAGGACGCTGTTCTCGAGCAGGATGAGACGCAGGATGCTGCGCGGCTTGACCCCGAGTGCCATCAACGTTCCGAATTCACCGGTGCGTTCATACACAACCATATTGACCGTGCTCGCGACGCTCAGAACGAGCATCACCAGGATGACCAGCTGTAGCGCGCCGAACTGTCGCCGGTACAGCTCGACCGTCTTGTTGTAGAAGTCCGCGAGCTCGTGCCACGGCTTCACCTCGTATTCGGACCCGAGGCGCGCCCGAGCCGCGGCAACCGCAGCATCGGTGCGCGGCGTTTCATCCAGCGCGACGATCACGCTGTGAACGGCCGAGGTCTGGAGCAACTGCGCTGCGGCGGATTGCGGGATGCGCAAGGCGTGATCGTCATAATCCTTCGAGAAGCTGCGAAAGATGCCGATCACCTTGAACTCCATCGCGTTGAGCGCTCCCTCGCGGGTGCTTACGGTGAGCGTGACGAAACGATCGGGTTGCACCTTGAGCGCGTTGGCGACACCTTCACCGAGAGTGACTCCGAATTGATCGTCCTCGGACAGGGCTCGACCGGCCAGGTACGTCGTGGCCGTACCCAGCCGTGCTTCCTTGGCCGGCTGCACGCCCTCACCGATGATCGGCAGATCGGATCGACCGTTATTGGCCAGTCCCGAGAACATGAGTCTGGTCATGACCTCCGTCACGTGCGGAACCGTGGTCAACGCATTCAGAACGTCTTCCGGCCGGCTGATGAGATAGGCCGATGGATCACGGCGTCCCAGTTCGAGGTAGCCCTTGCGATAGACCTGAAAGTGACCGAGGCGCGAGTGAATCGTCGCTTCGCGCAGCTGCAGGAACACGTCTTCGACAAACCCGCCACTGACGATGATTGCGGCCACGCCGCACGTCACCGCCGCGAGTGTCAGCGCGGTGCGAACGCGATTGCGAAAGATATTGCGCAGGGCGAGGGCCAGCATCTCAGCGGTTGTGTCGGAGCGCATCCACGATCTGCACCCGGGAGGCTTTGAAGGCAGGGTAGAGCCCGGCCAGAGAGGTCGTCACGAGCGCCAGCGCGAACGCTGTGCCCAGCACGACATACGTGATGCGGATCTCGCCTGTATAACCCTCTTCCATCCCCGGCGGGGGCGGCATGGGAATGCCTATGGCGGAGATGAGGAGCGCGAGCCCATAGCCGACCGCGATGCCGAGTGCCCCACCGATCAATCCGAGCAGCAGCCCTTCGGCAACGAACTGGCGCAACACCTTGCGTCTGTGAAATCCGATGGCGAGCAGGGTGCCGATCTCGCCCGTGCGCTCGAGCACGTTCATGACCAGAATGTTGGAAATGCTGAGCACGATGATGAGGGCGATGATCGCCCGCAGAACGTTCATCTGCCTGGAAAAGAGCGCGACCGTCTTGTTGTAGAAGTCCGCGCGCTCCTGCCAGGGCACGAACGCGAGGCGACTCGATTGGCCGGCGAATCGTGTTCGCATCTGCTGGAGCATGCCGTCGGTATCCTCCGTTTTGGACAGCAACACGAGCCACACATGTGAGCCGCGGATCCTGAGTAGGGACTGGCCGAATTCGATGGGAAGCCGAAGCGCCGCATCGTCGTACTGCTGATTGGCTGTAATGAAGATCCCCGTGACCGTTGCTTCCACGGCATTGATGCTTCCTGATCCGGTGTTGGCGAGAAGTGCGACCTTGTCCCCGGGCTCCACGCCGAGGTTGCGGGCGAGGCCCCGCCCCAGAATGACTTCGCGAGAGCCCCGCGCCGTGAGATCCTTGCCGGAGACGATGCGAAACGCCTTGCTCAGTTCAGCCTCCTTGGCCGGATCCACTCCCTCGCCAAGGAAAGACACAGTGACGTCGCCGTGGCTGACGAGACCCGTGACCGACACGCGTGGTGCCACGATCTTGACGCCCGGCATCTGTTCGATGGCAGCGAACTCAGGAGCCGTATTCGGCAGCACGAAGCGAAACGGGTCCGCGGCTCCCGAAGTGTGGTATCCCGGTCTTTCGACCTGAATATGTCCGAGTTGCGACTGGATCGTCCCTTCACGCATCGCCCAGAATATCCATTGCGAGAAACCATCCGCGAGCACCATCGCGATCACGGCAATGGCGATCGTCAGCAGAGCGGTGATGCCCCGCCGCCGATTGCGCGTGAGGTTTCGTGCAGCAATGAAAAAGTCATTCATGTAAGAACATCCGCAAGCACCGGGCGCTCGGCATCTCTCGAACCGACCGCAACGTGCCCACTGTGAGCCTTGCCGGCATGCGCCCGATGGCGCCTAATGGTCATGGCGGGTCGCGCAAGCCCGTCGTTCTGCTCGTGGCTGAAGCGGTGACTCTCGCGCATTTCGCGAGAATCGCCGTGCTTGCCAGGGCTCTGGCCCTCGATTCTGGTGCCTATCGCGTGGTCGTGGCATCCGATCCGCGCTACGCGCACCTGGAGCCAGAGCTCGCCGGCACCTTTTATCCCTTGCACTCCATCCCGTCGTCTCAGTTCGAGCAGGCTCTCGCTCGCGGTAAGCCACTTTACGATGCCGCAACGCTGGCTGACTATGTGAAGGCCGACCTCAGCATGTTGTCGGCACTTGAACCCGACTTGGTCATAGGAGATTTTAGGCTGTCACTCGCGGTAAGTGCCCCAGTCCATGGAGTCACCTATGCGGCGATGGTGAATAGCTATTGGAGCCCTTATGCCCAGGTCTCCTATCCGGTACCCGATCTTCCGATGACGTCGCGCATCGGAGTTGCGGCGGCACAAAGGCTCTTCAACGCTTCGCGGGCCGTTGCCTTCGCGATGCACGCGCGCCCTCTCAATCAGGTGCGCAGGCGCTATGGCCTGCCTTCTCTCGGGCACGACCTGCGGGTGGCGTACAGCTGGGGCAACCATACGTTGTACCCCGATCTGCCCGGATTCGTTCCCATGGCCGATCTGCCGCCGAACCATCACTTCGTCGGCCCGCTCCTGTGGTCTGCTGACGTGCCGCTGCCGGAGTGGTGGGGGCAAGTTTCCCCCGACGTGCCGATGATCCTCGTGACCATGGGCAGTTCCGGGGCCAAGGATCTGATCCCTGTCGTGATCGAGGCCCTCAAAG
>JALYXY010000001.1 GCA_030946875.1 Pseudomonadota bacterium | reverse complement strand
CATCGGAGCGGCCGGTGTGATCGGGCCCGTCATCGTGCCATTCACGGTGTCGGGTAACAGCTACTCGTGCAACGCCGGCGCAACGCTCACCGACGAGCAGGTCACCGCGCTCGGGAATGGTGGGCTGTACGCCAACGTGCACACGGCAGCGAACCCTGGCGGCGAAATCCGTGCGCAGGTCTTCCCCGCGCCCGGCGCCAACAGCTTCGTCGACCCGCGTCCCTCGATCGAGGAGCGTTACGGAAGCGTTTACCTGTACTACTACCGGGCGATCGCCGAAACCAACGACCTTGTCTCACAGCGCCTGCTGCTGCCCGAAGACGCAGCACGCCTCATCAATCAGCTGCTGAATGAGCTGATCAAGAGCGGGTTGCTACCCAAGGAACGCGAGCTTATCGCCGACGACGAGACGTATCGCGTCGACGAAAGCCTCACGCGGGCGGTTCTTCAATATCTCCAGCTGAACGGAGAGACGCCTCGCGAGTAGGCTGGATCGGCTCCAGGCGGCGCGCTCTCGCAGCGCGCCAGCCCTGACGCGACATGTTGAGGTGCTGCATGCGGGCGATTGCCGTCGTGCTGGCGCTCGCGCTGCTGCCCGCACGCGCTGCGCTCGCCATCGACACCACCACCGACGTGAGCGACCTGTGGTGGAGTGCCGCGGAGTCCGGATGGGGGCTCCAGCTCACGCAGACCGGCGACATCGTTTTCGCGACGCTCTATGTCTACGATTCGGCGAGCGTGCCCACGTTTTTCGTCGCAACGCTCGGCAGGATCGCGCGCGTTGCCGAGGGCGATCTTTTCCGCACGACGGGTCCCTCCTTCGCTGCGACACCCTTCGACCCCGGGCTCGTACGCGGATCACGCGTGGGTGCCATGACCTTCACGCTCCTCGACGACACGAGCGCGACGCTCGAATACAGCGTCAGCGGTATTGCCGTACGGAAGCAGGTGACGCGGCAACCCCTTCGACTGGACGACTACAACGGCCGCTTTCCGGCGATGATCTCGCGCGTGAGCGGCAACTGCCCCACTTCGGGACTGGACCGGACGCGCAACGGCCCGGCGACACTCACGTTCGTTCAGGCCGGCCCGGCAATGTCGCTCGAGTGGATCGATCCGGATGGCGTGACCTGCGCATACCGCGGCGTGTACGATCAACGGGGCAAGCTCGGCTCGCTCGAGGCCTCCTACGTTTGCAGCAACAGCGAGGAAGGCAACGCGGCTTTCTCGCTGCGCGTGGTGGACGGGTTCATCAGCGGTCGACTGCGCGCGCACGGCATCAACAATGGGTGCGATCATGCGGCGTCGTTCGCCACCGTGAATCCCAGGTAGCTCGAGACTTGCAGCGAACGAACAGCGGGCACGGCACCGAGCCCGTCAATGCGCAACGCGAAATAGGCGGAGACTTGCAAAAATGATCCTGGAGATTGCGCAGATCGAGGTGAAGCCCGAGCTCACACAGGAGTTCGAGAGCAACGTGGCGCAGGCGAAGCCACTGTTCGAGCGGGCGAAAGGATGCCGAGGCATGGAGTTGCACCGATCCGAAGAAGTGCCGACCCGTTATCGACTGCTCGTGAAGTGGGAAACGCTCGAGAACCACACGATCGACTTTCGGCAGTCGGCTGACTTCCAGGCCTGGCGCGGTCTGGTCGGCCATTGCTTCGCCACTCCGCCGCACGTGGAGCACACGTCGACCGTGTGGTTCGGGTTCGATCGCTCGGGCCGATAGTCGGCGTCAGAACGCATTACCGGACCCGCTCGGAACTGTTCGCCCCGTCGACGCGCCGCAGCAAGGTGAAGAAGGCATGGCGTCCTACGCGCGTGTCAGACCATGGGAGTTCAGGCCTGCCGCATCGATCCGCTAGATTGGGTGACCAACCACAACGGAGGTCACACCATGACGAGCGAGACCACACAGTCGGGAATGGTCACGGGCCTGTTCCCGGATCGTGCAAGCGCAGAAAGTGCCTACAACAGCGTGTCGTCGCGCGGGTATGGCAAGGACGACATCCACCTGATCATGTCCGAGGAGGCCCGCAAGCGGCATTTCTCCGATGATGCTTCAGGCAACACCGAACTCGGCAACAAGGCCGCCAAGGGAGCCGGTGTCGGCGGCGGAATCGGCGCCACCGTGGGTGGCGTATTGGCGGCGATCGCCGCAATCGGCACGAGCGTCGCGATTCCTGGGCTCGGCCTCATCGTGGCAGGACCTCTGGCTGCAGGGATCGCCGGCGCCGGCGCCGGGGCGTTGACGGGTGGCGTTCTCGGCGCACTGGTCGGCTGGGGAATTCCCGAGGAGCACGTCAAGCGCTACGAGCAGGGCATCAAATCGGGTGACATCCTCATGGGCGTGAAGCCACGCAGCTCCGAAGACGCTGCGTATTTCGAAAGCGAATGGAACCGCACGGGTCGCGAGGTGTACCGCGGCTCAGCCAGCGCCTGACGCCACGCCGGCTCGCCGACGCGCGCAATCGATCATGCGACCCGCCGAGCTGCAGTAGACCCAGGGGCTGCAAGGTGCGGTCCCTGGTGTGCCAGGCTCCAGATCGTAAGAACGCACACGGCGCGCAGCGTGCGCAGGACGCACAGCCGGGCGTCGCAGCACTCGTTACCCCGTCCGGGCGCAACGAGCCGTCTGCTGGAGCAAAACTCGTGAACACCATCGATGCGCAACGCGCGCACACTGGAATTCCGGGCCTTGATCAGGTGCTCGGTGGCGGCTTGCCGGCGGGTCGGCTGTACCTGATCGACGGCCATCCGGGCGTCGGCAAAACGACCGTCGCCCTGCAGTTCCTGCTGCAGGGCGCAGCGCAAGGCGAGCGTTGTCTCTACATCACACTCTCGGAAACACGCGAGGAGCTCGAGGTCGTCGCGCAATCGCATGGCTGGAGCCTTGCGGGCATCACCATCGTCGAGCTCTCGCAGGTCGAGCAGACGCTTTCGACCACCTCCGAAAGCACCCTCTTCCAACCCGCCGAGGTCGAGCTCAACACGTTGAGCAGGTTGTTGTTACGTGAATTCGACGCCCTACGCCCTGCCCGGATGGTGCTCGATTCGCTTTCCGAGATGCGCCTCATGGCGCAAAACCCGCTGCGATACCGGCGTCAGATCCTCAGCTTCAAGCAACGGTTTTCCAAGACCGACTGCACGGTGATGCTGCTGGACGATCGCACCGCTGCGGGACCGCACGATCAGGTGCAGAGCATCGTGCACGGCATGATCTCGCTGCAGACCGTGCCGTTGAAGTTCGGGATCAATCGTCGCTATCTGAGCGTCGCCAAGATGCGTGGATCGCCGTTTCGCGAGGGAAACCACGACTACGTCATCAAGCAAGGCGGAATCATGGTGTTCCCGCGCCTGGTCGCGTCTGAACACTTCAAGGTTCTGTTGAGCGGCACGTTTCTGAGCGGCAATGCACAGTTGGATGCCCTGATTGGCGGCGGACTGGACGCAGGGACCGGGACACTATTCATGGGTCCGGCCGGCAGCGGCAAATCGACGGTCGCTAGCATGTTCGCGGCGACGGCGGCGAGTCAGGGGCATAAGGTGCTCTACTTCGCGTTCGACGAAAGCGCGAACATTCTCATGCATCGCGCACGCGAGCTCGGGCTCGACTTCGATCGGCACGTCACGTCCGGTCTACTCGAAGTGCAGCAGGTCGATCCCGCGGAGATTGCGCCCGGCGAGCTCGCGAGCCAGATCGTGCATGCGGTCGAGCACGAGTCGGCGCGCGTCATCGTGCTCGATAGCCTGAATGGTTACGTGAATGCGATGCCGGAGGAGGAGTACCTGCACCTACATCTGCACGAACTGCTCACCTACCTCAATCAGCGTGGCGTGCTGACCATCATGATTCTCGCCCAACACGGCCTCGTAGGGTCCATGGGCTCGCCCGTCGACGTGAGCTACCTCGCTGACACGGTCATGCTCATGCGCTTTTTCGAGGCGCGTGGCTCGTTGAAAAAGGCCATCTCGATCGTCAAGAAGCGCAGCGGCCCTCATGAGACGAACATTCGCGAGATGACGATCTGCTCCGGCGGAATTTTCATCGGCGAGCCGCTTTCGAACTTCGAGGGCGTCATGACCGGTATCCCGCGCGCCCTCGCGAGCGCGCCGTTATTCCCGGTGTAGCTGCGCATGCGATTGCTCCGGCAGTGAACGTCCCCGTCGTCACCCCGAACGCCGCCGATCGCGCATTGGCGGTGGATCTGCTGCGGATGGAAGGCATCGCCGCTGCGCCGGTGCAAGCACTGAGCGAGCTCACCAAGCTTCCGCACGAAGAGCTTGGCTGCGTCGTCCTCGTCGAAGAGTCGCTGATCGAGGGCGACGTCGAGGCGTTTCAGCGCGCGATCGCCGTGCAGCCTCCGTGGTCCGATCTGCCGCTGATCCTCATCGCGGGTCAGGAGTCGCTCGGCTCGCTGATGAGCCGGCTGTTTCCGGAGTCCGGGAACATCGCCGTGATCCAGCGACCCATGCATCCCATCGGCCTCGCGTCGGCAGTGAACGTCGCGCTGCGGGCGCGGGCAAGGCAGCTCGAGGTTCGTGACCTGCTCGCGCACCGTGCCGAGGCACTGCGCCGTCGCGACGAATTCCTGGCCATGCTCGCGCACGAGTTGCGCAATCCGCTGGCGCCTATCCGCAACGCTGTTCACCTGCTCGGCATGCTCGACTTCGAGGACGCCGTATTCGTGAAGGCGCGTGCCGCGATCGACAAGCAGGCGAAACACATCACACGACTCGTCGATGATCTCCTGGATGTATCGCGACTGGAGCTCGGCAAGATCGATCTTCGCCCGCAGGACGTTGACCTCAATGCGTGTGCCACGAGTGCAGTGGAGGCGGCCCTGCCGGCAACGATCGGCAAGGGGCACACGGTCAACGTCGAGACTGCGAGCGAGATGCTTCCCGTGCGTGTCGATCCCGTTCGCATCGAGCAGGTGCTCGACAATCTGATTCTCAATGCGGGCAAATTCACGCCCCCCGGCGGCACCATCACGGTACGCACGTTCCAGGATGGAGATACGGCAGTCGCCGCGGTGGAAGACAACGGTGTCGGCATCAAGCCCGAAAACCTGAACTCCGTGTTCGATCTTTTCGTGCAGGAGGAGACGTCCCTCGCGCGCAGCACCGGCGGACTCGGGATCGGACTCACCCTCGTGAAGCGCCTCGTTGAAATTCATGGCGGCACGGTTTCGCTTGCAAGCCCTGGTGAAAACAAGGGGACACGGGTCGAGGTCAGGCTGCCGCTCCTGCAAAGCGTCCCTACCGCACTGCGGCCGGCGACCGCAAGACCAACCGCCGGTCTCTCGCGCAGGGTCCTGCTGGTCGAAGACTCGCCCGATATCAGCGAGACTCTCGGGATGCTCCTCCAGGAATGGCGGCACGAAGTCGCCTTTGCGCGTTCAGGTCCCGAGGGCGTGGCGCGTGCCATCGAATGGTCACCGGATATCGCGCTCATCGACATCGGTCTGCCTGGCTGCAGCGGCTATGAAGTCGCAAGGCAGATCCGGGCGTCAGGCGGCGCGTGGTGCAAGCGCGTGCGCCTGATTGCGATGACCGGGTACGGTCAGGCTTCCGACAAGGAGCGCGCGAAGAGCGCCGGCTTCGATATGCACCTCCTGAAGCCGGTCGATCCGGATCACCTCCAGCGCGTGCTGTCGGCGGAGAGCGCAACGGTCGCCGGAGAGGCGGACCCGTGTTCGAGCGGCTTGCGCTATGGCTAAGTCACTCACCTGCCGCTGCCGCGAGCGGCGGCCTCTGGTTGTGTTACGGTGACGCGTCTTCCATAACCCACTGCCGTGCGAATGTTTGCACCGCATACTGCAAGGAACCCGAATGGCCAAGCCGAACTATTCTTTTGCCAAGCGCCAACGAGAGCTCGCTAAAAAGCAACGCAACGAAGAGAAGCGCCAGCGCAAGGCGGCTGAAAGCCCCGCCGGCGCGCCTGAAGACGCCACCAAGCCGGCGGTGGTCGAGAGCACGCCCAAGCTCTGAAAACGTTGACCGTCGCGCTGCAGGGCAGCGGCGACGGCTAGCCCCGGGGGACTTCGTAGTTGTTGATGAACTCGCCGTGCACCGGCGGACCCCAGACGTACAGCGAATCCTCGGCCGGATGGTCCGCGGCGCGCCAATCGAAACCTGCCGGTATGAAGTCGATGTCGAACGAGTACTCGGCCCAGCTGTTCCACGGATCGCGCACGTAGTAAAAGTAATTCGATCCGAGCACGTGCCGGCCCACGCCCCACCCTTGCTCGTAACCCGCGTTGCGCATCTGCTCCATCCCGCATCCGACTTCATCGATGCTGCCCACCGCCCAGCTCGTGTGGTGCAGCCCGGGCGCATGCGACTTCGCGAACGCGAGAAGATGATGGTCGCTGCCGTGCCGCCCATGCATGAACGCGATGATGTCGCCCGAATGATCGGATAGCCGAAGGCCAAGCACGTCGCGACAGAAAGACGTCATGCGTGGCACGTCCGGCGAAAACCGCAACAGGTGTGAGAGATGTTTCGGCCGAACCTGTGTCACGGCACTGCGCGCAGGCGCCGCGCCCTTGCCGGCAGGCGTTGCCGCAGCGGGGTTTTGCAGTGTCTTCTGTGAAGGGCTGACCTTCGGCGCGACGACGAGCTGAAGCATTGCACCGTCCGGGTCACGCAGCCACAAACCCGCTCCATCGCTCGAAGAGTGCGGTGCGGATTCCAGCCCCGCGGAACGGATGCGCGCAGCAAACACCGGCTCGTCGGCCGCGTAGATGCCGAGGCTCAGATACAGCAGCTGCTTCGTCCCGTGCGGGTGAATGGAGCCCCAGCAATGCTCGTGACCATACGTGTAAAGGTCGAGCCGGTCACGCTGCTCGCGCACGTCCAGTCCGAATGCCGTATAGAAGCGCCTGGCCTCGGTCAGGTCGGGCACACCGAAGACGAAGCGGTTCACCGAATGCACGCCAACCGCGACTCGGTGCGATGTGCCTGCCTTGTCCTGCATCAACTCCATGGGTCCTCCCCGGTTCCATACGCGCAGACTTGAGGTCCGGCGGCGCCCCGCAACGCGTGAGAGCGCTCCGCGGAACGGCTGGGCCTGCCGCTGTCACCCTGCACAGAATTGCGCGGCCGCTGCACGCCTATAGCCTGATAGCAGAAGCGGTGCGGAAGCGCAATTCACGGCGCGAAGATCGCCAGTCAGCCTGTTGCGGCAACTCGAGCCCGGCCTTGCCCACGCGCCAATAACCACCCCTTCGCGGTGACGCTTCGCGCCAAGACGCGCCAGCATGTGGGCACCCTTGCACTTGTAGATGATTTGTGTTCTCATACCATCCATATGGATGTCGTACAGATGGTATAGGGATGGAATGAGCTTGCCGTTGACCGACTGACGAGGCTCCCTCCGGGCGACCGGTTTACACACCACTGAGTGACGGACCATGGCCAATACCGAAAGCCGGGTGAAGATCGGCGAGACCGAAAAGCTGACCATCAACCTTGGCGTAGTGGACCTCGGGCAGATCGATCTGCTGGTCCAGGAGGGGTTTTATTCCAACCGGACGGACCTCATCCGCACCGCCATTCGCAACCAGCTCGCGGTGCACTCGGACGAGCTCAAACGCACCGTGGCGCGCCGCACGCTGGTAGTGGGCCTTCAGGACTTCACCCGGCTGCAACTCGAGCGTGCGCTCGAAGCCGGCGAGATGCTGCAAATCCACGTCGTGGGCCTCGCCCGCATTGCGCAGGACGTCTCCCCAGAACTCGCGCGCGCCACGATCGCATCGGTCGTCGTTCTGGGCGCCTTCCACGCTTCGCCGGCGGTGCGCGCTGCACTCGCCGATCGCATGCAATGAAACTACAAAAGGAACTCTCTTGAAAACGTACGCACTCCCTTCACGTCCCTTGACCACGCCGCACTTCGGAACACAGGCCCACGGCCCCGATATGAGCAGCATCACCGCGACCATCCGCAACGCCCTCGCCGCGGCAGGGCTGGACCCGCACTCCCCCACGTTGAAGGGAGTCAACGAGACCATCGAGCGAGCCCTCTCCACCGCAGGCCTTGGTTCATCCACGGTCGACGCCGGGCGCACCTTCATCGATGGCGAGGCTCGCGAGGTCGAGGACGGCACGGACGACGGCTCGGAAACTGCTTCGCACGTCGAGGTCGACGGCGCCGGTGCGTTCACGAGCCACACGTTCAGCAATCATGCGGGGACGCGCGCCTACAAGCTTTACGTGCCGGCGAGCTACGCCGCCGAGTCCGCGGACCGCGTGCCTCTGGTGGTGATGCTCCACGGCTGCACCCAATCGCCCGATGATTTCGCCGCAGGCACTCGGATGAATGCACTGGCCGAGCAACACGGCTTCATCGTCGTGTACCCGGCTCAGGCGCCCAATGCCA
>JALYXY010000139.1 GCA_030946875.1 Pseudomonadota bacterium | reverse complement strand
GTGGACATTCTCATCGAACCGATCAACACGCGTGACATCCCCGGATTTTTCCTGAATCGGCAGGGCGATGCACACAGCGTGGTGCGGGACGTCGGCGCATCGAACGTCAAGGTGCAGATGGACCTCTATCACTGTCAGATCGTCGAGGGTGATCTCGCCACCAAAGCCAGGCGTTATGTGCCAACGGGCAATGTGGGTCATGTGCAAATTGCCGGTGTCCCCGAGCGTCACGAGCCCGATGTGGGCGAGCTGAATTACCCCTATCTGTTCGATGTGCTGGACGAGCTGGGTTACGCAGGTTGGGTCGGTTGCGAGTACAGGCCACGCGCGGGAATGCGGCCCGGGGGAACGTCTGCCGGCTTGGCGTGGTTGAAGCCATACCTGTGAGCATTTCGTGAATAGCCGATGGCTGCATGGAGCGGCAGTCCGCTGCGCCGACGAGTGCGTGTTCGCATGAGCGTGGCGTTGGTGACCGGTGGCGCGCGCGGTATCGGCCGCGCAATAACCAAGGCCTTGGCGGCGGCGGGATTTGATATAGCGAACGTGAGCAAGGAAACAGCTTTTGAGGCAGAGCCGTCGCTCGCGGACGTTCGCTCGTTCGGCAGAGAGGCGCTCTACATCCAGCAGGACATCGCGGATATTGCGTCACACGAGATGCTCGTGCAGCGCGTGCACGATGCGCTCGGCCGCATCGACTGTCTCGTGAACAACGCGGGTGTGACATCGCTGGTACGCGGCGACATGCTGGAGCTTACCGCCGAGAGCTTCGACCGCTGCATGGATGTGAACCTGCGCGGCACGTTCTTCCTGACACAGACCGTGGCACGCGCCATGGTCTCTACCGGCGCTCGGCCAGGCTATCGCGCCATCATTACGATCACTTCCGCAAACGCCGACATCGTCGGTCTCAATCGCCCCGATTACTGCATGACCAAGGCTGCTCTCGCGATGGCTTGCAAACTGTTTGCCGCGAGGCTTGCCGCCGATGGAATTCACGTCTTCGAAGTGCGACCAGGCATCATCCGCACGGATATGACGGCGCCGGCCAGCGGGAAGTACGAACGCTTCATTGACGAAGGCGGTGTTCCACTGGGACGCTGGGGAATACCGGAAGACGTTGGTGAGACGGTGGCCACGATTGCTCAAGGGCGACTGCCATACTCCACTGGCGATGTTGTGAATGTTGGGGGAGGACTGCATATTCATTCCATCTAACCGTTTGCGGCTTTCGCCGATTCAAGCCGAACGGCCAGAGGTGGGGACTCACCGATTTATCAGTACAGGCGGCCTGTGGCCTTGGCAACCGTTGCAAGTTGTTGAAGTGTGCCGCAGATCATGCCGGCGGAAATGTTCGATCCCGGCCCGTGCAAGCGCCTGGTACCACGCTTTGGTGCTGACCCGACGAATGGGTGCCCCGAAAGCTGAACACGTCGTGCTTCCCGATCCTGCTTCGGACCAGCGTTACGGCCTCTCGTTCTGCGGTACCAACGTTGTCAAGTTCGCCGCGGCTCAACTTACGATTCAGGAGCGGGGCGCGGATTACAACGTTGACAATCCGTGGGCGCCCGCATAACCTAGGAAACTGCTTGGCCAGCTGCCGGGAGGAACCATGAGTGCCGCCATTGTTGCTCCACAGATCGTGCCGACGAACGCAGCGCTGGGAGCGGATGTCGCGGGCGTGAACTTGTCGCAGCCTACGCCCGACGACGTCGCTACCATTCTGCGCGCGCTGTCTGGCCGACTGGTCGTCCGGCTGCGTGGCTACGCGCTCGACGACCTCGAGTTCACTCGGTTGGCGGAGCGCTTCGGCAACCTCGAAGGCTCGCCGGATTTCAGCCGGTCGCGCGACGTGTATGTGGCGGCCTCACCGAAGATGACCGTCGTGTCAAATGTGACCGAGCATGGCAAGCCGGTGGGCGACCACGGGGACGGCGAGCTCAACTGGCATACGGACCAAGGCTTCGTGGAGCGACCCTCCGGCTACACATTCTTGCTGGCGCGCGAAGTTCCGCCGACCGGGGGCAACACCAGTTTCGCCAACATGTACCAAGCCTACGAGCGTCTTCCCACGGATATCAAGCAATCCATCGCCCGCCTCAAGATCAAGCATCAGGAAAGCCACACCGCGCAAGGCCTGCCGCGGCCGGGGTACCGGGACATCAAGACTTCCGATCCGCGTGAGCTGCCGGGTCCGCAACATCCGATCGTGCGTACGCATCCGCAAACGGGCCGCAAAGCGCTCTACCTCGGCCGCCGATTCGGCGCCTACATTCCAGGCCTGACACTCGTGGATAGCGAAGCGATGCTGGACCTCCTGTGGGGCGTCGCCGCACGGCCGGAAGACGTGTGGACTCAAGAGTGGCAGCTCGGTGATCTCATCGTGTGGGATAACCGGTGCACCATGCACCGTCGCGACGCCTTTACCGGTCAGGGCCGACGCCGCATGCATCGACTGACCACGCTGGGTGAGCGGCCACAGTGACCGCGGCGTCGGGTGATGTGAGCGTCGTTGCGCCCGACCGCGCTTGGCGCGCCACGCGAAAGCTCGCGGACATCGTCCACGAACAGCTCTTCCGTCTGATCACGCGTGGGGAATTTCCGAAAGGCTGCAAGCTGCCGCCGGAAGGCGAGCTGGCGGGGCGTTTCGGGGTTTCTCGGCCGGTGGTTCGCGATGCACTCGCGAAGCTCAAGGTAGAAGGATACGTGCGATCGCAACGAGGCTCCGGCAGCATTGTGCTTCGGGGCGAGGCGCCGGGAACGCACGGGTATCCTGGTATTCGTACCGTGTCCGACCTTCTTTGCTCCTACGAATTTCGGATCACGGTGGAGCGCGCCACCGCTGCGATGGCCGCGGAGCGTCGCGAAGCGGCGGATCTCGAAGACCTCGATCGCACGCTCGACCGTGCGATCACGGCCATCGATAACCGCGTCGACCATCTCCTCGCGGATCTCAACTTCGACTTTCACCGTGCCGTCGCGCGCGCGACGCACAATCCTTTTTATCTCAGGACGGTCGAGATGATTCCCAACTTCATCGGCGCCGAGCAGCTCGACCGCACCGTATTCGGACACCAGGACACGACCGAACGCGCCGTCCGCATCCATGAAGAGCACGTAGCGGTCTCCGAGGCCATTCACCGCCGCGACCCGGAGCAGGCTGTGCGCGAGATGGAAGCTCATATTGCGGCGGCGCGTGATTTCGTGCTGAAGCGCCAGGAAATCGTGATGCCCGATGCCATCGGCGCCCGCAACCGGCGGCGCTGATTCGCACCAGTTCGCCCAGCACCATCATCGCGCCAGAGAAGGAATAGCACCGTGAATTCGCGTAGAGACGTTCTGAAGACCCTGTCCGGCATCGCGGCAGCGGCTGCCGCCGGCCCGTTTGCCGCGGGCCTTGCGTACGCCGCCGACCGCATTACCATCATTGCGCATGCCGTGCACAAGGCGGCGGCAACGACTGGCCCTGGCGGCGATCTGACGGCTTCGTGGCGCGCGAAGCAGGGCGCCGACATCGAGTGGCTGACCTTCGGTGTCGAAGCGGTGAACGAACGCGCGTTCAAGGAAGCGAGTCTTGCTGAAGGCAATGCCGACATCGTCTTCATTCTCGATCGCTACACCGGTCCGCAATTCGCAGGATTGTTCGAGGACATCCGCGCATTTCAGGCGAAGGACCCTATTCCCGATCTTATCGAGATCCCAGCCGGCATGCTGGCGGCGCACACGTTCGGCGGCAAGCTCACGGCAGTGCCCTTCAGGCATGCCACCCACGGGCTCCACTACAACACCCAGTACTTTGCCGAGAAGGGCGTGACGGAACCACCGCGTACCGTGGAGCAGGCGGTTGCGCTTGCCGAGAAGCTTACGTTCAAGCGGGCCGACGGGGTGCAGGTGTACGGCCTCGTCATGAACTTTGACGATCCGGCTACGCCGATCGACTGGATTCGTGGATTCGGCGGAGACTTCATCACGTCGGATTACAAGGTCGTTGTTGACCAGCCCGCCGCGCTGCGCGGTGTCGCCGTGCTGATCGACCTGTACAAGAAAGGCGTTCTGCCCAAGAACTCGATGAGCCTCAAGACGGAGGACGTTACGACGTTCATGCAACAGGGCCGCGGCGCGATGACCAACAACCCCTTCAATCGCCACATCAACTACAACGATCCCAAGGCATCCAAATATGCGGGCAAGATCGCCGTCGTAGCGCTGCCGCTCGGGGTCGACGGCAAGCCCATGCCTGCGAAAACGTCTGTTTGGGCGATGGCGATTCCCAAGAACAGCAAGAACAAGGACAAGGCGTGGAACCTTGTCCGCTACCTGTCACTACCCGAAAGCACGATCGCCGAGACACTCAACGGCAATGGGCCCGTGCGCCCTTCAGCCTACGACGACGCCAAGGTGAAGGCGCTCATTCCTTATGCCGCTGCCGAAAGGCAGGCGCTCGCCAGCGCGCGTCTCGTGGTGCCGGGCTTCGCCAACTCCGCGAAAGCGATGGACATCTTCATCGAGGAGCTTGGCAACGCCATGCTCGGCAACAAGGATGGACAGGCCGCGATGAGCGACGTCAAGAAGCGCGTCACGCCGCTGCTTCCGACCTGACGCCCACCTGAGTCACGTGGCGACGAACGCAGCGAATTCGGTCGTTACGCGACGTCGTACTCGTCCTGCGCGGCGTGTCGGTGACCGTCGCTCGGTACGCCTGGTGCATTACGCGATGCTGTTTCCTACGCTGGGCTTGTTGCTTGCGTTCCTGGTGATCCCGGCGCTTTACGTCGGGTGGCTGAGCCTCAACACGTCGACCTACGGTCAAGATACACAATTCGTCGGCGTTGCCAATTACAAAGAGCTTTTTGCCGACAGGATCTTCTGGCGCGCGTTTGTGAACACGTTCTTCCTGGTGAATGGCATCGTGTACGTTGAGATGGTGCTGGGACTTGGCCTTGCGGTTCTGTTGTCCGGACCGGTACCGGCGAAGGCGCTCATGATCGCCGTGATACTCGCGCCTTACGCCATTACGGAGAGCAGTGGCATCGTCATGTGGCGCTACATGTTCGAGCCGGACATCGGTATCGTGTCGCAGACGATAGAGCGCCTAAGCCTGAGTCAACTCGAATGGAGCACGAACCCAATTGCGACGCTCGCGCTCGCGGGCACCATTGCGATCTGGCATCACCTGCCGTTCACCTTTTTGATCCTGTACGCGGCGCTCACGACGGTTCCCAAGGAAGTGCTCGAGGCGTCGCGCATCGACGGCGCGACGGGCTGGCAGCAGTTTCGGCGCATCGTGCTGCCACTCATCATGCCGGCCGTCCTGATTGCAGTGCTGTTTCGCTACATCTTCGCGATCCGCACCTTCGCCGAAGTGTGGCTGTTGACCGAGGGTGGTCCGGCGAGGCTATCGGAGGTATTGGCGATTTACCTCTACCGGGAAGTCTTCAAGTACCACGAGTTCGGCATGGCGGCCGCCACCGGTTGGTTCATGCTGGTCATGTCGCTTGTGATAGCGCTGCCGTACCTGCGTCGCATGGTGCGCGAGGTCCAGCACGGTGGCTAGGCGCACTCCATGGTTGCGCGGCGTTCGCGCTGTTCTTATCGCCATCGCACTGGCGTGGTCGGCCGTGCCGATCCTGCTTGTGGTGATGGCCTCGTTCAAACAGCCGACCGAGATTTTCGCGGTGCCGCCGTCGTTCTTGTTCTCGCCGACGCTCGACAACTACACGTCGCTATGGCGTGAGCGCCCGGAGTTCTTCCGAGCGCTACGGAGCAGCATCCTCGTCACGTTTGGCACGACATTTCTAACCATCACCGCTGCGACGCTCGCCGGTTACGTCTACGCCCGCTTTCGCAACCGCTGGCTCTCCGGAACTGCCTTCGGGTTGCTCGCGGCGCGCATGTTACCGCCGATCATCATCACGGTACCGCTGTTCCCAATTCTGAATTCCCTGCGCATGAATGACACCCACACAGTTCTGATCCTGCTGTACGCGGCGTTCTACGTGAGCCTCGGCACCTGGATCATGCGCGCTTTTATCGCGCAGTTGCCTATCGAGCTCGAGGAAGCCGCAGCGGTCGATGGCGCTGGGTTGATGACCATCCTTCTGCGCGTGGTGCTTCCATTGGTCGTGCCGGGCATCATCGCGGTCGCCATCTTCGTTGTGGTGTTCGCCTGGAACGAGTACGTGTTCGCGCTTATTTTTACCACCCGCAACGCGAAAACGGCACCGGTAGTGATCGGCGAGATGCTCGGCACTGTCGAAGGCGTGCAGTGGGGCGTAATCTTTGCCGCCGCCACGGTTCAGCTTATCCCGGTGCTTGCTCTGGTGATCGCGCTCCAGCGTTACCTCGTCGCAGGTTTGACGGCCGGCGCGGTGAAGCAGTGACGCAGGTGTTTGGATGCGCATCAACCGCACCGGTAGCGCCTGATTTGGAGAGCGCCGCGTACTTCGCGGTACTGCCGAGAACCCGTGCGTCCACAATTGCGAAAGCGGTGGCGCCCGCTCTACTTAAGTTGCTATTCAACACCCAATGAACCTCGAACCAGGAACACTATCGCTGCAAGGTTCCTGCCATTGCGGAGCCGTGCGCTTGACGCTACCCAGCGCACCCGACAAGGCCACGAGTTGCAACTGCTCGTGGTGCCGTCGCACCGGAGGAATATGGGCCTACTATCAAATCGGGACAGTGTCGGTCCAGGGCCATCCCGAGAACACGGAAACCTATATCTGGGGCGATCGAACCCTGCGGAACGTGCGCTGCAAAATTTGCGGCGTCCTCACGCACTGGGAGCCGCTTCAACCCCAGGCCGGCGCTCGCCAAGGAGTGAACCTGCGAAATTTCGAACCAGCGCTCCTGGACGCGGTAGCGGTAAGGCGTTTCGACGGAGCGGATACCTGGAAATTCCTTGACTGAGTGCTTTGCCTCGAGTGTGGCCTGACGCAAGTTAGAGCCTGACGCCGGACCGGCGTTGGCTTCAGCCCGGACCTACCGGCCAAGCTACGGTGGCGAAGGAGGTGCGCGGTGCAGGAACAGCTCGATCGTGCGAATGAATATGAAGCCAAAGACTAATAACGCCCAGGTCAAGGCCACAAGGTACGGACCGCCGCCTGGCTGGAAGATAATTCCGGCCATGTTGATCCGGAGGCCCCCAACCGCGAAAAACGACAGGGCGTAAACAACGATCACCCACAAGGGAAACCGCCCCAAGCTCGACCGTGCGCGACGCGAAACTGGATCACAAGAACGATTGTGAGAATGACAGCGGCGACACCGCTCGACAGGCGCCAATTGCGCGTGTCCGACAGATGAAGCACGTCCAGAGGGGTGGGAAATAATGCTAGAGCTGTGACGAGAAAGCCACCTTCGATGTAAAGGCGCACGACGCGAAGGTGCCGATCAGACAGTTCGCCTCCAAGCGCACCGCGCAGGGTGACAACGACTGCGGAAAAACCCACAAACGAGGACGACACGGTTGCCAGGCGCCCAAGGTATTCAGATTCGACCGGTGTCACAGTTCCTCGCGGTTTGTCTGGCTTTCCAGCGCGCATCCTGGTCCCCAGGTGGCTTGAAACGGACGCCGATGCAACCGTCAGGTGCTGCCGATCTCGATGCGGCGCACATCGCCTCCGCAACGGAGACGTGCGATCAGCGCGACATGCTGTTGACCTCGGCTTCCCAGCGCTTGAGCAGCCGCTGCCTCTCTTCCGTCGAACCGTACCTCTTAAAGTCGTAGTCGATGTACTTCGCGGACTTCAGCTCGGGATCCTGCGAAGGCTGGCGGGCCTTCAGGTGCGCCGGCGAGTGCAACAGGCCGCTGCGTGCGCCGCTCTCCTGCCCGGGAACGCTGATCAGCCAGTCGTAGAACAGCTTCGCATTGGCGAGGTTCGGAGCGCCCTTGATGATCGACATGGCATCGACGCCGAGCGCGGTGCCTTCGCAGGGCGCCGAAATCTTGATTGGAAATCCTGCTTGCTGCTCAACGAGCATATCCTGGAGATAGTTGACGCCCACCCCGGTCTCGCCACGGGCCACGGCCTTCCCCGGCGCCACGCCCGAGCGGGTATACGTGTTGACGTTCTGATGCAACTTCTTCAGGTAATCGAACGCCTGATTCTCGCCCTGCATCTGCACGAGTGACGCAATCATCTGGTACGCCGTGCCCGAAGAATTCGGATTCGGCATCTGGATTTCGCCCTTGTACTCGGGCTTGATCAGGTCCGACCAGCACTTGGGCGCAGCGATCTTCTTCTTGGCCAGGAGCTCGGGGTTGTAACCAATGCCGAGCGCGATCGCGTAGGTGCCGATCGCGTGCTTGCCGGAGGCTTCATAGATCGCCTGCGACCACGGCGCGAGTTGGCCGACAGCGCTGGTTTCATACGGGATGGTCAGGCCTTCTGCCGCCGCGGCCAAATGAGAGTCGCTGATTCCACCCCACCAGAGATCGGCCTTCGGCTTCGCGGCCTCGGCGCGAACCTGCGCAAGGACCTCGCCGGCGCTCTTGCGCAACACGTCGACATGGATGCCCGAAGCCTTGGTGAAATCATTCGCCACGTTGGTGCACCACTCTCCCGGAGCCGGACAATAGAGCACGACGTTCTTCGTGGCTTGCGATTGGGCGAAGGACGTCGGAGAGATGGCAAACAGTGCGGCCGTTATAAGCGATACGAGGGCAGGCTTCGTCGTCTTCACAGGCTTTGCTCTCGCAGGTTGCGTTCGGGCGACGGTGGGGCGAAGGAACTGCATGGTTGTCTCTCTGTTTGATGCGTCTGGAAGTGAACGGCGCCGAATGACTTGCCCGAGCCGAGGTCACTGGACATGCGCTCGACCCGTGCGCTCAGCAGCAAACATGAGATGTGCTGGGTGGCTTCAGTCGGTCCCCCGTCAACACCACGGGATGGCAGGACATTCGCCACTACGTCCCTTCGGCGCGTTGTAACACATAAAATCTTGGCGGGTTCATATTCTGCCGGGCCCGCCCGAGGCATCTCACGTCTCGCGCGCGTCGAAACTGAACGTCGCGGTTTCATCCTGCGCAAGTGTTCGCGTGAGCCACGGCATGATGTCACGCATAGTGTGCGAGAACTTCCACGGCGGGTTCGCGATGAACATGCCGCTGCCGTGAAGCCCCAGCCCTCCTGCCGCAGGTGCTTTCACCTGCATGGCGAGGTCCACCCAGTCCGCGCCTGCCGCACGCCGCAGATTGTTCGGCAGCTGCATCGATTCGCGGCGCTGGAGCAGCGGATACCACACCGCGTATGTCCCGGTTGCGAACCGCTGCAGGCCGTCGCGCATCGCCGTCACTACCGCGCGATAGTCGGATGCGAGTTCGTAGGATGGATCCACAAGCATGAGCCCGCGCCGCGACGGAGGCGGCAGCAGTGCCTTCGCTCCGGCGAAGCCATCTCCTGCGGTGACGCTCACGCGGCGGCCGGCCTCTGCGAACTCATCCGCCAGAATGCCTGCCTCGGTACTGTGCAGCTCGAAGAGCCGCAGGCGATCGTGGGGCCTCAGCACCTCGAGTGCAATGCGCGGCGAGCCGGGATAGCGCCGCAGCACGCCATCGGCATTGACCGAGCGAACCTGCTCAAGATAGTCGGCCACGATTTCGGGCAGATCATTGCGCGCCCAAAGAAGGTCGATACCGTTGCGGAACTCGGCATTCCTCAGCGCGAACCCTTCCTCGAGCGAATACGTTCCCGCACCCGCGTGTGTGTCGATCACCAGCAGGGGCTTGTCCTTCTGCGTGAGGAGCCGCAACAATGCCACCAGCACGATGTGCTTCAGCACGTCGGCGTGGTTGCCTGCGTGAAATCCGTGACGGTAGCTCAGCACAGCGACGACTGTCCGGGCGTGAAGCGCCGCTACAGCTCGTTGTATTTGCGTGCGCTGCCACGAGCGCGATCTGCGGGGTAACGCTCCTCGTTGCGCTCTATCTTGGCGGTCACCGCCGCGAGGAGATCGACGTCGAGCTTGTCCGCAATCCGCACGAGATAGGCGAGCACGTCCGCGAGCTCCTCCGCAACCTCGGCTTTGCGCTCCGGCGGAAGGCATGCGCTCTCCGCCTCCGTGAGCCACTGGAAATGCTCGACCACCTCGGCGACCTCCGCAATCAGGGCCATGGCGAGATTCTTCGGCGAATGGAACTGGTCCCAGTCGCGCGCGTCAGCAAATTCGCGCAGGCGGTCGCGCACCTCGACCAGATCGCGCAAAGGAGTCAACGAAGCGGAACTCATGTATCGCTCGGGAACTAAACCAGCACCGCATTCTACTCAGCCCACGTCTGATCCACCCGGTCCGTGTTGGCTGGAGTTCCTTCGCGCGTCCCACCCTCCACAAATCCCGGCGTCAACGCCTTGAGCCGTTGGGGTCGTGGGCATTCACTTCATCGCAAAACCCCAACCGATGCGTTTACGCTGCTGCTCGCCAACAAAGGCGGACCACCAGCACTCCGCTAAGTTTTGCGCAATTAGCAGTGGTGGGGCCCGGGCCACCCCTCCGTGGCAAACGGCCCCGACGCCGAGCCCCGGCTTTTCTTTCACGGGTTCCTCCCCGGTCAAACGGGGTACAAGATCTTTCGCGCTCTGTTGAGTGCGCGCTTGCGCTTCGAACCCGATCGCGTGCTGATTTGCCACGCTGCGTGATGGTCAGAATGGGCACGCTCGCGTCGATGGTCGCCGCAATCCGTCCACAGGTTCTGTGGATATGTCGCTGTGTGGCTGGCCCAGGAGCCGCGCCATTGCTCAGCTGCACTGGGTTGCTCAATAATTGCGCTGACGCTCTTACGTTGGCGGCGAAACAATCGACTTCGGCGTAATCAGGGCTTGCCGCGCCGCATCCAACCTGCGCGGTGGGTACTCGTGCGCTCAACGGGACACGCTGCGACTAACATCGGGATCGCAGACGTTTGACCATGCCCCAATGAATCACGAGAATGGGGCAGATGCGACGGCGGAAGCTACCGCCGTCGAGGCGACTCCAACAACAACTCACTTCCATTCTCGACCTTCAGGAGCTACCCATGTTGAAAGCCTTACCGCGGCTTGCCGCGATCCTGGCCGGAGTGATCGTGCTGTGCACCGCGAATCTCGGCGCAGCCCAGGTGAAGACCACGTACGTTTCGCTAGGCGGCGGAGCGGAAGCGATTTTGTACGAGCCGACGGTCGCGAACGCAAAGTCGCGCGTTGGCATCGTCGTGTTCCACTCGTTCTCGAGTTACATGAATTTTGTCGGGTGCGCGCCGCTTGCGAGCGCCGGCTATCGTGTCCTGTGTGGCAGCACGCCCTTCACCAATAATCAGCCGGGCTACAAAGGCTATGAGGATCACGTGCCCGCGATCAAGGCGGGCGTGACCTACGTGAAAGGCATCGCCGGAGTCAGCAAGGTCGTGCTGATCGGCCACAGCATGGGTGCGCCGATGATGGCCTTCTATCAGGCCGTGGCGGAGAAGGGCACGGGAGTGTGCACGGATCAGCGAAGGATCATCGCGTGCGATACGGCCAACCTCAAGAGCATGCCGAAGGCGGATGGCGTCATCATCCTGGATTCGCATCTCGGTGATGCGCTCGCAACCCTGACCTACACGGATCCAGCCGTGATCGACCCCGCAAATCCTGGAAGACGCTACCAGCCGCTCGACATGTTCGATCCCGCGAACGGTTACAAGGCGGCGAGCAACTCGGCTGACTACTCTGCGGGGTTCAAGCAGAACTATCTCAACGCGCAGGCGGCACGAGCCAAGGTCCTGCTCGAGGATGCGCTGGCTCGCTGGAACGTGATCAAGTCAGGCACGGGCACGACGCTGCCGGACGACATGCCGTTCACGGTGATCGGCGCGAATGCAGCGCGCCTGTGGCAGCCCGATCTCAAGCTGCTGCGCCAGTCGAAATCGGCGTATCTGCTGCTCAAGGGCGATGGTACGCGCAGCACGGAAGTCCTGCGGTCAGTGCGAATCCCCTCCGGCAAAGCTTCCGACGCAATGTCCTACGCGGGCGGCGCCCTGCCGATTTCGGTGCGTATCTACCTCGGCGCGCACGCAATCCGTACGAACGATACGTACAACATGTACTCGAACGATCTCACCGGAGTCGACTTCGAGTCGACCAACACCAGCACGGTCAACATGGTCGAGAACCTGTCGGCGCCCCTGCTGCTGATGACGATGACGGGGCATTATTTCATTCGCCCAAGCGAAATCATCCTCGAGCATGCGGCCAGCGCCGACAAGCAGCTCGTCGGGGTAGAAGGCGCGGCGCACGGCATTACACCCTGCACCGCGTGCGCAACCACCCCGGGACAGTTCGGCGACACGGTAGGTCACACGTTCAGCTTCATCGACGAGTGGATCGCAGCGCGATTCTGATCCACCGGAGTGCGGTGCCTGACGAGGCGCCGCACCGAGCTTGCTATCACCGTTGCGCGATCGCGCGAACATGCCATCGAGCTGTTCTCGCCCGCAGACACGGTCTTGTCTCCCCCGTCCGACACGCTGTCACGTGTCACGAATCGCCAAGGAACTGTAATGCTCGTTCTCAGCAACGACGACGTCGAACGACTGCTCAACATGCAGGATTGCATCGAAGCCCTGGAACCGATGTATCGCGATTACGCGCGGGGCAAGGCGCTGTTGTCACCGCGCGTGGACAATCTCGCGCCGACGCGCCTCGAAGGCGCCTATTACGGCTTCAAGCACATGGGCGGCACGTGGCCGGCGAAGGGTGTGCAGGCGTTGCGCCTCAATTCCGACGTCATCACGCATCCAACCATCGACGGCAAGCTGCGTCGCGTGAAGCAACCTCTCGCCAATGGCCGGTGGGTGGGGCTGGTGTTGCTGTTCTCCACGGACACCGGGGAGCTCCTGGCCATGTTTCCCGACGGCGTGATGCAACGGCTACGGGTGGGCGCGGCCAACGGCATCGCCATGAAGTACCTGGCCCGCGAAGACGTGCGCACGCTGGCGCTGATCGGTAGCGGCTGGCAGGCTGGGGCGCAGCTCATGGCGGCACTGGCCGTGCGCCCTATCCGCGAGGTGCGCGTTTACAGCACAGGTCGGCAAAACCGCGAGTCCTTTGCTGCCGAAGCGCGCAAACGTCACGACGTCACGATCTCGGCCGTCGATTCACTCGCCGAGTGCGTTGCAGAGGCAGACGTGATCATGGCCGCGACATCCTCCCTGGTCCGCGTGATCGAGCCGGAATGGCTGAAGCCGGGCGTGCACGCGAGTTGCATCAAGTCCCAGGAGGTCGACGGTTCGGTGTTCGAACGCTGTGACCGGGTTGTGGTGCATACCGCGCAACAAGCGAAGCAGTTGGACAACATTCTGGCCAATACGCCCAACGTCGCCACTGAGCACAAGCGCGGCTGGTGGCATGAGCCGGGGCGAGAAATCTCGTCGTTCGACGATCTCGCGAAGCTCGTTTCCGGCGAGGTGCAGGGGCGACGGCGCGCCGATGAAATCACCTGCTTCGTCAACAACGTCGGCATCGGCCTGCAATTCGCGGCTGCGGGCGCTCTCCTGCTCGAGCGCGCACGGCAGACTGGCCTCGGGCATGACTTACCGGCCGAATGGTTCTCCGAGGATGTTCATCCGTAAGCTCGAAGCCCCGTCACCGCCGTTTGACGATGATGTCCTGGTACAGTTTCTCCCACTTCGCAGACTCGTCGAGAACCCGCGCGGGGTCGATGAAGCGCAGCGTCTTTCCCTTCAAGTCGTACTTGACTCTCGCGCTGACTGGGATGAGCTCGAGCTGCGCGAGCATGGGTTGGGCATCGCTGATGAGATATTCGTAGAACAGGAGCGCCGCGTGGGGATGCCTGGCTTTGCGTGAGATACCACCGCCATTCGGCCGCGCCAGCAGCGGGCCCAGCGATACCCAATCGATCGGGGCCCCTGCCTTGTGGTCCTGATCCACTTTGAAGCTGTAGCAAGTCAGGCTCAAGGCGATCTCGCCGGAGGTCACGAGCTCTGCAAGGAGCGCATGTCCCTTGCGCACCGAAAGGCCGTTCTTGCTCACGAGTTCGCGGAACAGCGCGAGACCCTTGGCTTCGCCCATGTCCTGAATGACTGCCTGGAACCAGTCCGCATCGTTCGCCTCGATCGCAAGTCTTCCTTTCCATCTCGGATCGAGCAGATCGACAAATGATTGTGGGACTTCATCGGCCTGTACGAGCCGCGTATTGAAGCACTGCACGAAGAGGTTGAGCCGCGTTGCAACCCATTCGCGATGGGGGAACAGCGCCTGCGAAATGAGGTCTTTGAAGTAGCCGGACTCTACGCGCTGCAACAGCCCTTCGCGCTGGATGGCTTCCATTTCGGGCCCGTTCGTTTCGACGATGTCGAAGTCCAGCCGACCTGCCCTTGCTTCGGTGGTGACCCTTTGAAGAATGTTCTCCGAGCTTGCACGCCACAGATTGACCCGCACGCCATATCGACGCTCGAAGTCTGCCTTGACCTTGGCTGCGGTCGACGCGGTAAGCGAGGTGTAAACGTTGACTTCTCCCTCACGTTTGGCGCCTTCCAAGAGACGCTGCGCACGACCCGGGCGAACGTCTAGCGCCAACGCTGCGAGACCCTCGGCGGCTGCCTTCGCTTCCGAGACACACCCAGCCACGATAAAAATTGCGGCGGTGAGAATGACCTTAATCAGCATGATCAATCCGGTGGTGGAGCGGGTTGGTGGAGTGACGGGCCAATCCGCGCCCGCGTTTGCAAGTAGAGCACCTTGAGCAACAGTGCCCAGCTGGGTACGCTCGCGTCTGACGCACCATAATCCAAGGAGGATCTGCATGACCCGCTTAACCTCGCTCGCCGCCGTTGCTCTGTCGGTCCCGCCCTCGCATTTCCACTGCTCGCTCAGACCGTGAAGATCGCGTCGCTCGGTACGCATGACGGCGAGTTCTGCGCGCAGGACCGTGCGCTCGTGTTCGAGGACCCGAATGGCACGCGCAGATCTACGATCCGGGCCGTTCGGTCGCGGGCGCCGACGATGCTCGCCTCGGCAAGATCGACATCATTCTGGTGAGCCACATGCATGGCGATCACGTCGGCAACGCGCACATCAAAGCCGTCGACACAGGGACGTGTGCGAGCCCCGACACTCCAGTATCCGCGATCCCCAACTCCAGCGCCGTCAATATCGCGCTCGCGAAGAAGTCGAAAATCGTCACGGGCAGCGACATGCCGTTCTTCGCCGCCAAGCTCAAGGCCAATGGCGGCGATCCCGCCAATTCGATCCTTGCGCGGTTCGGCGGGAGCGTCACCGTCAGTGGCGTTCGTATTGCAACGG
>JALYXY010000093.1 GCA_030946875.1 Pseudomonadota bacterium | reverse complement strand
ATGAAGTCCCTGGACCCCCTTCAGCGACGCGCCCTGCGCGCCAAAGCGCACCACCTGCATGCGGTGGTGAGCATAGGCACGCACGGCTTGACACCTGCGGTACTGCACGAGATCGACGTGAATCTGCTTGCCCACGAGCTCGTGAAGCTGCGGGTGCACAGCGATGATCGTGCGGAGCGCGAAAAGCTCCTCGAGCGCATCTGCGGCGAGCTGGATGCCGCGCCGGTCCAGCATGTCGGCAAGGTGCTGATCGTCTATCGAGAGCGCGTCGAGGAAGAGGAGGCTCCCGCTGCATCCAAGAAACGCAAGGCCTCCCCGCGAAGCTTCCATGCGCCTGGCGAGCCGGAACAGCGCGCATCACCCAAGGCGCGCAACGTTGCATCCACGGCAGCGGGCAAGAAGACGGCGCGCGTGTCCACGGCGGGCACTCGAGTCAAGCGGGACACCGCCGCCGCGCCTCGCGACAGGCGAGCCCCGCAGGGCAAGCATCCGCCGGCAGCGCGTCGACGTCGCGGATGAGCGCGTTTGAGGGTGAGCTAAGCGACTTGCGCCCGGCGCCGCACCGCAGCTGCGCTCGCGATATTCGCGGCTGCGATGGTCGCTGCCAGGGTGAAGGCGGCCTGCAGGCCCTGCACGTTGGCCATGTTGCGACCGACGATATCGAAGGCGGTGCCGCTCGCGCACGTGGCGACCGGGATCGGCAGGCCCCCGTGCAGGGTCACGCCCTGCTCGAAACCGAGCAGCTTCATCGCGATCTGGCCCTGGTCGTGGTACATGCACACCACCGCGTCGTAATCGCCGCGCCGCGCCGCGACGAACATGGTGTCGGGCGACAAGGGGCCGGCGGCCGCGATACCCTGCGCCCGCGCGGCCGCAATGGCCGGCGCGATCACGTCGATTTCCTCGCGTCCGAGGGAGCCGCCATCGCCGGCATGCGGATTGAGACCCGCCACCGCAATGCGCGGCGCCTTCATGCCGCTTGCGACGAGGTAGCGATGCACGATGTGAATCGCTTCGAGCACGCGCGGCTGCGTGATGTTCGCGGCGACCTCCGAAAGCGGGATGTGTGACGTCACGCGCGAGGTCCACAACCCTTCGGTGATGTTGAACTCGCTCACGAAGCCTTGGACACTGAAGAGCTCCTGCAGCAGGCGCAGCTCGTCCTCCTGAACGAGGCCGGCAAGGCGCATCGCGTGCTTGTTGAGCGGCGCGAAAACAATCGCGTCGATCTCACCGTCTCCCGCGGCGGCAGCGGCAAGCTTCAGGCTGACCAATGCTGCGCGCCCGCCGGCCGGCGTTGCCTGGCCGGGCGTGATCTCGTCGTGCTTGATGAGATCGACGTGTCGGACATCGACATGCCGGGCGCGCACGACCGACGACGAGACGCCGCTCGACCTGCAACCGCTCGCGAGCATCGATTCGTCGGTGAATACAACGATATCGGCTAGGTCGGCGTTTTGCGGCCGAGCCAGAAGCTTCGCCGCGAGCTCAGGCCCGATACCGTTCGGGTCGCCGAGCAGAAACCCGATGCGCGGCTTGACCGGGGCGTTCCCGGGAGCCTGATGGCGCGCCGGCGTCATGATCCATCCGCGTGAATGTTGGCGCTCTTGATGAGCTTGCCAAAACGCTCGGATTCGGCGCGCTGCATCTCGACGAACTGCGCGACCGGCATGTGCCCGGGCTCACCACCCAGTCCACGCAGCCGCGCCTGCACATCGGGAAGCAGCAGCACGCGCTCGAGCTCCGCATGCAGCTTGTCGACGATCGGCTTCGGCGCGCCGGCGGTCACGTAAAGACCGTACCACGTCGTCATCTCGGCCGCCGGGTAACCCATCTCCCCGATCGTCGGAACGTTGGGAAGCTCCGGCACGCGCTGTGGCGTGGTGACCGCGAGTGGCCGGAAACGTCCTGACTTGATGTGTGGCATCGCCGATGACGTGGTGTCGAACATCATCTGGACCTGTCCGGAAAGAATGTCGATGTGCGCCTGGCTGCTTCCCTTGTACGGGATGTGCACCGTTTCCACGCCAGCGGCCTGGTTGAACGCCTCGCCCGCGATGTGCTGCGTGCTGCCGACACCCGAGGACGCAAACTTGTATTCGCCGGGCTTTGCCTTGGCAGCGGTGACGAGATCCTTCACGTCCTTGAGCGGAAGGTTCGCGCCGACCACGAGCACATTGGGCACCACCACGACCAGGCCGATTGGCTGCAGCTGCTTGAGAGGATCGAACGAAAGCTTGAGCAGATGGGGCGCAATCGCCTGGCCCGTGTTGGTGGCGACGAGGAGCGTATAGCCGTCAGGCGTGGCCTTCGCCGTGAGATCGGCCGCGATGGTGTTCGAGGCACCGGGTCGGTTCTCCACGACGAAGGACTGCTTCAGCGCCTCACCGAACTTGTCGGCGAGCATGCGCGCGATGATGTCGGTGCCGCCTCCGGGTGATGCGCCCACCATGATGCGCACGGGGCGCGTCGGATAGGTGCTCTCCGGCTGCGAGACGGCGGAATCGACCAGCACCAGAGCGCTCACGGCAGCCACGACAAGCTTCCACGAATACCTCATCCGGCCCTCCTTTGCAGATCAACTGAAGCAGCGATGTTACGCATCACGGGTGACAACCGCCAGTCGATCAAATGGCGTCCGCCCGCTCGACTATACGTAGCGGACGGCGAGCACCTCGTACTCGCGTACACCGCCGGGCGCCTGCACTTCTGCCGTCTCGCCGGCGTGCTTGCCGATGAGTGCTCGCGCGATCGGCGAGCTGACCGAAACCTTGCCGTGCTTGATATCGGCCTCGTCATCACCCACGATCTGATACGTCACAGGCTCGCCGCTGTCGCTGTCCTCGAGCTCGACCGTCGCACCGAACACCACGCGCCCATCCGCATCGAGCTCGGCCGGGTTGATCACCTGGGCATTGGCGAGCTTCGCCTCGACCTCGATGATCCGGCCTTCGATGAATCCCTGCCGCTCCTTGGCCGCATCGTAGTCGGCGTTCTCGGAGAGATCGCCATGCGAACGCGCTTCGGCGATCGCCTGAATCACCGCCGGCCTGTCGACGGTCTTCAGTCGATGCAGTTCGTTTTTCAGGCGCTCGGCGCCCAGCACAGTCATCGGTATCTTCATCGGGAGCACTCAAAAGCAACGACCGGGGTCAGCAGCGCCGGCCCCGGCCAGTAGCTCAACTTCAGTTATCCTAGATTACTCCTAAACGCGCCCGTGTCACTGCAAACGCAGGTGCAGGGCCTGCATCGAGTACGGCTCTAGCTCGCGCATTCGGGCCATCCCCATGGCCGCGGCCCGCGCGCCGGCGAGTGTCGTATAGGTCGGGATCTGGTCGGTCAGCGCTTCGCGTCGGATCATGTAGCTGTCCTGGATCGCGGAGCGTTTTTCTTCCACGGTGTTGATCACGAGCGCGATCTCGTCGTTCTTCATCATGTCGACGATGTGCGGACGCCCTTCGGCCACCTTGTTCACCGCGCTGACCGGCACGCCGGCCGCCTGCAGCGCGGCGGCAGTGCCACGCGTGGCAACGAGCGTGTAGCCGAGGTCCACGAGAATGCGCGCAAGCTCGATCACCCGCGGCTTGTCGGCGTTCTTGATGCTCACGAACACGCGGCCCTTTTCGGGCAACCGCACGCCCGCTGCAAGCTGGGACTTCAGGAAGGCTTCGGCGAAGGTGTTGCCGACGCCCATCACTTCGCCGGTCGACTTCATCTCCGGGCCCAGGATGGTGTCCACGCCGCGGAACTTGATGAAGGGGAACACCGCTTCCTTGACGCAGAAATAGGGCGGCACGATCTCGCCGGAGATGCCCTGGTCCGCCAGCGTGCGACCGACCATGCACCGCGCCGCGATCTTGGCCAGCGGCCGGCCGGTGGCCTTCGATACGTAAGGCACCGTGCGCGACGCGCGCGGGTTCACTTCGAGCACATACACCGTGCCCTCCTGAATGGCGAACTGCACGTTCATGAGGCCACGCACCTCGAGCGCCTTGGCCATCATGATGGTGTTCTCGCGGAGTTCTGCCTGCACCTCGGCCGAGAGCGAATAAGGCGGCAGCGAACAGGCCGAATCACCGGAATGCACGCCCGCCTGCTCGATGTGCTCCATGATCCCGCCGATCACGACTTCATGCCCGTCGGCAAGCGCATCGACATCGACCTCGATCGCGTCGTTCAGGAACCGGTCGAGCAGCACCGGCGAGTCGTTCGACACCTTGACCGCCTCGCGCATGTAGCGCTCGAGGTCGCGCTCGTCGTGCACGATCTCCATGGCACGCCCGCCAAGCACGTATGACGGCCGCACCACCAGCGGGTAGCCGATCTCCACCGCGGCGTGCATCGCCTCGGCCTCGGTGCGCGCGGTCCGGTTGGGCGGTTGCCGCAGACCGAGACCATGCAGCATCTGCTGGAATCGCTCGCGGTCCTCGGCCATGTCGATCATGTCCGGCGACGTGCCGATGATCGGTACGCCGTTCTTCTCGAGATCGCGTGCGAGCTTGAGCGGGGTCTGCCCGCCGTACTGCACGATGACCCCGAATGGCTTCTCGACGTGCACGATCTCGAGCACGTCCTCGAGCGTCAGCGGCTCGAAGTACAGGCGATCCGACGTGTCGTAGTCGGTCGAGACCGTCTCCGGGTTGCAGTTGACCATGATCGTCTCGTAGCCGTCTTCGCGCAGCGCCATCGCGGCGTGCACGCAGCAGTAATCGAATTCGATGCCCTGCCCGATGCGGTTCGGGCCACCGCCCAGCACGATCACCTTCTTGCGGTCGGTCGGAGCCGCCTCGCACTCTTCCTCGTAGGTCGAGTACATGTACGCGGTGCGGGTCGCGAATTCCGCCGCGCACGTGTCGACCCGCTTGTACACCGGACGAATTCCGAACGCATGCCGGCGCGCCCGGATATCGTCTTCGGTGGTGGAGAGCAGATAGGCAAGTCGCCGGTCGGAGAAGCCCATGCGCTTCAACCGCCACATGTCGTCACGGGCGAGACTCTCGACCGCGCGAGTTTCCAGCGAAAGCTCGACGTCGACGATCTCCTTGATCTGCGAAAGGAACCAGGGATCGATCTTCGTGTACTGGTGGACCTCCTCCAGCGACATGCCGATTCCGAATGCGTCGGCCACATACCAGAGCCGCTCGGCGCGGGGATACGCGAGCTCGTCCGCAACCTTTTCGTACTCGGCAGTTTTCAGGTTGAAGCCGTCGACGCCGAGCTCGAGCCCGCGCAACGCCTTCTGCAGCGACTCCTGGAAGGTGCGCCCGATCGCCATCACCTCGCCCACCGACTTCATCTGGGTCGTCAGCCGATCATCGGCCTGCTTGAACTTCTCGAACGCAAACCGCGGCACCTTGGTGACGACGTAATCGATGGTCGGCTCGAACGAAGCAGGCGTGGCTCCGCCCGTGATGTCGTTTCTGAGCTCGTCCAGCGTGTACCCCACGGCGAGCTTGGCCGCGACTCTGGCGATGGGAAACCCCGTCGCCTTCGAAGCGAGCGCCGAGGACCGCGACACGCGCGGATTCATCTCGATCACGATCATCCGCCCGTCGTCGGGATTGATCGCGAATTGCACGTTCGATCCGCCGGTGTCCACGCCGATCTCGCGCAGCACCGCGATCGATGCATCGCGCATGATCTGGTATTCCTTGTCGGTGAGCGTTTGCGCCGGCGCGACCGTGATCGAGTCGCCGGTATGCACGCCCATCGGATCGAAGTTCTCGATGGAGCACACGATGATGCAGTTGTCCTTGCGATCGCGCACCACCTCCATCTCGAACTCCTTCCACCCGAGAAGCGACTCCTCGATCAGGAGCTCTCCGGTCGGCGAAAGGTCGAGGCCGCGCTTGCACATCTCGACGAACTCGTCCTTGTTGTAGGCGATGCCGCCGCCGCTGCCCCCCAGTGTGAACGAGGGCCGCAGCACCGCCGGGAATCCAATCGTTGCCTGCACCTCGAGCGCCTGCTCGACGTTGTGCGCAATGCCCGAGCGAGCGGACCCGAGGCCGATGCGCGTCATCGCGGCCTTGAACTTTTCGCGATCCTCCGCCTTGTCGATGGCCTTCTTCGAGGCGCCGATCAGCTCGACGTCGTATTTCGTGAGCACGCCTTCGCGCGCAAGGTCGAGGGCGCAGTTCAGTGCCGTCTGACCGCCCATGGTGGGCAGCAGCGCGTCCGGCCGCTCGCGCTCGATGATGCGTGCCACCATCTGCCACGTGATCGGCTCGATGTAGGTGACGTCCGCCATCTCGGGGTCCGTCATGATCGTCGCCGGATTCGAGTTGACGAGGATGACCCGGTAACCCTCTTCGCGCAGCGCCTTGCATGCCTGCACGCCGGAGTAGTCGAACTCGCAACCCTGACCGATGATGATCGGCCCGGCGCCGATGATCATGATCGAATCGATGTCGGTGCGGCGGGGCATTTTTAAGGTATCAGGTATCAGAAGTCAGGTATCAGAAGTCACTTGGCGGCACCGTGACACGGTCGAAGATCAATTGGGTGCAGCAATTTATTTCGGCATGGCGACTGCTAACTGCCAACTGACACCCGTCACCTGACACCTGAAGCGTAGAGACTGCCCGGTCGCTCCAGCATGCGTATGAAGCGATCGAAGAGATAGCCGACATCGTGCGGCCCGGGGCTCGCTTCCGGGTGGCCCTGAAAGCAGAATGCCGGCGCATCTGTGGCGGCGAGACCCTGCAAGGTGCCGTCGAAAAGCGAGACATGCGTCACGCGCACGTTGGCGGGGAGCGTCGCGGGATCCACAGCGAAGCCGTGGTTCTGGCTGGTGATGAGAACCTGGCCCGTATCCTTGTCCAACACCGGATGGTTGGCGCCGTGATGGCCGAACTTCATCTTGGTGGTACGTGCCCCCGCAGCGATACCAAGAAGCTGATGCCCCAGGCAGATGCCGAAAGTTGGCAGCTTGCGCTCCATGAAGACCCGTATCGCCTCGGTTGCGTAGGTGCAAGGCTCGGGATCCCCGGGACCGTTGGAAAAGAACACGCCGTCGGGCTGCAGATCGAGCACCGACGCTGCAGGCGTGCGTGCCGGCACGACAGTGATCCGGCAGCCGCGCTCGGCGAGATTGCGCAGGATGTTGTGCTTGATTCCGTAGTCGTATGCAACCACGTGAAAGCGGGACGCAAGTTGGGCTTGATAGCCAATCCCGAGCGCCCACGTGCTTTGGTCCCACGCATAGGGGGCGTCGCAGCTCACCGTCTTCGCAAGGTCGAGTCCTGCCATCGGACGCGCTTCACGGGCCCGTAAAACGGCACCCCCGATGTCCCGATCCGTCATCTCTTCCGCAGCCAGAATGCAACCGTTCTGCGCGCCGCGCTCGCGCAGCATGCGGGTCAGCTGGCGGGTGTCGATGTCGGCGATCCCGACGATGCCGTGCGCCTGCAGGTAATCTCCCAGCGATCCCGATGCACGCCAGCTCGAGTGAAGGCGGGGAAGGTCGCGGATGACGAGCCCCGCTGCATGCGGACGGTCGGCTTCGGCGTCCTCGACATTCACGCCGACGTTGCCGATATGCGGATACGTGAGCGTCACGATCTGACCGGCATACGAGGGATCGGTGAGGATCTCCTGGTAGCCCGACATCGCGGTGTTGAAAACCACTTCGCCGATCGTGGACCCACGCGAGCCGATCGCGCGGCCGCGGAACACGGCTCCATCGGCAAGCGCGAGCACGGCCGGCGCTTGTCTCGCGAAGAGCGCAGTCTGGGCCGGGCGGACTCTCGATTCAGGCGAGTCGGGCATGTGCAGTCCTGCCGGATGGGGCAGTGGTATCTCGATGGGCGCTTTGCTGCGGATGTGCAAAGCGGGAACGCCCCGGTTCAAGGGCCGTTCCCGCTTCGAGGCCATCAATTATAGCGGATTCCGCCTAGTTGCCCGGGCGCGCGCGGTCTCAATACGCGGCCGAGAAGCCGCCGTCGACGTACAGCACGTGTCCTGTCACGTAGCTCGCCGCGTCGGATGCCAGAAACACGGCTGCACCGGCCACTTCGGGCGTGCTTCCCCAGCGTCCCATCGGCGTACGTTGCTTCACCCAGGCATCGAATGCCTCGTCTGCGGTGAGCGCCGCGTTCATGGGCGTGGCGAAGAATCCGGGAGCGATGCCATTGACCCGCACCCCGAACGGCGCGAGCTCCACCGCAAGCGCACGGGTCAGCATGCGCATGGCGCCCTTGCTGGCGGCATACGGCACGATGCCGGGTCGGCCGAGATCGCTCGCGAGCGAGCACAAATTGATGATTGCGCCCCGGCGGCGGGCTTTCATGGCGGGCAGGAGGGTGCGGGTGATGAGGAACGGTGCGTCGACATTGGTGGCCATCACCCGGCGCCATTCGTCATCGCCGTACGCATCCAGTGGCTTCCGCAGGTTGAAACCTGCGTTGTTGACCAGGATGTCGGGGGCTCCGAGTGACGACTCGACCCGCGCGAGCGCATCGGCAACCGCAATCGCATCCGTCACGTCGAAGGCTTCGGTCCGAACCTGGTGACCCTCACTGCGCAGAACTTCGGCAGCCGCAGCCAGTTGAGCTGCATTGCGCCCATTCAATACCACCAGCGCGCCTGCCCGTGCGAGCCCCTGCGCAATCGCGAAGCCGAGTCCGGCGCTCGAGCCCGTGACGAGCGCGACGCGGCTGGTCAGATCAAACGGGGAAACAGGGCTGGGCACAGCGGCGCTGCGACACCACGGGCACTAGAGCCCGAGCACGTCACGCATGTCGAAAAGGCCCGCTTCACCGCGCGCGCGCCGTTCGCCAACGAAGCGCGCGGCGCGCAGGGCACCGCCCGCAAAGTTGTGTCGCGACACGGCCCGATGCGTGAGTTCGACGCGCTCGCCGCTGCCCGCGAAGATGACAGTGTGATCGCCAACCACGTCACCGCCGCGCAGCGCGGCAAATCCGATCGTGCCCGCCTTGCGCTCACCGGTGTTGCCCTGTCGCGCATACGTGGCGCGCTCTGCGAGGATGCCGTCGATCCCACGCGCGGCCGCCTCGCCCAGCTGCAATGCCGTTCCGGAGGGCGCATCGACCTTGTGCCGGTGATGCATCTCCAGCACCTCGATATCGTAGTCGGCTCCAAGCGCGCGCGCAGCCTCTTCCACGAGCTTCACGAGCACGTTCACTCCGACGCTCATATTCGGCGCAAGCACGATTGGAACGGTATGCGCGATCAAGGCGACGTGCTCACGTTGCGCGGCATCGAGGCCGGTGGTTCCGATCACCGCGGCCACGCGACGACGCTCGCAGGCCGCGAGGTGCGCGACAGTACCGGCAGGACGCGTGAAGTCGATGAGCACGTCGACATCACGCAGGGCGCCGTCGACATCGTCGGTGACAATTACGTGAGTCGCGCGGCCGATCCGCTCACCGGCGTCGTGGCCGAGCGCCGGGCTGCCGCTCACGTCGAGCGCAGCGGCGAGCACGAGATCGTCAGCTGCGAAGGTGGCCTCGACAAGCGCCTGCCCCATGCGGCCGCTCGCACCCGCGATGGCCACGCGCAAGGTCATTGCTTGCGGAATATGCCGCGGATCCAGCGCGTCAGCGCGGACTCCTCGTTCGACTCGGCCTTCAGCGATTTTTCGGCAGCGCTGCGGTTGAGCTCGACCGCGGAGGTCGGCATTTGATCGCCCTCCCAGCGTGCCAGCTTGTCCTCGGCAAAGTACACCGCGAAGGATCGATGCTCCGTCGTGACGCCCTGACGCTTGAACTCGTAGACATAGTCCCACCGGTTCTCGCGAAACGCGCTTGTGATGAGAGGCGTGCCGAGGATGGCGCGAACCTGCTGCTTGGTCAGCCCTTCCTTGAGCTTTTCGACCTGGTCCTGCGTGATGTAATTGCCCTGATTGACGTCGAGCTTGTACACCCCGAGGGAGCGAAGGTTCGGAAGGTAGTCGCTCATGGTCGAGCAGCCGGAGGCGAGCATCGATGCAACGAGCAACAAGGCAGTAAGGAAACGTCGCGGGGAGATGCGGGAAAGGAGCACTTGCGTATGAATCCCTGAGTTAAGTTGGCTATTATAGCTGCGCGACATCACGCTGCCGCCGTCCGCTCCAGGGCATTTGCCGCCCGCATCGCTTGCCCTCACCCACGAGGTGCTCATGACTTCCCCGAAGGACCTCAAGGACGCCGGGCTCAAGGCGACCGCGCCCAGGCTGAAGATCATCAATCTGTTCGAAACGTCGCGGGTTCGCCATCTTTCGGCCGAGGACGTCTACAAGCAGCTTCTCGCCGATGGCCTCGACGTGGGACTCGCGACGGTCTACCGCGTGTTGACGCAGTTCGAGCAGGCGGGCTTGCTCGCGCGACACCACTTCGAGTCGGGCAAAGCGGTGTTCGAGCTCAACGAAGGACGCCATCACGACCACCTCGTGTGCATGCAGTGCGGGCGGGTCGAGGAGTTCTACGATGCCGAGATCGAAAAGCGGCAGACCAGGATCGCAAGTGAGCGCGGATTCGAGATACGGGAGCACGCGCTGTATCTCTACGCTGAATGCGTGAAGCCGCAGTGTCCGTATCGCAGGGGCGGCGGGGGATCCGCCGACTAGAAACTACGAAGACTCGCCCAACGGCGGGCCCGAAGTCGGAGCCTCGGCGTCGCGCCGGTTGAAGTCACGCAGGCGAAAGCCGAGCAGCCACAGCGCGGCAAAGTACACCACCATC
The DNA here is from genome assembly GCA_030946875.1 of Pseudomonadota bacterium. Classification (GTDB taxonomy): domain Bacteria; phylum Pseudomonadota; class Gammaproteobacteria; order Burkholderiales; family Casimicrobiaceae; genus CAIWHR01. The sequence goes on along the minus strand of JALYXY010000093.1, from coordinate 2,726 downwards.
GCGACGGCGCAGATGAGCGTCAGGCGGGCGATTCTGTGGGTGAGCGTCGCATTCAGCCACCAGGCCGCGGGGCCGCTGATTGCCCAGAGCACGAGCGCGAGCACGCCGAGCGCAATGACCACGCGCGCCAGAAACGACATCCACCCGGGGCGTGGCTGATAAATGGCACTCCGTCGCAGGAAGAGGTACAGCAATGAGGCATTGAGGCATGCCCCGATCGACGTCGCGAGCGTGAGCCCGGCGTGACCGATGAAGCGCATCAGCACGAGGCTGAGCGCGAGTCCCACGAGAACGCTCACAAAGGCGATCTTGACCGGAGTTCTGATGTTCTGCCGGGCGTAGAACCCAGGCGCGAGGATCTTGACGATCACGAGACCGAGGAGGCCGACCGCGTAACCGAGCAGCGCGGTGCGCGTCTGGAACACGTCCTGGATCGTGAAACGGCCGTATTCGTACAAGGTGCTGATGATGGGGATGGCCAGCAGCCACAGCGCCACGGCCGCCGGCAACGCGAGCAGGAACGCAAGCCGGATGCCCCAATCGAGCAGGGACGAATACTGCACGGGATCCTTGTCCGAATGGTGCCGTGACAGTGAGGGCAGAAGCACGGTGCCGAGGGCGACACCCAGGATCGCGGTGGGAAATTCCATCAGCCGGTCGGCGTAGGTGATCCAGGAGATCCGCCCGTCGCCGAGGGCCGCGGCGAACTGGGTATTGACGAGGATCGTGATCTGTCCGGCGGACACACCGATCACCGCCGGGGCCATCGCACGCAGCACGCGCCGGACGCCCGGGTCGTGCCAGTCGAAGCTCGGGCGCGGCAGCATGTGGATGGCGAGCAACGGCCTGATCTGCAGCGCAAGCTGCGCGACGCCCCCGAACAGCACGCCCCATGCGAGTGCCTTCACCGGAGGATCGAAGTACGGTGCGAGGAAGATCGCGGCACAGATGATGGCCACGTTGAGCAGCACTGGCGTGATGGCCGGAATGGCGAAGCGCCGGTACACGTTCAGAACACCCCCCGCGAGCGACACGAGGGACACGAAGAGGATGTAAGGGAAAACCACCCGGATCATCGAAGCGGTGAGCTCGACCTTGCCCGGGGTTCGCGCAAATCCGGACGCAAGGGCGTACACGAGCCAGGGCGCGGCGAGCACCCCGATCGCGGTCACCACGAGCAGCACGAGGGTCAGGAGTGTGGCCACGCGACTCACCAGCGCGCGCGTTTCGTCCTCACCGCGCTGCCGGCGGTATTCGGCGAAGATCGGCACGAAGGCTTGCGCGAACGCGCCCTCGGCGAACATGCGCCGCAGGATGTTCGGCAGGCGGAACGCGGCCTCGAACGCGTCCATGTCGGCGCCCGCGCCGAACGCGGTTGCCTTGAGGCTCTCGCGGGCGAGGCCCGTGATGCGCGAGAGCAGTGTCATGCCGCTGATCGTGCCGACGGCGCGGAGCAGGTTCAATCGAGGACCGACGGTGAGGTGAGGCAGTGCGGCGACAAGACGAGGCCGGGAGGTGGGCACGCGCGCCCATCCGAGGTCGGAGCGGCTTGCGCGAGGGCGAGTTAAGGTGCTATTATGCTTGGTCTTTTTTAGCACCTCCAGAACTCAGGAAAGTCATGGCCAATTCAGCCCAAGCGCAAAAGCGCGCTCGCCAGGCGGCGGCAACACGGGAGCGTAACGCGAGCCTCAAATCCGCCCTGCGCACCGCAATCAAGAAAGTCCGTAAATCCATAGCGTCCGGCGACAAGGCTGCGGCCACGATCGAGCTGCGTGCGTCGCAAGCGGTCATCGATCGCCTGGCCGACAAGCGAATCGTCCACAAGAACCTCGCATCGCGCACCAAGTCACGCCTTGCCCAGGCGATTCGCACGTTGCCGTAGATCGCTGCTCCAGCACAAAAAAGCGCCAGTCGATGGCGCTTTTTTTTCGCCCTCGGTCACACCGGCTCCTGCGGCTCTCCGGCCTGACGCGGTGGGCAGGCCGCCTGCGGAGGCTCGAGCATCTGGGGCGAGCTGATGGCATCAGCGCTTTCGGTCGTTATGAGCTCGTTGTCCTGCGCGAACCCGATCAGAAAGCGCAGGAGCCGCGGCTCCGTCGTCGCCAGGTCGCGGCTGACCACGAGCGCGTTCGTGCCGCGTACGCTGACCGGAAGCACAAGGGATGAATAGCTCCCCCGCTCGTTCAGGTGAAACGCCGCGGCCAGCCCGGCGAGCCGCTCGCACCAGTCGCTCGGCCGGAAGGTGCGTCCGGCTCGAGTGAGTCCCCAGATCACCGTATCGTGCGGCTCGGCTTCGTCCATCGCGCCGGGGATTATCGGCTAAAATCTTGATTAGACGCCATTTGACTCCATCCCTGCCCGGCAGCCGGCCAGCGGCACGATGCGTCTTTCCCCCAGCGCCGCGCCCATCACCATGACGTCCTCCCCGCCCCGGCACTTCCTGCAGTTCAGCGACTTCAGCCTGGACGAGCTCGATCACCTGATGAAGCGCACGCGGTGGATCAAGGACCGGTTCAAGCGCTACGAGCTCTACCAGCCGCTACGTGACCGAACGCTCGCCATGGTGTTCGAGAAGGCCTCGACCCGCACGCGCGTGTCGTTCGAGGCGGGCATGAATCAGCTGGGAGGCATCGCGATCAACCTCAACACCCACGACACGCAGCTCTCCCGCGGCGAGCCCATCGAAGACGTGGCGCGGGTGATCTCGCGCATGGTTGACGTGGTGA
>JALYXY010000111.1 GCA_030946875.1 Pseudomonadota bacterium | reverse complement strand
CACGGCGCTCGGCGCATCGATAGACGCGGATCTTCATTGAAACCGTCGTTGCTCGCGCCCCTCTAAGCGTACCTTCCAGTAAAGCCGGCGTTGGCCCCACCTCACGGGGCGATCCTACCTGCCGGCTATAATTTTCGGTTCCCATGAACGCGCCCACTGAATACCCGGTCGAGCAGGCAGCTCGCACCCAAACGCTTCGCCTGCGCGAGATCCCGTACAACTACACGTCGTTCTCCGACCGCGAGATCACGATGCGCCTGCTTGGCGCGGACATGTGGCACATGGTGGAGGAGCTTCGCGGTGAGCGCCGCACGGGAAGGTCCGCGCGCATGCTGTTCGAAGTGCTCGGCGACATCTGGGTCGTGGCGCGCAATCCGTACCTGCAGGACGACCTTCTCCAGAATCCGAAACGGCAGCAGCTTCTCGTCGAAGCGTTGCGACATCGCCTGCGCGAGATCGACAAACGCCGCGCAGCCTACCGGGGCACCGACTCCGAGCGTGACGCCAAGGTCGGGACGCTGCTGGAGGCCACCCATGCAGCGGTCGACCGTTTCGCGACGTCATTCGGGGAGACCAAAGACCTGCGCCGGCGCACGCTGCGCCTGCTGACACGCTACACGGCCAAGGACAACATCGCCTTCGACGGACTGGCGCGGGTGTCGCACGTGACCGACGCCACGGACTGGCGCGTCGAATACCCGTTCGTGGTGCTGCTCCCCGACACCGAAGCCGAAGTGCGGGGGCTCGTGGAGGGTTGCATCGAGCTCGGTCTCACGATCATTCCGAGGGGAGGCGGGACGGGTTACACGGGCGGCGCGATACCGCTTACCCCGCGCTCGGCGGTGATCAACGTCGAGAAGCTTGATCGTCTTTCAATCGTCGAGCGCATCACGGTGCCGAACGTGGCGCATCCCGTGGCGACCATCGAAGCCGGGTCAGGAGTGGTCACCAAGCGCGTCATGGATGTCGCGGAGCGCGAGTCACTGGTCTTTGCGGTGGATCCCACCTCTGCGGATGCCTCGTGCATCGGCGGCAACATCGCGATGAATGCCGGCGGGAAGAAAGCGGTGCTGTGGGGCACGGCGCTCGACAACCTGCTGTCATGGAAGATGGTCACCCCCGACGCGGATTGGCTCGAAATCACCCGGCTCGACCACAACCTCGGAAAGATCCACGATGCTGCGACGGCGACCTTCGAGCTCGTGAGGTACGGGCGCGACGCCACCACCGTGAAGTCGCGCGAGATGCTCTCGATCCCCGGGCGTGATTTCAGGCGCATCGGGCTCGGCAAGGACGTGACCGACAAGTTCCTCGCCGGTTTGCCCGGCGTGCAGAAGGAAGGCTGCGACGGCATCATCACCTCGGCCCGCTTCGTCCTGCATCGCATGCCGCCGGCCATTCGCACGGTGTGTCTCGAGTTCTTCGGTCAGGTGCGGGATTCGACCCCGGCTATCGTCGAGATCAAGAAGTACCTCGACGCGCGGCCTCACGGCGCGATCCTCGCCGGTCTCGAGCACCTTGACGAGCGGTATGTACGCGCGGTGGGCTATGCGACCAAGGCGAAGCGTCACGGTCGTCCGAAGATGGTGCTTCTCGGCGACATCGTCGGCGAGACCGATGATGCCGTCGCGAAGGCTGCTTCAGAGGTCGTGCGCATCGCCAATGCGCGTGGTGGCGAGGGCTTCATCGCGGTTTCGGCGGAGACCCGCAAGCGCTTCTGGCTCGACCGCTCACGTACCGCCGCGATCGCCAAGCACACCAACGCCTTCAAGATCAACGAGGACGTGGTGATCCCGCTCGAGCGACTCGGCGAGTACACCGACGGGGTCGAGCGCATCAACATCGAGCTTTCGATCGGCAACAAGCTGCGTCTTTGCGATGCGCTTGCCGGGTTTTTCTGCGGACCGATGCCGAGTGCCGGCGATGACGTGCGCGTCGCCGACGAGATCGTTGCGTCGAAGGTGGAAGAAGCGCGACTCCTGGTCGCGGTGACACGTGCGCGGTGGCAGGATCAACTCCTTCGCATGGACGAGACGTTCAGAGCGCTGCAGGATCACTCGGTGGTCGTTTCGTGGAAAGCCGAGCTGCGCGAACCACTCGACGAGATCTTTTCCGGGGCGGCATTCCAGTGCATACGCGAGCGTTACGTGGCGATCCACAAGGCCACGTTGCGCAGCCGGGTGTTCATTGCCCTGCACATGCACGCCGGTGACGGCAATGTCCACACCAACATCCCGGTCAACTCCGACGACTACGGCATGCTCCACGAGGCGACCACCGCGGTGGCGCGGATCATGGCGCTCGCCCGCGCGCTCAACGGTGTGATTTCCGGCGAGCATGGCATCGGCATCACCAAGATCGAGTACCTCACGCCCGAAGAGATCGCGCCGTTCGCGGAGTACAAATCCCGCGTCGATCCGCACGGTCGCTTCAATGCCGGCAAGCTCCTGGCGGGCGCCGACCTGCGCAATGCGTACACGCCGAGCTTCAGCCTGCTCGGTGCGGAAAGCCTGATCCTCGAGCAATCGGAGACGGGCAACATCCTCGACTCGATCAAGGATTGCCTGCGCTGCGGCAAGTGCAAGCCGGTGTGCGCGACCCACGTGCCGCGCGCCAATTTGCTCTACAGCCCGCGCAACAAGATACTGGGCACTTCGCTTCTGATCGAGGCGTTCCTGTACGAGGAGCAGACCCGCCGTGGCGTATCGCTGCGACACTTCGACGAGTTCCGCGACGTTGCCGACCATTGCACGATCTGTCACAAGTGCGAGCGGCCGTGTCCGGTGGACATCGACTTCGGCGACGTGTCGATCGCGATGCGCAACCTCCTGCGTCACGAAGGCAAGCAGGAAACGAGTCTCGCCACGCGCGCGGCCATGTTCTTCCTTTCGTCGACCGATCCCACGTCGATCAAGGTGACGCGCGCGGCAATGGTGGACGTGGGTTACCGCGTCCAGCGTGCGGCGCATCACGTGGTCAAGAGTTTCGGCCTTGCGCAAAGGCAGACTCGCCGTCCCCCTTCCACCACGGCGACAGGGCGACCGCCGATCACCGCGCAGGTAATCCATTTCATCAACAAGCCGATGCCGGGCGGACTGCCCAAGCGGACCTCGCGTGCGCTCCTCGACATCGAAGACGACACGATCGTGCCGATCATTCGCGATCCGAAGAAGGTCAACGAGGATTCTGACGCGGTCTTCTATTTTCCGGGCTGCGGATCCGAGCGCCTCTTCTCGCAGGTAGGCCTCGCGACGCAAGCGATGCTCTACCACGTCGGTGCGCAATGCGTTCTGCCACCGGGCTATCTCTGCTGCGGCTATCCTCAGACGGCCGCGGGACAGCAGGACAAGGGCCAGAAGATCATCACCGACAACCGGGTGCTCTTCCATCGTGTCGCGAACACGCTCAACTATCTCGACATCAAGACGGTCGTGGTCTCGTGCGGCACCTGTCTCGACCAGCTCGAGAAGTACGAGTTCGAGAAGGTGTTTCCCGGATGTCGCCTGCTCGACATCCATGAGTACCTGCTCGAGAAGGGGCTCAAGCTGGAAGGTGTTGGAGGTGTGCGGTACATGTACCACGATCCCTGTCACACCCCGATGAAGCAGTACCAGCCGCTCAAGGTCGTCAACGAACTCATGGGCACCAAGGTCATCCTCAACGACCGGTGCTGCGGCGAATCGGGCACTCTGGCGACCACCCGCCCGGACATCTCGACGCAGGTGCGCTTTCGCAAGGAAGAGGAAATGCGCAAAGGCGCGACCATGCTGCGCGAGGACGGGTTCGAAGGTCAGGTCAAGGTGCTGACCTCGTGTCCGTCATGCCTGCAGGGTTTGCATCGGTTCGATCAGGACGCCGGCACGACGGCCGATTACATCGTGGTCGAGATGGCCCGGCACCTGCTCGGGGAGAACTGGATGGCCGATTATGTAAGCGCGGCCAATCGCGGCGGCATCGAGCGCGTGCTGCTTTGAGGCTGCGGCGCGAACCGTAGAACGGTCAACCCGTTCAATGCCGCGCTTGGTTGCGGTGTAAGCGCATACTATCGCAGCAGGCAGCGGCCGTGCGCGCACCGAACAGTCCGGACGCGCTGCCGGCATTCGCAACCGACGCCGTTTCACAAACCCCGCTCGGCCAGCACCGCCGTACGGCTCCGTTCGTCGGCGCGCCCCCCGCGCACCCTAGGCTCCTGCCCCGCCGCGCCGATATGTGAGCAGCATAAGCGTCTTTCCCCCTGGGGGCCGTGGACCCGCGTCGCCGACCCGTAGGCCGAGCTTCACCATGCCGTTCGACTGACATGACGCCTTCCGAGACCGCCTTCGCCGATCGGCCGCAAGACATGGCGGTTGAGCCGCCGCACCCGAACTCCGTGTCGGAGGTCGCCTTCACTGATGCCGAGACCGCTCAGCGCTGGCTGAAGTCGCTGCCGCTCACCAATGTTTCGCAGCTCACGGCCGCCCTCCTCGCGCAACTTCGAGCGATGGCCACGCTGCATTACCCGCCGCGCGAGCGCGCCCGAATCGCCGAGCTCTTCCGCGAGCAGGTCGCGCACCTTCACACCGAGCTCGCGCGCCGGTACGCAGGCAAGCCGCAGCCGCCCGGCGACGGAGAGCTCGAGGCCGCGGAACAGGCGATCGGCCTTTGGCAAGCGCTCTGGACGCAGTATTCGTCGTGCCTCAAGCCCTTGCTCGATGGTGACCAGGAGCTCGAGGGCGTAAAAGCCAAACTGCTGCAGCGAGGGCTTTATGTAGGCAAGCAGGTGGTGCTGGTGTACGGCCTCGCCCGCCGTTCGCCGCCAGCGGCGGTATGGCAGGAGATCCACGCCTATTTCCGGCTCGCCGAAATGCTGGACTGTGCAGGCGCCGCCGTGTCCGACAATCTGCATCCCAACGCGGTGGGCGTGTCGTGCCACTCGACCTACACCCACGCGCTGCTGCTCGCGCTCGCCGATCCGTGCGCGATGAGCGTAAAGCAGATCGAGCTCACCGATCGCTGGCTGCAGATGTGGGCGCGCAAGATCTATCCGTACGTGCAGCCGCGGCAGAACGAGGGTCCCATATTGCTGATGGACCTCAATGCAGGTGTCGGTGCCGCGCTGGTGTCGGCGATTCCGAAGCATGCGGCCGAGTCGATGCGCTTCGGTTATCCGCAGAAGCTTGCGATGTCCGTGCGCGGCAGGCTGAAGCGCGTACAGTCCGGAGCCGAACCTTCAGAGCTGCAGCTCGGACGCGACTGCAGCATCGAGCAGTGTGCCAATCTGCTCACGCATCTCGACGCCAAATGGTCGCAGCTCGCGCGGAGCACCACCAGCCTGCCCGTGACGCTCGTGTCACTGTCGGGTGGCGGACTGGCAGGCGCATTCTTTCGTGTCAGCGGTCGCACGTTTGATCGCAACGATCCGTTGAGTCGGACGGCGTACCAGGGCGGCGGGCGCGCGCTGCATCTGCAAACGCTCGGTGCTGTCACCGACTACGATCGCGGACGCGACGAAGCGGAGCGTGCATGGCCGTGGGAGGACTGGCAGGGTGCTCGCGACCGGCACGACGCGTCGCTGCAACGAGTGTCCGGCATGCTCAACCGCTGGTTCCTGGATCAGCTCGTGGTGCTGCGTGATGCAGGTCAGCTCAGTCTTGCCTATGTCACACGCGTGGCGCAGGAAGACGATGCGGTGCTGCACCTCTCGTTGCACGTTTTCAACGGCAAGCCGCAGGCCGTGTGCGTGCGGGCAGTTTCGAGCGCGCTGGCGGAGGACCCGCCCATACCGTGCCTCGTCTTGCCCGAAACTTCCGATGACCAGCCCTCGCTGGTCCTGCCGCCGCGTACGTTCAGTCCGGGGCGCGTGGTGCGCACCCTGGACGGCGCGGCCGAACGCAAATGGCGCCTCGAACGTCTCATCCAGCGGGGAGGAGACTTCGAGCGGATCGCCTGCGAGCCCGCTGGAAGCTAGGGCTACCTGTCCTGTTCCCCGCGGTAGCGTTCGGTTCCCATTCGGCGCCAGTCGCGTGGCCGCCGGCCGCAGGCACGACCCCTCCGTCAGGGCGGAACTCCCCACGTTGCCCGAACTCGTAATGGCATGGCGCGCGCCCGGCAGCAATGACCTCGCACGCGTTCATTGCCACGGGATGCGTCATGCCGAATCGACTCGCGCGAGAAACGAGCCCCTATCTGCAGCAGCACGCCGACAATCCCGTGGATTGGTATCCGTGGGGCGACGAGGCGCTCGGTCGCGCGCGCCGCGAGGACAGGCCCATTCTCCTGTCCATCGGCTACTCCGCATGTCACTGGTGTCACGTCATGGCGCACGAGTCCTTCGAGGACGACGACATCGCGCGCTCGATGAACGAGCTCTTCGTGAACGTGAAGGTCGATCGTGAGGAGCGCCCCGACCTCGATCAGGTCTACCAGCTCGCGCATGCGCTGCTGACCCGACGCCCCGGCGGCTGGCCGCTCACGATGGTGCTCACGCCCCACGGTGAGCCGTTTTTCGCCGGCACCTATTTCCCGAAGGACGGACGCCACGGACTTCCTGGTTTCGGCGCCTTGCTGCCGAAGCTGGCTCGCGCCTATCGCGAGCAGGGACCCGCCATCGTCGAGCAGACCGCGCGTCTGAAGGAAGCTCTGGACAGCCTCGCGCCTCAGGCAGGCGAGGGGCCGCTGCCCCAGGGGGCGAGTGCAGCCGCATTGAAGGGTCTCAAGCGCTCGTTCGATCCCGAGCACGGGGGTTTCGGTGATGCGCCCAAGTTTCCGCATCCCGCCGAGCTCGAGCTGTGTCTGCGCGAGTACGCGGCGGGTGCGGACGACGAAGCGATGCACATCGTGGCCAAGACGCTGATCGAGATGGCACGCGGCGGCATTCACGACCAGCTTGGCGGAGGCTTCTCCCGCTATTCCGTGGATGCGTCGTGGACCATTCCGCATTTCGAGAAGATGCTCTACGACAATGGACCGCTGCTCTGCCTGTACGCGGACCTCGCGCGGATCCGCGGCGACGCCGAGGCGTCCGCAACCGCGCGCAATATCGTCGGCTGGGTAGCCCGGGAAATGCGCGCCCCGGACGGCGCCTTCTACTCGAGCCTGGATGCCGACAGCGAAGGCGAGGAGGGCAAGTTCTACGTGTGGCAACGCGACGAAGTGCAACAGCTCCTTTCCGCCGATGAGTACGCGGTTGCCGCCCCGCATTACGGCCTCACCGGACCGCCCAACTTCGAGGATGTCGCCTGGCATCTGCGAATCGTCGTTCCACTCGAGACGATTGCGCAGGACCTCGCGATCTCCCTGCCGGACGCGCAATCGCGCCTCGTTTCCGCAAGGGCGACGCTCTTTCGCGCGCGCTCGAAACGCGTGCGTCCGGGTCTCGACGACAAGATACTGGCCTCCTGGAATGCGCTGATGATCGCGGGACTTGCGCGTGCATCGCGCGCCCTGGACGAGCCGAGATGGGCCGATCTCGCGTTCGCTGCGACGGATGCGCTGAAGCGGACGCAATGGCGCGACGCTCGCCTGCTCGCCACGCGCAAGGGCGAACGGGCGCATCTCAATGGCTATCTCGACGATTACGCATTCCTGCTCGCGGCGCTGCTCGAGCTCATGCAGACGCGGTTCCGGATTGAGGACTATGCGTGGGCACGCTCCATCGCCGATGCGCTGCTCGAGCACTTCGAAGACTCCAACCAGGGCGGGTTCTGGTTCACCAGTCATAATCACGAGCCACTCCTGCACCGCCAGAAGCCGGGCCCCGACAACGCAACGCCCTCCGGTAACGGCGTCGCGGCACAGGCGCTCATGGCGCTCGGCCTCCTCGCTTCCGAGCCGCGGTATACCGAGGCAGCCGAGCGAACGGTGCGCGCTTTTGCCGGGTCGTTGCGGCAGTCGCCGGGTGGCCACTCGACACTGCTCGCGGCTATCGATGACATCGAGTCGCCCCCGGCTACCGTGATCGTTGCGGGCGACTCCGACGTGTGTGCCGAGTGGCAGCGCGGTCTGGAGCGCCAGTATCGGCCGCGCGTGCGGGTGTTCAACGTCGGCACCCTGGCGCTTCCGTACGAGCTCGCGAAAGGCGAGGCGCCGCAGACTGGTGCGCGAGCGTGGGTGTGTCGCGGGACGCAATGTTTGCCGCCGGTGTCATCGCCCGACGAGCTCGCGCGTTTGCTGGATGGGCCCTGACATCGATGCGCACGCAACCCGGGCTTCCGGTCTCGCCGGGCCTTCGGGTACCATCGGCCCATCCCCGAACAGCATTGGAGAACATATGAGAACGGCCGTCACACTCGGACTCGCCGCACTGGTCTTTGCGAGCGCCGCCACCGCGCAGTCCGGCGAGGACCTCCTGAAGAAGAACGGCTGCACAGCATGCCACGCGATCGACAAGAAGGTCGTCGGCCCGGCTTACATGGAGGTGTCCGAGAAGTACAAGACGGACACCGGCGCCGCGGCGCGCCTCATGGACAAGGTGAAGAAGGGTGGATCAGGCGTGTGGGGACAGATACCAATGCCTCCCAATCCCCAGGTCAGCGATGCGGACCTGAAAACGATGATCAGCTTCATCCTCGACCTCAGCAAGGGCAAGCATTCGGGCAAGGCCGCGGCCGGCAAGAAATGACGTCCCGGCGCGCGTTCGGGCGCGCCACGCGCTTTCTTTGGTAGAGAGGGACAGACGAGGCGAAGTGTAACTGCGCTTCGCCGTTATCTGCCCCCCATCGGGACCGTGCCCAGACAAACGCCTCTCAACGCCAGCCACCGTGCCGCCAATGCGCGCATGGTGGATTTCGGCGGCTGGGACATGCCGGTCAACTATGGCTCCCAGATTGACGAGCATCACGCGGTGCGGCGCGATGCCGGCATGTTCGACGTCTCGCACATGCGTGTGCTCGACCTCGACGGAACGGGCGCGCGCGAGTTCCTGCGGCTCGCGCTGGCCAACAACGTCGACAAGCTGAAGGTGCCCGGCAAGGCGCTGTATTCGTGCCTGCTGAATCCGCAAGGCGGCGTGATCGACGACCTCATCGTTTACTTCATGAGCGATGCATGGTTCCGCCTGGTCGTGAACGCGGGCACCGCCGAGAAGGATGTCGCGTGGTTGCGCGAGCTTGCCGCGGCGCACGCGAGCACGCTCGTGCTGAAGGTTCGCGACGACCTCGGGATCATCGCTGTTCAGGGACCGAATGCGCGCGCCAAGGTCTGGCAGGTGCTGCCGCAGGTGCGCGCGGCGACGGAGCCGCTGAAGCCGTTCAACGCCGCGACGGTGGACGATCTCGTCGTGGCGCGTACGGGCTACACCGGTGAGGACGGCTTCGAGATCATCGTCCCGGCGCAACGCCTGGTCAGTCTCTGGTCTGACCTCGCCAGTGCGGGTGTGCGCCCGTGCGGTTTGGGTGCCCGTGACACGCTGCGCCTCGAAGCCGGCATGAACCTTTACGGCCAGGACATGGATGAGAGCGTTTCGCCACTCGAGTCCGGTCTCGCGTGGACCGTCGATCTCTCCACTGCGCGCGACTTCATCGGCAAGGCAGCGCTGCTTGGGCGTCCCGTCACGCGTGCGCAGTGCGGGCTCGTTCTCGAGGACGCGCGCGGCGTATTGCGAGCGCATCAGGTCGTCCATACCCAAATGGGCGATGGGGAGATCACCAGCGGCACCTTCAGCCCCACCCTGTCGCGCTCGATCGCGCTTGGGCGCATGCCCTCGGGCGTAGCGCCGGGCGACAAGGTGCAGGTGGCCATCCGCGACAGAAGCCTGGCTGCAATGGTCGTCAAGCCACCGTTCGTGCGGCACGGCAAGGCGTTGATAGAAACCGCAGTCTGAGGAGACGTCATGAACATCCCCGCCGAACTTCGCTATACCGCGTCGCACGAGTGGGTGCGCCCCGAGAGCGACGGCACGGTCACGATAGGCATCACCGATCACGCACAGGCCGCGCTGGGCGACCTCGTCTACATCGAGTTGCCGGATGTCGGGCGCAAGCTCGCGAAAGGCGAGTCGTGCGCCATCGTGGAGTCGGTGAAGGCCGCGTCGGACGTGTATGCACCGATGTCGGGCGAGGTGGTTGCTGCGAATGGCGACATCACCGCGCGCCCTGAAGCGGTCAACGAGGACGCCTACGGGGCATGGCTTTTTCGCCTGCGTCCGGACGGGCCTCTCGAGCCGTCGCTGCTCGATGCGAAAGGCTATGAAATGGCCATCGGCGAGTCGTGAAAATCGCCGAGGACCCGCGCGCGACGCCGCAACAAGGGCCTTCAATCACGTTGCAGCGCACGGAGTCGCTCGAAGAGCTCGAGGCTCACGACGCCTTCGAGCGGCGCCACATCGGGTGCACGCCCCGCGAAAGCGAGGAGATGCTGGAAGAGATCGGATTCACTTCCATCGCCGAGCTCGTGAACGCCGTCGTTCCGAGCGGCATCCGTCGCAAGACTCCGCTCGCGCTGCCTGCGCCCCTGTCCGAGTCCGAAGCCCTGGCCAGGCTGCGCGAGATCGCCTCGCGCAATGCAGTGTTCCGTTCCTACATTGGACAGGGCTACTACGGCACGATCACGCCGCCGGTCATCGCGCGCAACGTCCTCGAGAATCCGGCCTGGTACACCGCGTACACACCGTATCAACCGGAAATCTCGCAGGGGCGCCTCGAAGCCCTCGTCAATTTCCAGACGATGATCACCGATCTCACCGGCATGGCGATCGCCAACGCCTCGATGCTGGACGAGGCGACGGCGGCCGCCGAGGCGATGATGTTGTGCCTGCGGATGAGCAAGTCGAAGGGCCGCCGCATGTTCATCGCCGAGGACGTGTTCGCGCAGACCCAGGCCGTCGTGCGCACCCGCGCGGCTCCCCTGCACATCGAAGTGGTCACCGGCCCTTGCGAGGGCGCTGCGCGTTGTGGCGCGTTCGCCGTGTTGCTGCAGTTTCCGGCAAGCGATGGCACGGTGCGCGATCTGCGCAAGCTGGTGGACGAGGTCCATGCTGATGGCGGGTTCGCGATCGTGGCCGCCGATCTCCTCGCACTCACAGTGCTGTCGCCTCCCGGCGAATGGGGAGCCGACATCGTGGTTGGCACCTCGCAACGATTCGGCGTGCCGATGGGCTATGGCGGGCCGCATGCCGGCTATCTCGCCACGCGCGACGAGTTCAAGCGATCGATGCCGGGGCGTCTCGTCGGCGTCACCGTCGATGCGCAAGGCCGGCCGGCGTACCGGCTCGCGTTGCAGACCCGCGAGCAGCACATCCGGCGGGAGAAGGCGACCTCGAACATCTGCACCGCGCAGGTCCTGCTCGCGGTGATCGCGAGCATGTATGCCGTCTACCACGGCGCTGAAGGCGTGACGCGCATTGCGCGGCGCGTTCACCGCCTGACCGTGATACTCGCGGCGGGATTGCGGCGGCTCGCGCTCACCGTGCCCACGCAAGCCTTCTTCGACACAATCACGGTCGACGCGGGCGACGCGACGGCACAGATCATCGAGCGCGCAATGGCAGCCCGGCTCAACCTGCGACGCATCGATGACACCACGCTCGGCGTATCGCTCGATGAAACGACCACGCGCGCGGACGTCGAGCGCCTCTGGCGCGTTTTCTGCGGCCGCGATGTTTCCTTCGGAGTGGACGACATCGACGAAGCGGCCGAGGACGCGCTGCCGCCCGCGCTCGTTCGCCAGTCGAGCTTCCTCACGCACCCGACGTTCCGACGCTACCGGTCGGAGACGGAGATGCTGCGTTATCTGCGGCGCCTTGCCGACCGGGATATTGCGCTCGACCGATCGATGATCCCGCTGGGTTCGTGCACGATGAAGCTCAATGCAACCGCCGAGATGATCCCGATCTCGTGGCCGGAATTCGCGCATGTGCATCCGTTCGCACCGGACGAACAGACGCAGGGATACCGGGCACTCGTCGACGATCTAGAGCGAATGCTCTGCACGATCACCGGCTACGACGCATTCTCGCTTCAGCCCAATGCGGGCTCGCAAGGCGAATACGCCGGACTGCTCGCAATCCAGGCCTATCACCGCAGCCGCGGCGAAGCGCATCGCGACGTGTGCCTCATTCCTTCGTCAGCACACGGCACCAATCCTGCCTCGGCCCAGATGGTCGGCATGCAGGTGGTCGTGGTGGCCTGCGATCGCGAAGGCAACATCGACCTCGGCGATCTCGAGGCGAAGGCTCGCGCCCATCGCGATCGTCTTGCCGCCGTGATGGTGACGTATCCGTCGACGCATGGCGTGTTCGAGGCCGAGATCCAGCGGCTGTGCGAGATCGTGCATGAGTGCGGTGGCCAGGTGTACGTCGATGGCGCCAATCTGAATGCGCTCGTCGGTCTCGCGGCGCCGGGCGAGTTCGGCGCCGACGTGTCCCATCTCAACCTGCACAAGACCTTTTGCATTCCGCACGGGGGTGGTGGTCCGGGCGTCGGTCCTGTCGGAGTGCGTGCGCATCTCGCGGCTTTCCTGCCAGGTCGCGCCGGGGCTGATGGCGTAGGTGCCGTGTCCGCCGCACCGTTCGGCAGCGCCTCGATTCTCCCGATCTCCTGGATGTACGTCACCATGATGGGCGCGCAAGGCCTCACTAGGGCCACGCAGAGCGCGATCCTCGCGGCCAACTACGTCGCCCATCGGCTGGCTGCGCACTTCCCCGTGCTCTACGCGGGTGCCGGCGGACTCGTGGCGCACGAGTGCATTCTCGATTTGCGGCCGATGCGCGAGCGCACGGATGTCACGGTCGATGATGTCGCGAAGCGGCTCATGGATTATGGCTTTCATGCGCCGACCATGAGCTTCCCCGTTCCCGGCACGCTGATGATCGAGCCGACGGAGAGCGAGTCGAAGGTGGAGCTCGATCGTTTCGTCGATGCAATGATTGCGATCCGCGCCGAGATCAGCGAGATCGAAGCCGGTCGGTCCGACCGTGAAGACAATCCGCTCAAGCACGCGCCGCACACCTCCGAGGAAATCGCGGCCACGCATTGGCCGCACGTCTATTCGCGCGAGGTCGCGGCCTTTCCGGTGTCATCCCTGCGCGGCAGCAAGTACTGGCCGCCAGTCGCACGCATCGACAATGCGTACGGCGATCGTCATCTCTTCTGCAGTTGCGTCCCGGTGTCCGAATTCGCAGACGACGCGACGCCTGCCGCGGTGTCGCCCGCCCAGGCGCCCGTGACCTGATGCGCGTTGCGGTGCTTGGCGCCGGTGTCATCGGCGTCACGACGGCGTGGTATCTCGCCCGCGCCGGTCACGAGGTCATCGTCATCGACCGTCGGGATGCGCCGGCCCGCGAGACTTCGTTTGCCAACGGCGGCCAGGTTTCGGCTTCTCATGCCGAGCCCTGGGCCAATCCGCACGCGATCGTCAAGATTGCAAAGTGGCTTGGCCGCGAGGATGCGCCGCTGCTGTTTCGCATGCGCGCGGACCTGCGGCAATGGCAGTGGGGCATGCGCTTCCTGCTCGAATGCACGCCGGGCCGCTGGCGCCGCAACACGGCACAGTGCCTCAACCTCGCGCTGTACTCGCAGCGATGCCTCTCCGAGCTCCGCAGCGCAACGCATGTTCAGTACGATGCCCTGCAGCGCGGTATCCTGCAGTTCTACACAGAGGCGGCGGAATTCGCGCAGGGCTCCGCGGCGGCTGACCTGCTGCGTCCTTTCGGGTGCGACCGACAGGTGAAGACGGCGGCCGAATGTGTGGTCATCGAGCCAGCGCTCGCCCCTCGCGAGACATGGCTTGCCGGTGGCATCTATTCGGCCTCCGACGAGTCCGGTGACGCGCACACGTTCACCTGCGAGCTTGCGCGCCTCGCCGCGGAAGGGGGGGGCGTGTTCCGCTGGCGCAGCACCCTGACCGGCCTTGCATCTACGGCCGATGCGATCACCGACGTGCAGATCGCCGATGACAAAGGGGTCGTGCAAACGCTGAAGGCCGATGCTTACGTGATGGCGCTCGGAAGCTACAGCGCGCTGTGGCTGCGGCGCGTCGGCATACCGTCTGCCGTCTATCCCGTCAAAGGGTACTCGGCGACGATCGATATCGGCTCGCACCGCGGCGCACCCGCCATGTCACTGACCGATGAAGCCATGAAAATCGTGATCACGCGCCTTGGCGATCGCCTGCGCATCGCAGGCACCGCCGAGCTCGCAGGTTACGACACATCGATCAACGAGGTGCGTGGCAACGCGCTCCTCGCGCGCGCGTTCGCCCTTTTCCCGGACGCCGGTAGCCGCGACACGGCCTTGTTGTGGGCGGGGCTGCGTCCCGCCGTCCCTTCCAACGTGCCGGTGGTCGGACGCACCCGCTATCGCAACCTGTTTCTCAATACGGGTCACGGAACGCTGGGCTGGACGATGGCATGCGGATCCGGCCATGCGCTCGCCGAAATCATGAGCGGTCGCAGGCCCGAGGTGGATTTCACCTTTGCGTGAGTTACTGTAATGCGCTGAGCGGCAATGCGTCACGAGAATTGTGCGCGTCTATAATCCGCTGCTCTGCAACAGGAGTTGATGTTCGATGCACTGGTTCCTCCGCATTCTTTCGCCCGCTCTTCTCTGCTGCGCCATCGCGGCGCACGCGCAGGTGCAGGGCACCGCTTCCGGCACGGCTCCGCCCATACCCGCACCCTCGATCGCGGCACCTGCGTATGTGCTGCTCGACGTTGCGAGTGGACAGCTCATCGCCGGCCAGAACGCCGACGAGCACCGTGAGCCTGCGTCGCTCACCAAGCTGATGACGGCGTATCTTGCGTTCGCCGCCCTGCGCGACAAGGCCATCACCGGGTCGCAGATGGTGAACGTCTCGACTGCAGCGTGGAAAGTTGAGGGCTCGCGCATGTTCATCGAGCCGCGCAAGGCCGTGTCGGTCGACGAACTCCTGCGCGGAATGATCGTGCAATCCGGCAACGATGCCTCCGTCGCGCTCGCGGCGCTCGTGGCGGGATCCGAAGCCGCCTTCGCCGATCGCATGAATGCGCAGGCCAAGGCGCTCGGCCTCGCCAACACGCATTTCGTCAACGCCACGGGCCTTGCTCACCCGCAGCATTATTCGAGCGCCGCCGATCTCGCGCGCCTGGCCGCAGCGGTCCAGCGCGATTTTCCCGAGTACTACCCGCTTTACTCGATGAAGGAGTACCGCTACAACAACATCTCGCAGCCGAATCGCAACCGGCTGTTGTGGACCGATCCCTACGTGGACGGAATGAAGACCGGTCACACGGAGGCGGCCGGATGGTGCCTGGTGGCATCCGCCAAGCGGGGTCAGCGCCGGCTTCTGTCGGTCGTGCTCGGTGCCGGATCCGACGCGGCTCGTGCGACCGAAAGTCAGAAGCTTCTCAATTACGGATTCCAGGCATTCGACACGGTGCAGCTCTATCAGCCTGGCCAGGCGATCTCATCGCTTCGCGTGTGGAAGGGCGCGCAGGATCAGGTGCCCGCGGGATTTCTGGCCGATCACTACATGACCTTGCCGAAAGGTCGTGCCGACAAGCTCAGCGTGGCGATGTCTGCCTCCGAGCCGCTCACCGCACCGGTCACCAAGGGGCAACGCGTCGGTGTCCTCAAGGTGTCGTTCGAGGGCAAAGAGGTCGCCCAATATCCGATGGTGTCGCTGCAGGATGTCGCTCTCGGCAATCTTTTCGGTCGCGCGTGGGATACCGTGCGGCTGTGGTTCAAATGATGCGTCCAGGCGCGAGCGGAGTCCGCGATGATCGTTTATCTCAACGGTGAGTTCCTTCCTTCCGATCAGGCGCGCGTCTCGGTGCTGGATCGTGGCTTCATCTACGGCGATGGCGTGTACGAGGTGGTGCCGGTGTACGGGCGCGTGCCCTTCCGCCTGCCGCATCATCTGGCGCGCCTGAGGCACAGCATGGAAGGCATCGGGCTCGACAACCCGCATTCGGACGCGCAGTGGGAGGCCATCATCGCGCGCATGGTTACCGAGCAGGACTTCGACGATCAGGCCGTCTATTTCCAGGTCACGCGTGGAGTAGCCAAGCGCGACCATGCGTTTCCGCGCAACGTCATGCCGACGGTGTTCATGATGAGCAACCCGCTGGTTACACCCTCGGCGCAGCAGATCGATCGGGGTGTGGCGGTGATCACGGCCGAGGACAACCGGTGGCAACGTTGCGATCTCAAGACGATCTCTCTCGTCGGCAATGTGCTGATGCGCGAGCTCGCCGCGCAGGCAGGCGCGATAGAGACGGTCATGTTCCGCGACGGCTATCTCACCGAAGCTTCGGCGTCGAACGTTCTGGTGGTGATCGGCGGGGTCATCGTGGCTCCGCCCAAGAACCATCACATCCTGCCGGGCATCACCTACGACGCGACCGCTGAATTCGCAGCCGCCGCCGGAATCCCGTTCGAAGTCGCACCCGTGACGCGCGAGCAGGCGCTCGCCGCCGACGAGATGTGGCTTTCGTCATCGACCAAGGAAGTGCTTGCGGTGACCTCCGTGGATGGCCGGCCGTTTGCCCGCGGCGTGCCGGGACCCCTGTTCCGGCGCATGCACGGCATCTTTCAGGAGCGCAAGCGTTCGCCGGCCGCTACGGCGGCAGCGTAGGCAGCTCCTGGGGCATGGCGTAGTTGCCATGCACGAACACGAGGCCCACTCCGGGCCGGCGCTCGCAGTGCTCGACCTCGCCGATGAACAGCGTGTGATCGCCAATCTCCTGTCGCGAGTGATGGCGGCATTCGATCCAGGCGACGCAATCCTCGATCAGCGGTGCGTCAGCCGAGCCCAGTCGATATCGCACGCCGGCGAAGCGATCCTCGTGGGACTCCGAAAACCGCCGGGCGAGATCGACCTGGTGATGCGCGAGCACGTTGACTGTGTAGCGCTCCGCGTTCACGAAAGAGGCGAGTGTCGTGGCCCGCGAGTGAAGGCTCCACAGCACGAGCGGCGGGTCGAGCGAGAGCGCGTTGAATGAGTTGGCGGTAAAGCCGGCAAAGCTCCCGTGCGGTGATCGCGCGCAGATCACCGTCACGCCCGTTGCGAACTGGGCCAGAGCATCGCGAAACTGGCGTGCAGTGAAAGTGCCGGGGTAGCTGGGCGGTGCCGGATCCGTGGGCATCGTGGGCGTGCAGGTCGGTGCAGAGTTGCGATCTGCGATGTTAGCCGATCGCTCCCTGGGTCGAAGTGCGCACGCGCGGGGGCGGGATTGCGCGCCTGTCGCCGCTCCCGCCAGGGGGCGTGGACGCCTGCTACACTCGCGGTGCCGTCGAACCTGACGCCCTGCAGATCTTCGTTCTCGCGTCGCACGGAAACCCCATGGCCGAGCCCCTCAAGAAGATGATCGCGAACCGCTACCGCGGCCACAACCTGCCGGTCGCGGTCGTGCTGCCCGACGGTGGCCGGTTGCCCCTTTCTGCCTTTCCCGAGATCGAGGTCGTCGCGCGGAGCTGGCGCGGCCTCAAGGCGCTCGCCAGCCCCGGCATGGGCGCGCTTGCCAAGGCGTACGTTCGCGGCGAGATCGATTTCTCCGGAAGCGCGCGCCGCATTCTCGGTATCGCCGAATCGATGGTGGGGCAGATCGCCCGCGGAGAGCAGCCCGCCGTCACGGCGCGCTGGCGGCAGCTCGTGCACCAGCGTCGCAGCAATCGCACCAACATCCAGTACCACTACGATGTCTCGAACGCCTTCTATCGCATGTGGCTCGACCAGCGCATGGTGTACTCCTGCGCGTATTACCGCCAGGACGGCGACACGCTCGACCAGGCCCAGGCGCAGAAGCTCGATCACATCTGCCGAAAGTTGCAGCTTCAGCCGGACGAATCGTTCCTCGACATCGGCTGCGGCTGGGGCGGTCTCATTTTCTGGGCCGCGGAGCATTACGGCGTGCGCGCGAAGGGCATCACCCTTTCGCAGAACCAGTTCGATCACGTCCAGGAGCAGATCCGCGCGCGCAATCTCGGCGCGAGGGTCGAAGTGGAGCTCCTCGATTACGAGCGGCTGCCCGACACCCCCACCTATGACAAGGTAGCAAGCGTGGGGATGTTCGAGCACGTCGGCGTCGCCCGTTTTCCGCGCTACTTCGGCAAGATCTATCGTGCGCTGAAGCCAGGCGGCCTTGTGCTGAATCACGGAATCACCCATAACTGGCCGGTCGGGCGCAGCCTCGGCAGCGGAATCGGCGAGTTCGTCGAGGAATACGTTTTCCCCGGGGGTGAGCTCGCCCACGTTTCCAAGGTGATCGAAGGGCTGGCGCATGAGCAGCTCGAGCTCATCGATGCCGAAGCCCTGCGCGAACACTACGGCAAGACGTTGTGGCACTGGGTCGAGCGCCTGGAGACGAATGCGACTGCGGCGCGGGCGGAGGTGGGTGAGGAGAAGTTCCGGATCTGGCGTATCTATCTCGCCGGATCCGCGCATGCCTTCGATCGCGGGTGGCTCAATCTCTTCCAGCTCCTGGCGGGAAAGCCCCACGCGGATGGTCGGCTGCCCCATCCGTTGACGCGCGAGTACGTGTATAGGTAGCGCGGTCGCGGCAGGGACTCGGGTTTTTGCGGGCCGACCCCACATTGCTTTTTTTGGAGCCGCTCATGCCGATCACCCTCCAAACTCCTGCCGGCGAGTCATTGCTGGTCTTTCCGTGCGCGTTTCCCATCAAGGTGATGGGGCTCACGCAGGACAGCTTCGCGCAGACGATGGTCGCAGTCGTGCAGAAGCATGCGCCGGATTTCGACGCGCGCAGCCTCGAGATGCGCGCATCCAGCGCAGGCAAATACCTGTCACTCACATGCACCATCAATGCAACTTCGCGCGACCAGCTCGACGCCCTGTACCGGGAGCTTTCGTCGCATCCCATGGTCACCATGGTGCTGTAGTCACAACGGGCCTCCGCCCATGCCCGACGACTTAGCGCATGCGGGCCCGGCCACGCTCGTACGCGCGCTGGGCACCACCGACTACGAGGTCACCTGGGGCGCCATGCAGGCGTTTACGGCCGCCCGCGATGCGCATTCCCCCGACGAGGTCTGGCTCACGGAGCACCGGGCCGTCTACACACTCGGACTTGCGGGGCGCATGCAGCACGTGCTCCGCGACAACGGCATTGCGGTGCGCAAGGTCGACCGGGGCGGCCAGGTTACCTATCACGGGCCCGGTCAGCTCATCGTGTACCTGATGATCGATCTGAAGCGCCGGGCGCTCGGAGTACGCAGCATGGTGCGCGCACTTGAAGGGGGGGTCATCGACTGGCTTTCCGGCTTCGGTGTCGCTGCCCATGCACGCGAACGGGCTCCAGGGGTGTACGTGAGAGACGATCGCGGCGAGTGCAAGATTGCGGCGCTCGGGTTACGGGTCAGGAATGGCTGCACGTATCATGGGCTCAGCGTCAACCTGTCCATGGACCTTGCCCCCTTCGACGATATCGATCCGTGTGGCTATCCTGGACTGCGTGTGACTCAGCTTTCAGCGTTCGCGCACGCTCCTTCGGTCGAGTCTGCCGGCAAGAGCCTCACGCCCCGGCTGCTCGAGCACATTGCAAGAGTCCATCGATGAATGATCACGCGAAGCCCCTTCCGCTCACAGCGGGCGAGAAACAAAAAGGCGAGGCCAAGACGGCACGGGTGTTCGCCCGATACCCGATCACGGCCGTCGATTCCGAGCGGCTTCCCAAGCCGTCTTGGATTCGCGCTCGCGCGCCGACCTCGCCGCGGTTCGCCGAGATCAAGCGCATCCTGCGCGAGAACGACCTGCACACCGTGTGCGAAGAAGCGTCATGTCCCAACATCGGCGAGTGC
Source organism: Pseudomonadota bacterium (assembly GCA_030946875.1). GTDB lineage: Bacteria > Pseudomonadota > Gammaproteobacteria > Burkholderiales > Casimicrobiaceae > CAIWHR01. Next base: position 24,038 of record JALYXY010000111.1, on the reverse strand, counting down.
TTCAGCCATGGGACGGCCACCTTCATGATCATGGGTGACGTGTGCACGCGCCGCTGTCCCTTCTGCGATGTGGGTCATGGCCGCCCACTGCCGCTCGACGTGCACGAGCCTGAGAACCTTGCGCGCACGATCGCGGCGCTGGGTCTTTCATACGTGGTCATCACGAGCGTGGACCGCGACGATCTGCGCGATGGCGGCGCACAGCACTTCGTGGATTGCATCGGGGCGGTGCGCGCGCGGTCGCCGCAAACGCAGATCGAGGTGCTGGTGCCCGACTTTCGCGGACGCCTGGAGCGCGCACTTTCCATCCTGACGCTCGCGCCGCCCGACGTGATGAATCACAACCTGGAGTCGGTTCCGCGACTCTATCGCGAAGTGCGTCCGGGCTCGGACTACACGCATTCGCTGACGCTGCTCTCCGACTTCAAGCAGCGCTTCCCCGAAGTGCCCACCAAATCGGGACTGATGGTCGGGCTCGGCGAGACGGACGACGAGATCATCGCGGTGCTGCACGACATGCGCCGGCACGCGATCGACATGGTGACCATCGGTCAATACCTGCAGCCATCCGGAGGGCATTTACCCGTGCGCAGGTACGTACATCCCGACACCTTCCGCATGTTCGAGCGCGAAGCCAATGACCTCGGGTTCAGGCACGCCGCGGTGGGCGCAATGGTGCGCTCCTCCTACCACGCCGATCGCCAGGCGCGAGAAGCAGGGGTCGCGGAAGCCTCGCAGTAAAGCTTTCGTCCCGCAGAGCCCCGGCGGCCGACGATCCTACTGCGCGCGGGGCCGCGAGCCCCTGGGCCACAGGAGCCACATCGCACCCTGCTGGCGCATGCGACCGGCCTCCTGACCGGCTTCACTACCAAATCCCCAGAAGAAGTCAGCTCGCACCGCGCCGCGGATTGCGCCGCCGGTGTCCTGGGCCATGACGAGCCGCTGCAGCGGGCGTGTCGTCGACGGATAGGTCGTCGCGAGATACACCGGCGCGCCGAGCGGCACCGAGCGCGTATCGACCGCGATCGCACGCCGGGCGAGCAGGGGAATCCCAAGGCTTCCGATCGGCCCGTCGATTGAAGCTTCGATCGATCCGGGCCCGAAGGGCGGCACCTCGCGGAAAAATACGTAGCTTGGATTGTTCGCCAGAAGCTCCGGCAGCTCGGCGGCATGCCGCCTTCCCCACTCGCGAATGTTCTGCATCGACGTGCGCTCGATGGGCATCGCACCGCGCTCCGCGAGCACAGCGCCGATCGCCCGGTACGGATGCCCGTTCTGATCGGCGTAGCCAAGCCGCACCACCTCGCCACCCTCGAGCTGGATACGGCCGGATCCCTGAATCTCAAGGAAGAACGCTTCGACCGGATCGTCGACGAACACGAGCTCGTGGCCTGACACTGGGGCCCTGCCGGCGTCGATGTCCGCCCGCGCCCAGTACGGCACCACGCGCCTGCCGACCACGCGCCCTCGCAAGCGGCGGTTCTTGAGCTCCGGATAAAGCTCCGACACGTCGATGGTCAGGAGATCATCCGGCGGTGAATAGAGCGGGACCCGGTAACGCTCGCTGCGGGTGCGACTTCCAACCAGCAGCGGTTCGTAATAGCCCGTCACCAGGCCTTGGTCTGCGCCGTCCTGGGTCGTGATGCGATATGGGCTAAAATTCACCTCGAAGAACGCGCGCACCGAAGCGGGGTCGCTGGCATCGACGCTCGCGGTTGCATTGCAGACGCGCTGCCACGTTGCATTCGATGCGCCGCGCGTCAGCGCCTTGCAGCCGACGACGAACGCCGGCCAGACTTCGTGCGAGGCATCCTCGCGCCACCCCGGCAGCGCTTCCCATGTGACCTCGGTGTACTGCGCCTGGCCCGACTGCGAAGCTGGAATGTCCGGCACCGGTGGGATGGGTGCCGATGGCTGCGTGATCGTCACGCAACCGGTCACGACCGAAGCCGTCAGAACGAAGAGAGCGCCGCGCAATGCCACAAGCGCTCGGCACATTGGAGAGGTGGATAGCGCATTCATGGAATGGATACTGCTCGAGTCGCTCGTGGCGCTCCTCGTCCTGCTCTTCATCGTGTGGTGGACGATGCGACCGCTACGCACGCCCAAGGCGCCGCAGGACGATCCCCGCGTCGGTCGCGAGGACGCATCGCCGTGACCGACTCAGTGCAGCACGCGCGGTGCCGAGAGGGTGAAAGGCGGGATCGGAACCGTGAACGCGCTACCATCCTCGTCCACCATCTGATACGTGCCGTGCATGGTGCCGGTCGCCGTCGCCAGCGTTGTTCCGCTCGTGTACTCGAACGATTCGCCGGGTTTGAGGAGAGGTTGCTGGCCCACGACGCCAAGGCCCTTCACCTGCTGTACCTTCTCGTCCGCGTCGGTGATGATCCAGTGACGGCTGATGAGTTGCGCGGGCGCTTCACCGGAATTGGTGATGGTGACGGTGTACGCGAACACGAACTGGCCGCAGGCGGGGTCCGACCGATCGGGCAGATACACCGTCTTTACGCCAATCTGAAACCTGAGCTTCGTTACCTGTTCCATCGTTCGCGTCCACGGCTCTTCAATCGCGGCAAATTATAACCGTGCCTCACTATCGCATCGCCCCCTCGTTGCTGTCCGCGGATTTCGCACGCCTCGGCGAGGAGGTGCGCGCCATCGTCGACGCCGGCGCGGACTTCGTGCATCTCGACGTGATGGACAACCACTACGTTCCGAACCTGACCGTGGGGCCGCTCGTGTGCGCTGCGATCAAGCCGCATTGCCGCGTTCCGATCGACGTCCATCTCATGGTGAAGCCCGTCGATCGCATCGTCGCCGATTTCGCGAAGGCAGGCGCCGGCATCATCAGCTTCCATCCCGAAGCAAGCGAGCACGTCGACCGCACCATCAGCCTGATCCACGAATGCGGTTGCAAGGCCGGGCTCGCGCTCAATCCCGCGACGCCGCTCAATTGGCTCGATCATGTGCTTGACTGCGTCGATCTCGTGCTCGTGATGTCAGTGAATCCCGGCTACGGCGGCCAATCGTTCATTGACTCGGCATTGCCGAAGCTCACGCAGGTTCGCCAGCGGATCGACGCAGCCTGCAGCCGAACCGGCCGGGAGATCCTGCTCGAGGTGGACGGTGGCGTGAAGGTCGACAATATCGCCGCGATCGCAACGGCGGGCGCGGACACGTTCGTTGCCGGCAGCGCGATCTTCGGCGCGCCTGACTATTCCAAGACCATCGCGACCATGCACGCACAGCTCGCAACCATCGAGCCGCGAGACAGCGCCGCTTCCGCGCCCCGATGACATCGGCGCAGGCTTCGATGGGCGCGCAGCCGGATCGCTGGTTCGAGGTGAGTGCAGCCGCGATCGATCTGGACGGCACGCTCCTCGATACCGTGCACGATCTTGCAGCGGCGGTGAATGCTCTCCTTGCCGACTGGGGGCTCGCAAGCCTGCCAATGGAGCGCGTGCGCGCGCTCATCGGCAAGGGCATGGCCAATCTCGTGCGCCACGCCCTTGCCGAATCGCGCAGCGCAGCCGCTGATGCCATCCCCGCCGACGAGGTTGCGCGCGCACTTGCCGTCTACGAGGCCCATTACGAGCGCGTGCTCGGCCGACAAACGAGAGTGTTCGACGGAGTCCGCGAGGGCATCGCCCGCCTGCGTCAGATGAGACTGCCGCTCGCGGTCGTGACCAACAAGGCGTCTCGTTTTGTCAGGCCGCATCTCGAGCAGGCGGGGCTGCATGCGGACTTCGATCTCGTGTTGGGAGCCGAAGACCTGCCGACGAAGAAACCCCATCCCGGACCACTTCTGCATGTCGCGCAGGCGTTCAGGGTGCCGCCTTCGCGCCTTTTGATGATCGGCGACTCCTCGAACGATGCGCAGGCGGCTCGCGCCGCGGGCTGTCCCGTGCTGATCGTGCCGTACGGCTACAACGAGGGCGTGCCTGTGGAAGCCATCGATGCCGATGGTATAGTCCCTTCGCTATTGGCGGCCGCGGAGCGCATCCGCCCTGTGCCCATCATCTCCTCATGACCTTCGATCCGATGCCCTGCGCTTGCCTCACCGATTCGCCCCGGTGGCGGCGCGCGCACCCCTGGCGCCCCGGCTTGCTCTAGCTCTCGCAAGCATCCTGCAAGCGTCGCGATACGTCGCGCGACAGCAGCGAAGCCGTCATGATCGAAGGAGGTTCCTTGAACGAAGCACAATTCCGCTCCCTTGCGGAGCAGGGATTCAATCGCATCCCACTGATGCTCGAGTCCTTCGCGGATCTCGACACACCGCTTTCGCTGTATCTGAAGCTCGCGAATGCGCCGATGAGCTACCTCCTCGAATCGGTGGTCGGCGGTGAGCGCTTCGGCCGATACTCCTTCATCGGATTGCCCGCGAAGCTGCGCATCTCGGCGCATGGTGATGAGATCCACGTCGCCGACCAGGGCGGGATCATCGAGCGGCATCGGGGTGATCCGCTGGCGTTCGTCGAAACGTTCATGCGCCGCTATCGCGCCGCGCCGCGTCCCGGTCTGCCGCGGTTCTGCGGTGGTGTGGCCGGACTCTTCGGTTACGACGTCGTGCGCCACATCGAGCCGCGGCTCGCGCGCGGCGCACGCGTCGACGGCGACGCCGTCGACGGCATCCCGGACCTGCTCCTCCTCCTCACCGAAGAGCTGGCGGTGGTCGACAATCTCGCGGGCAAGATTTCGCTGATCGTGTACGCCGATCCCGCCGAGCGCAATGCGTACGACAAGGCGCAGGCAAGGCTCGAGGAGCTTCGGACGAGGCTACGCACGCCCGTCGAGATACCCCTGCAGATGGGGACCGTCGTGACGGCCGCGACGACACAGATGGGGAAGGCAGAATACGAAGCGGCGGTGGGCCGGGCGAAGGAGTACATCGCCGCGGGTGACGTCATGCAGGTGGTCCTGTCGCAACGGCTCGTGCGTCCCTTCTCCGAGTCCCCGTTGTCGCTGTACCGCGCGCTGCGCTCGCTCAATCCGTCGCCGTACATGTTCTATTACGACTTCGGCGATTTCCACGTCGTCGGCGCCTCGCCGGAGATTCTCGTTCGCAAGGAAGGCAGGACGCTCACACTGCGGCCGATCGCGGGCACGCGGTCGCGTGGCGCAACGCGGGAGGCCGATGAGCACAACGCGGCGGAGCTTCTCGGTGACCCGAAGGAGATTGCCGAGCACGTGATGCTGGTGGATCTCGGGCGCAACGACGTCGGTCGCGTCGCGCAGACCGGCACCGTCAAAGTTACCGATCGCATGGTGATCGAGCGGTACTCACACGTGATGCACATCGTCTCGAACGTGGAGGGCACGTTGCAGGAAGGACTTTCCGCACTCGACGTCTTGCGCGCGGCCTTCCCGGCGGGCACCGTCAGCGGCGCGCCCAAGGTCAGAGCGATGGAGATCATCGACGAGCTCGAGACACGCCGGCGCGCGGTGTATGCCGGCGCGGTGGGCTACGTGAGCTTCCAGGACGACCTCGACACCGCGATCGCGATCCGCACAGCGGTCATCAAGGATGGCATGCTTTACGCACAGGCGGGTGCCGGAATCGTGCACGATTCGGTTCCCGCCAGCGAATGGCAGGAAACCGAGAACAAGGCGCGCGCGGTGCTCCGTGCCGCCGACATGGTGCAGCGTGGTCTGGACGCCACACCGTGATGGCGTCCGCCACTCATCAGGTGGTCAGCGCCCCGCTGGCGAGCGCCTGCAATGACTTGTTTGCCGTACCCACTCCCGCAGCTTGAGCAAGGCGAAATCCATGGCAGCGTCGACCAAAGCACCGCGCGATGAACGCAACCTGTCCCCAGCAGCCATCGAAGACCTCGACGTGCTGGCGAACTTCTACGAGCGCGAGGAAGCGCGCATCTCGGGTATCCAGCTCGTCATCGAGCGCATCAGCAGCTTTTTCGGAAGCCCGGCGTACTTCGCCTTCGCCCTCGCCTTCATGGCGGTGTGGGTTGTCGCGAACCTGTGGGGGGCGACGGCCGGCTGGGAATACGTCGACGAGCCGCCATTCTTCTGGCTGCAGGGTATTGTCAGTTCGAACGCATTGCTGCTGACGGTTGCCGTGCTCATCCGGCAGACCCGGATGGCCCGACTTGCCGAGCACCGGGCGCATCTCGACCTGCAGATCAATCTTCTCACCGAGCGCAAGGCCACCAAGATCCTTCAGCTCGTCGATGAGTTGCGCTCGGAGCTGCCCACGCGTCGCGGTGAGCCGAGCCTCGACGCCGAAGTGGTCGAGCTCGCCAAGCCTGCCGATGCGGAGGCGATCCTGCATGCGATCAAACAACAGGGCGACGAGCGCTAGCGCGTTCGCGCTCGGGTGGGCATCATGCTGCCTTCGCTCCGCTTTCCACTCATTTCAAGGTGACGCAATGCACAAGAAATCGTTCGCACTTTTCGGCGCGCTCGCACTCGCGACGAGTGGCCGGCCGTTGTCGAGGCAGACTTGATTGGCATCGTCACGCAGCTACATGACGGGCATCTGCAACCGCATTTACTGCGTTGAAACGCTCGTGAAAAATGGACCGGGCGGCACCTCGGCGTCGGCCTCGCTCCAGAGTGGATTCCGCGATCGATTGCGAACTACCTCCTGGCTGAGCTCTACAGGTCGCCGAGTAGCAGCGAACCCTGATTGGCAGGTTCAGAGCAAACCCCTGAAGGCCGGGGGCTGCGACGCTGGAGCAGATGATGGCCTCCATCGAAGCGATCAGTGCCCATATCCACGTTTGACAAAAGCATTGGCTCCGGCGCAATTGATCGACCGAGCGCTTTGGCTTCCCGGCGCAGAACCGGCGTAACATGACACTCATGCCGGACGTACGAGGGCATAAGGAGGGACGATGAGTAAACGACTGGCTTTACATGAGTTCCTCGCCATCAACCAGCTTGAGTTGATCAATCGGTGCCGTCATAAGGTTGCTCAACGATCCGCGCCCAAGGCTACGCCGGAGGAGTTGGAGCACGGCATCCCTCTGTTCCTCACGCAGCTCATCAAGACCCTGCGCGTAGAGCAGACGCAGGAACCCATTCGTAGCCGCGAAGTTTCTGGTCCATCGGGTGGTGAAGATATGCCCGTTTCTGAAATCGGAGATTCGGCGAAGTTGCATGGCCGCGAATTAGAGCGACATGGCTTCGACATCAATCAAGTGGTGCATGACTACGGGGATCTGTGCCAAGCCATCACCGACCTCGCATTCGAGCTGAACATGCCGTTCGAGATCGATGAGTTTCGTACTCTGAATCGCTGTCTTGACAATGGCATCGCCGCAGCAGTCACCGAGTTCAGTATGCATCGTGATGCGGACGCAGCAGGTCAAACCGATGCGTTGAATGAACGTTTAGGCTTTCTAGCTCACGAGCTACGCAACTTCTTGGGTACTGCGATGATGGCGCTCACTGCCATAAAGGCCGGGGGCGTAGGGGTCGGAGGGGCAACGGGTGCTGCGTTGGAACGCAGTCTCATCGGGATGCGTTCACTGGTGAATCGTTCTCTGACCGACGTACGGATGACTGCTGGAATGTCCGTGCAGCCCGTGCGCTTCTCGATTTTCAACCTCCTTGCCGAGGTCAAACTCTCCTCGGCCCTTGAAGCGCAATCGCACGGATGCGCCTTTACGGTGGCAGCGGTGGACCCGCAACTGGCAGTGGACGGGGATCGTGACCTGCTGCTCTCGGCCGTGGGTAACCTGCTGCAAAACGCCTTCAAGTTCACTGCCCCCGGAACCGAAGTCACGTTGACCGCTTATTGCGATGAGGACCACATCAAGATCGACGTGGCAGATCACTGCGGTGGCCTTCCTCCCGGTGACGCCGAAAAGATGTTTCTACCATTCGTGCAAAGTGGTGCTGATAGAACGGGGCTCGGTCTTGGTCTATCTATCGCCCGGCGGTCCGTTGAGGCCAACGGGGGCGTTCTCAGTGTCCGCAACATACCGGGGCTCGGCTGCGTCTTCTCCATTGATTTACCCGGGCAGACCACTCGGGCGTCGGACGTTCCCGAGACGCAGGGCGCTGCGTAACCTGCGCGACTCACGTCGGGGGCGCTGACCGCCGCCGCTGGGCGCTCGAATTACACGGTCCGTTACCAGACAGTAGCTTGGTAGCCCTATGCTGCTTCTCATCGACAACTACGACTCGTTCACCTACAACCTCGCTCAGTATTTTGGCGAGCTCGGCGCGGACGTGCACGTCCATCGCAACGATGTCATCACGCTCGAGCAGATCGATGCCTGGGAGCCAAGCCATATCGTCATTTCGCCGGGCCCTTGCACGCCTTCGGAGGCGGGCATATCGCTCAGCGTGGTCGAGCGCTTTGCCGGCGTGACCCCGATTCTCGGCGTGTGTCTGGGCCATCAGGCCATCGGCCAGGCATTCGGCGGGCACATCGTCCGCGCTCAGCAGGTGATGCACGGCAAGCTCTCTCAGGTGATGCACGATCAACGTGGCGCGTTCGCGCATGTGCCGTCGCCATTGACCGTGACGCGCTATCACTCGCTCGTGATCGAAGAAGCCGGGCTGCCCGCCTGTCTCGAGATCTCTGCGCGGTCGGAGGATGGAGCCATCATGGGGGTGCGTCATCGCTCGCTTGCCGTCGAGGGGGTTCAATTCCATCCGGAAGCCATGCTGACGGATCACGGACACGCGCTCCTGCGCAATTTCCTGCATTCGACGGATGCACGCAGCGACATGCAACTCCCATCCAGCCCTGATTCCATCGCCGCGACAAGGTAGACATGGCCATCACACTCCAGGAAGCGCTGCAGCGCACGATCGAGCATCGGGAGATCTTCCACGACGAGATGCTCGCGCTCATGCGTCGGATCATGAGCGGAGACGCGACGCCCGTCATGATCGCGGCGCTCACCGTCGGGCTGCGGGTGAAGAAGGAAACAGTAGGCGAGATTGCGGCGGCCGCGCAGGTGATGCGCGAATTCGCGACCAAGGTGGCGGTGCCTGATCACGAGCATCTCGTCGACATCGTGGGCACCGGAGGCGACTCGGCGCAGACCTTCAACATCTCGACGGCTGCAATGTTCGTCGCAGCCGCTGCGGGGGCCCGCGTCGCAAAGCACGGCGGGCGCTCGGTGTCGTCAAAATCGGGGAGTGCGGACGTGCTCGAGGCGCTTGGAGCGAACATCATGCTGGGCCCCGATTCGGTTGCCACCTGCATCGCGGAGACAGGCATCGGTTTCATGTTCGCGCCGAATCACCACAGCGCCATGAAGCATGCGGCGCCCGTACGCAAGGAGCTCGGTGTGCGCACGATCTTCAATATCCTGGGTCCACTCACCAACCCTGCAGGTGCCCCCAACCAGCTGCTCGGAGTGTTCCATCCCGACCTGGTCGGCATTCAGGTACGCGTGCTGCAGCGTCTGGGCAGCAAACACGTGCTGGTCGTGTACGGCAAGGATGGAATGGACGAGGTTTCCCTCGGCGCGGCAACCATGGTCGGCGAGCTCAAGGATGGTGAAGTGCGCGAATACGAAATCCACCCGGAGGATTTCGGATTGCGCATGATCAGCAACCGGGGTCTCAAGGTGACCGACGCCCTCGAATCCAAGGCGATGCTCGTCGAGGCGCTCTCGGGAGTCGAAGGCACGCCGCGCGAGATCGTCGTGCTCAATGCGGGTGTCGCGCTTTACACCGCCAACGTCGCAAGCTCGATCGCCGAAGGGATCGATCGGGCACGTGAAGCCGTGCTGAGCGGAAACGCGAAGAAAAAGCTCACGGACTTCGTCGAGCTGACGACCCGGCTCGGCAGCGCCACGGGCAAGGCGTGATCGACATGCTCGAGTCCGTCGCACACCCTGTCACACGATGAGCGACATTCTCGAGCGCATTCTCGCGACCAAGCGCATCGAGGTCTCGGAGGCCGAGGCAGCGAGATCGTTGGCCGACGTCCAGCGCGACGCCCGCGCGCGCGATGACGTGCGCGACTTCGCCGGGGCGATCGAGCGCAAGGTGTTCGAAGGCAACGCGGCAGTGATCGCCGAGATCAAGAAGGCAAGCCCCAGCAGGGGCGTCCTGCGCGCCGAATTCGAGCCGGCGGCGATCGCCGCGCAATACGCCGAGAATGGCGCCGCGTGCCTGTCGGTGCTGACCGATGCCACCTATTTCCAGGGAGCTCCAGCGCATCTTCGCGCGGCCCGCGAAGCCTGCGAGCTGCCGGTGCTGCGCAAGGATTTCATCATCGGGCCTTACCAGGTCGCGCAGTCCCGGGCGATGGGAGCCGACGCCGTGCTCCTCATCGTGGCAGCGCTCACCGATGCTGCGCTCCTCGATCTCGAGGAGTGTGCGACGAGCTATGGCATGGCGGTGCTGGTCGAAGTGCATGATGCCTTCGAGCTCGAGCGGGCACTGAAGCTTTCGACCCGGCTGATCGGCGTCAACAATCGCAACCTCCGCACGTTCGAGGTGACTCTCGATACCACGCTCCGTCTTCTGCCGCGCATCCCTGAGGGGCGCATCGTCGTGACGGAAAGCGGCATCCTCGGTTGCGAAGATGTCACGCGCATGCGCTCGCACGGCGTGCACGCGTTTCTGGTGGGCGAGGCATTCATGCGCGCCGCCGTTCCGGGCGAAGCGCTGGCGGAGCTCTTCGGCGGCGCACGAACGAGGGCTTGAACACCGCGCGCAGCGGTCGCGTCTCCCCGCCTGAAAGCCGCAGCAACGCAAGCCACGCCGGTGCTATCATCGGCCGCCCTCCTGCATGCTTTGGCGCTATAGCCATGCGCGGGTACGGCGCCTCATCAGCCGATCTGCGAGGAGCGTCCGTTGCCGGCTATCACTGCCGAGTCCTTGAGCAAGCACTGGACGACCGCCCAGGGTCAGGTTCAGGCGGTCGATGCCATCTCGTTTGCGTTCGATGCGGGCACACTCAACGTGCTGCTGGGACCCTCCGGTTGCGGCAAGTCGACGACCTTGCGCCTGATCGCGGGCCTCGAGCGCGCTGACGGCGGGCGCGTGCATATCGCGGGCCGCGACGTCACGGATCGTCCGCCGACCGAGCGCAGCGTAGCGATGGTGTTCCAGTCGTACGCGCTTTTCCCCCACCTGTCGGTCGCGGAGAACATCGTGTTCGGGCTGCGCGTGCGCAAGGTCCCACGGGCCGACATCGCAGCGAGGCTCGAAAAGGTCGCCTCGCTGCTCGGCCTTTCGAAGCTGCTCGACCGCAAGCCGGCACAGCTTTCGGGCGGACAGCAACAGCGGGTGGCGTTGGGGCGCGCGATCATCGCGGAGGCGCCGGTGTGTCTGATGGACGAGCCTCTTTCGAACCTCGACGCGCAGCTTCGCCAGGAGATGCGCTCCGAAATTCGCAGCCTGCAGCGGACGCTCGGCGTGACCATGGTGTATGTCACCCACGATCAGGTCGAGGCCATGTCGATGGCCGACCGCGTCGTGTTGCTGAATGCGGGTCGCATCGAGCAGGACGGCACGCCTGCCGAGCTCTACGAAACGCCTGCGAACACCTTTGTCGCGCGATTCATTGGTACGCCTCCGATGAATCTGCTGCCGCTCGAGACCGGCAGCGGCGGCGCCGTCATCGCGGGAACGAACGGGCCTGTCTTCGGCGCGCGAGATGCGGCGGGGGGCATGCTCGGCGTGCGTCCCGAGCACATTACGCTCGCCTTCGAGCGCGGCGTGCGCGCCGAGGTGCTGGCGATGGAATACCTCGGTGCCGATTCGCTGCTGTCGTGCCGCGTCGGTACGGCCAGAGTTTCAGTCCGAACTCCCGGAAGGGTCGCGCTTCGCACTGGCGATACCGCGTGGCTTGCCTGGTCGGGGGCCGCACAACATTTCTTTGCTGCAGATGGCAGCCGGCGCATCGAGTCCGCACCGGCACCATCGGTCACGATGCTCGCCTGATACAACACTCAACAGGAGGACACATGTTAGGGATTGGAAGCAAACGTTTCGGGGTGGCGATCTTCGCTTCGCTCCTGTCGATCATGGCCGCGATGGCGGCCACTCTCGCGGCCGCTCAGGCCCCGGTCGAAGTGTCTTTCTACTATCCAGTGGCCGTGGGTGGGCCGATCACCAAGATCATCGATGGCTATGCAGCCGATTTCGAGAAGGAGAACCCCGGGATCAAGATGAAGCCCATCTACTCGGGCAGCTACCAGGAGTCGATCACCAAGGCGATGACGGCGGTGAAGAGCGGCGAGCCTCCCGTGATGTCGATCCTCGCGGCGACTGACATGTTCACGCTGATCGACGAGGACGCGATCGTGCCGTTCGACGACCTCCTCCGCAGCAACGAGGACCGCGCGTGGCTGAGGAGCTTTTATCCCGCATTCATGGAGAACAGTCAGACCGGCGGTAAGACCTGGGGCATCCCGTTCCAGCGCTCCAACGTCGTGCTGTACTACAACAAGGAGATGTTCAAGGACGCGGGGCTCGACGCGAATCGGCCGCCCGCGACTTGGGACGAGCAGGTTCAGTACGCACAGAAGCTCACTAAGCACGACGCCTCGGGCAAGGTCACGCAATGGGGCATCCAGATCCCGTCTTCGGGCTTTCCGTACTGGCTCTTTCAGGCGCTCGCGCTCGAAAACGGCGTGAACCTGATGAACGACGCCGGCACCCAGACCTACTACGATCGGCCGGAGGTCATCGCCGCGTTGCAGTACTGGGTGGACCTCGTGAAGAAGTACAAGGTGCACCCCGAGGGCATTGTCGAGTGGGGCACCACGCCCAAGGATTTCTTCGAACGCAAGGTGGCCATGATGTGGACGACCACGGGCAACCTCACCAACGTCAAGAACAACGCTAAATTCGACTTCGGCGTGGCCATGCTGCCGGCGGGCAAGCAGCGCGGCAGCCCGACGGGCGGCGGCAACTTCTACCTGTTCAAGAAGAGCACGCCGCAGCAGCGCGAGGCGGCACTCAAGTTCATCAAGTGGGCCACCACGCCGCAACGCGCGGCGCAGTGGGGCATCGACACCGGCTACGTGGCGGTGCGGGCCGACGCCTGGGACACGCCCGTGATGAAGCAGTATGTGGCGACATTCCCCGCCGCGGCGGTGGCTCGCGATCAGCTCCCCTTCGCCAAGGCTGAGCTTTCCACGCACGACAATCAGCGTGTGACGAAGGCGCTCAACGACGGCCTGCAGGCTGCGCTCACCGGCACCAAGACGCCCGAGCAGGCGCTCAAGGACGCGCAACGCGAAGCCGACCGTCTGTTGCGTTCCTACCGCTGAGCCGCCGATGCATCACGGTGGCCGCGCCCCGACGTTGAGGCACGGTGCGCGCCGGTGTCTTCGGGGCACGGGCTGACCGATGGCTGCGGTGCCGGCAGCACCCCTTGTGCGTGCACCCCGCATCGCTGCGCTGCATAGGCGCGAGTGGGTGCACGCCTGGCTGCTGCTGCTGCCGGCCGCCGTGTTGCTCGCGCTCTTCACGCACTACCCTGCGGTCGCCACGCTTTGGCACAGCTTCTTCACAACGCCCAAGGGCAGCCGTCCATCGCGCTTTGCCGGGCTCGACAACTACCGGCAACTCGTCGAAGACCCGATATTCTGGCAATCCTTCAACAACAACCTGATCTACGCGCTCGGCACGATCCCCGTGTCGATCGCCCTGGCTCTCGTGATGGCGATCTGGGTGAACAAGGCGATCGTCGGGCGCGGCTTCCTGCGTCTCGCCTACTTCACGCCCACGGTTCTGCCGATGATCGCGGTGGCCAACATCTGGCTATTCTTTTTCACGCCGGAATACGGGCTCCTCGAAAGGGTGCTCGGCGCGTTCGGCTTCGGCAGCCACAACTGGCTCGGTAGCAAAAGCACCGCGCTCGCGAGCCTGATGCTCGTCACCATCTGGAAGGAGGCGGGCTTTTTCATGATCTTCTATCTCGCCGCCTTGCAGTCCATGTCGCCGTATCTGGCCGAGGCCGCCGCCATTGAAGGCGCATCGCGCGCCTATTTCTTCCGGCGCGTCACCTTCCCCCTGCTCATGCCCACGACACTGTTCGTGCTGGTGAACGCCGTGATCAATGCGTTCAGGCTCGTCGATCACGTGGTGGTGATGACGCGCGGCGGACCCGATAACGCGACCGAGCTCCTGCTCTATTACATCTACGAGATCGGCTTTCGATTCTGGGATTCGGCGTACGCGGCCGCGCTGACGGTCGTGCTGCTGGCGATCCTCGCGGTCATCGCCGTGCTGCAATTCGTCGTGCTCGAGCGGAAGGTGCATTACCAGTGACTGCGACGAGCCCTGCGCACCCTCTGCCGGGAGTCATCGAAAGCGTCGCCGCGTGGTTGCTCGGCATCCTCTGGATACTCCCGCTCGCCTACGCGGTGTGGACAGCATTTCACGCGGGCGAATATTCCACGCGCTTCGTCATCGATGCGCCGCTCACGCTGGCGAACTTCGTGACCGCCTGGAATGCCGCGCCGTTCGCCCGGTATTTTGCCAACACGGTGCTGCTGGTCGGGCTTGTTCTCGCTGCGCAGCTCGTGATCGTCACGCTCGCGGCTTACGCCTTTGCGCGGTATACGTTTCCGGGCAGCGGCGTCCTCTTTGCGCTGGTGCTGGTGCAACTCATGGTCATGCCCGACGTGCTGATCGTCGAGAACTACCGCACGATGGCCGCGCTCGGGCTCAAGGATACGATCCTCGCGATCGGGTTGCCATACATGGCGAGCGCCTTCGGTATCTTCCTCCTCCGGCAGACATTCAAGACGGTGCCGCGCGAGCTCGACGAAGCCGCCCGCATGGAAGGCTGCACGGCGCTGCAGGTGTTGTGGAAGGTCTATGTTCCGCTCGCGCGGCCCGTGTATCTCGCCTATGCGCTGGTGAGCGTGTCGTATCACTGGAACAACTTCCTGTGGCCGCTGATCATTACCAACTCAGTCGAGTCGCGCCCGGTGACGGTCGGATTGCAGGTGTTCTCCGCGACCGACCAAGGCATCGACTGGGCGATCATCACGGCCGCGACGCTCCTTTCCACGGGCCCGTTGCTGATTGCGTTCCTGCTGTTTCAGCGGCAGTTCGTCGCCTCCTTCATGCGGGCTGGCATCCGGTAGTTCTCCTGACTTGAATGTGGAAAACGTGTGATCCTGATCACCTGGAATACCCAATGGTGCCGCGGTGTCGATGGCCGAGTCGACGCGGCACGCATCGTGTCCGAGGCACGCCGCCTCGCGGATTTCGACGTGCTGTGCCTTCAGGAGATCGCGGACAACTTCCCGGACCCGCGTCTTGCCGGCAGCACGGACGAAGACCAATCAGCGCGACTCGCCGAGCTCCTTCCCGACTTCACGCCGGTGGCGGGGTTCGGCGTCGATCACCCCGGCGATGCCCAGCGCCGACGCCGATTCGGCAACATGATCCTGTCACGCTTGCCGGTGCGACAGGTGTTCCGTCATCTGCTGCCTTTTCCGGTCGATCCCGGCACCAAGGGGATGCCGAGGATCGCCGTCGAGGCCGTCGTGGGAGCGCCGTTCGGAGACCTGCGGATCATCACCACACATCTCGAGTACTACTCACTGAAGCAGAGAAGCGCGCAAGTCGAAGGCTTGCGGGCGCTCTACGCAGAAGGGTACGGACACGCGCGGCACGGCTCGATCACCGAGACCTGCGGCAATCCGTTCCACACTTACCTGCGACCCGAGGCGACGCTCATCTGCGGTGACTTCAACCTCGAGCCGGAAGACCCTCTGCACGCCCGTATGGTGAGTCCGTTCGACGATGGCACCTTGCCGTTGCACGACGCATGGGAGGTGGTGCATCCCGGAATTGCGCACGATGCCACGTTCAAGATCTACGAGAAGGCGCACCCGGACGAGCCCGAGCAGCACTGCGATTTCGTATTCGTGAACGAGCCGTTACGCCAGCGCATCCGTTCGCTAAGAGTCGACCGGGAGACGCAGGCCGCGGACCATCAGCCGGTGATAGTGACCTTCTAGCCTCTGCGCAGCCCGGTACGCACAAGGCGGGGCAGCGACCGGCACCACCACCGCCAGGACTCGCGCTCGCGAAGGGCTGATTGCAGCGCGGCGATGTCCGCTTCGAGCTTCGCCTGCCATGCACGCGCCGCCTTCACGGATTCGTCGCGCTGGGCGAGCGTCGACTGCAACGCGGTGACGTGCGAGTCGAGCGCATCCCGTGCGCGGGAATCCTCCATGGCTCGCGACACGAGCGCGTCGCGCTGGAGTAGCGCTTCGGCATGCGCGGCCTGCAGTGCCAGAACCTCACGTTCGAGTGCGTTGCCGCGCTCGTGCGCCTCGTGCAGTGCTCGTGTCACCTTCTCGTAATCGCGGTAGACCCATTCATTTGCATCTGCCAGCACGGACATTCTCGAGCCGGCACAATCGAGCGCTCCCGCGTCGGTGCTCGCGAGCACCACGAAGTATCGCGGGCGTCGGTGGCCGGACGAGGCTTGCATGGGCGCCGTCTCGGAGAGCTCGAAAAGCTCTGCCTCGTGTGCAGCGTGGTCAGGCGCCAGCACCGAGAAGAAGCTCACGTACTGCCCATGCCAGCGATGGTGCGCGAAGTGTCGGCCGAGCAGTGCGGCGAATTCGTCGCGATACAGTTCGCGCACGTGGAACGGATTGACGATCCCGCGGGCCTCAGAGTATTCGCGCCGGTTCGGACACGAGACCACGAACAGACCATCTCGTTTGAGCACTCGCCGGACCTCGGCGACGAATGCTTCCTGTGCCGCGATGTGCTCGATCGTCTCGAACGAGATCACCACGTCGAACGACTCGGCGGCGAATGGCAGGCTCGCGCAATCACCCTCGCGGAACACCAGATTGGGCGCGCTGCCGTAGGTGGCTTGCGCATAGCCGATCGCCTCCGCGGAGATGTCGACGCCCGTGACCGAAGCGGCGGTGCGCGCGAGGAGCGCACTCCCGTATCCCGCGCCGCACGCGACGTCGAGTACTGTCCGGTCGAGCACGAGCGGCAGGGCGAAGTGATAGCGGTGCCAGTGCTCGTACCAGATTTCCCCGGGCGCACCGGGGACGAAGCGCTCGCCGGTGAACTCGAGGCGCGCGCTCGTGGCGTCACTCATGGCACGGCGCGGCGTCCTGCGATCAGCCGTCGCAGCGGGCCGCGCCACGTCGCGAGCCGCGCAAGCCATGGCCGCAGCATCACGAACCGACGCACGTCCTGTCGGCTCACCAGAACCAGCGACTGGCTCCGCATGTAATTTTCTGCCATGCGCGAGATGTCGAGGGGCGAAAGCGTGAGGCGCATGAGCCGCTGGCGTTCAACCGCGTCGCGATAGGCGCGATCCAGAAGCTCCTGCCGACCCGCGGCCTCCTTGACCGCAGCGGGAACACGATATTTCGACGTCGTCTTCTCGACCATCACGAAATCGTTCTCGAGCGTATAGCGCGTCCAGAGGTTCCAGTCTTCGAGCTGGTCCATGTCCTCTGCGAAGCCACCGTACTGCTCGTACAGACTCCGATGAAACATGACCGCCTGGATGGGCAGGAAATTGTGGTGCCACAGCGTCAGGCGATCGAACGGCTGGCGATGCCGCGTGATGTGAGCGATCTCTTCAACGATACCCGTCGTCGCGTCGATCACATGCGTGTGGGTCTCCCATGACAGCGCGTAGGCGCCTTTGGCCTTCCGTTCGCGCACGGCCTCGATCAGCACCTCGACGTGGTCCGCGAACAGCACGTCGTCATCGTCGAGGAAGTTGATCCATTCGCCGGTGGCGGTTGCGAGGGCGAGATTGCCGGCCCGTGCGCGACCGACGCGGTGGCCAGTCGCCTGATAGCGCACGTTGAGGCACTCACGAAAATCATCGATCACCGATTGAGAGGTTGCGGGCCCATCCTCGATCACCACCGTCTCGATGGCGGGCCACGTCTGATTGGCGACCGAGCGCAGCGCCTGCCGCAGCCAGCTCGTGCGACCAATGGTGCGGATGAGAATCGACACGACGGGTGATTGCTTGGGCGGCGACTCGCGACGCGAGCGGAACGGCAGGAAAGCGCCGTCCCGGCGCAGCTCATAACCCCAGCCGTTGAACACCGGCCGGAAGTGCTCGGTGGGCAGTACGCGCGTTCGGGCGAAGTGGGGCCACTGCGGGACGAACCGAACAAGCGCCCGTGCAAGGCCCAGCCGGCGCCCGGGAAAATCCGGCGGTGCGAGAATCTCCGCGCAGGCCATCGAGATCCCCTGCACAGTGCGCGCAAACCCGCCATAACGCGCTCGCAGACGGAGGTTCGTCTCCACGCCCGCCAGAACCTGCAGCGGCTTTACTTCGGCGGGCCGCTTGTACGTGCGGTGAACGACTGCGAGCCGGGGCAGGTAGCGCAAGCGATAGCCACGCGAGCGCAGGCGCCATGAAAGATCCACGTCCTCGCCATACATGAAAATGCGTGGATCGAAGCCGCCGACTTCTTCGAATGGCTTGCGCCGGAACAACGTGGCCGCACCGCTCGTCCACGGCGTGTCGAGCGTCACGGGGTCATAAGCCTTGGGGTGCTCGTACGGAATCTGACGCAGTTCCCACGCAGCGACGCGCTGCTCGTCGGCATTCGCTTCGACAAGGAGAGGCGCGAGCACCTCCGGCTCGAGCACGCAGTCCTGGTTGACGATGAGAATGTAAGGCGACTTGCCGCGCGCTGCATTCGCATTGTGGCCGCGACCGAAGCCGACATTGGACGACGACGCCTCGAAGCTGGTGCTTGCAAACGCGACGGGCGCCTGCAGTGAACGCAGGCCCCGGATCAGGTCGAGCGCCTCACCTCGTGGCGTGTTGTCGAGGATGTAGAGATGTACTTCCTGGCCATTGCATTGCTCGGCAATGCTCTGGAGGAGTGCTCCGAGAAGGCGCTCGTCCGGTCGATACGTGACAACGCTGACGTCAACGGCCATGTCGCAGCTTCCACCGCAACAGGCGCTGGGCCAACTGCGGCAGCTGGTGAAAGGCGGCTTCCTCGAGCGCCAGCCGCTGATTGTCCTGCCGCAACGTTTCGGTTGTCCGTTGCAGCTCGCCGATGGTGGTGTCGCGGCGCGCGAGCTCCTCGTTCAGCACGGCGACGTCCGCCTCGACCTTGGCGATCCACGCGCGGGTCTCATCGAGATCGGCTTGCAGCTTCTCCGCCCAGGCCGAAGTCGCGCTCGCGCGGGCCGACTGCGCTGCGGCCTCGCGCTCGGCGGTGAGGCGCGCGACTTCGCTGTTGTCGAGCGTCGCGCAAAGATGCACGAGCTCCTGCCGGAACAAGCTTCCGTTGATGTTGACGGCCAGGAGATGAGCCAGGCTCTGCAGGTCCGCCGGCTCCTGCGGAGTTGCGCGGGTGAGGCCGAAACGCGCGTACACCGCCCCGATGGCCTGCGCCATGTCGGCGAGATCGGGAACTCGTTCGGGACTTGGCACGATTGCGGATTTTACGCGTGCCCATTCGGTCCGGCGCCCGGTGGACAGTAGCTGCAACAAAAGCCGGCTCGCTTCCTGCGCCGTGAAGCCGGAGGGCAGCAGCCAGCCGCCGCCCTGCGCACGCACGCGTTCGCCGAGTGCGCCCTCGTCCGGCACGACCACGGGGATGCCGGTGGCCCATACCTCGGACAGCGTGTAGCTGAAGCTCTCTGGCAGCCTGTTGGGGAAGATCGCGACGTGCGGCGCGTACGCCTCGAGCCATGCAGCGAGCTCGTCGTCGGTGTAGGGTCCGTGCACGAAGAGGCCGGGCGAGACCCAGCCGCGCATGAGCCGGGTGTCGGTGTACCCGATCACCACCAGCGCACTGCCTGCCTTGTGCAGCGCGCGCGCGATGTCGGCCAGCAGGGCGCTACCCTTGTGAGGGCCGATCGCTCCGACGACGGCAATCACGCTCGAACGGCCCTCATCGCGGAACGACGCGGGCAATTCGCGGCGCGGAGGAGCGCTCGGCCGGGCGATACCGGGAGCGATCAGCAGCGGATCCAGCGGCATGCCGTTCTCCCGGGCAAGCTCGCGCATATAGGCGGACGGAACGACCACCGCGGCGGCGTCCTGGAGCCAGGGAACGGCTGCGCTCGTCGAGCGAGCTTCGCGCGCGACAGGTATGCCGGCGGCGAACGCGTTGACATAGGCGAAGCTCACGTCGTGCAGTGTTGCAATGAACGGAATATCGCGGTGCGCCCGCAGCGCTGTCGCACGGGCGCGACACGATTCGTCGAGAGTATGAACGTGCAGCAGCTCCACCTGCCGCGCGAGGATTTGAGCAACGGCGTCGCTGGCAGCGGGAACCGGCCAGAGCCGTCCGGTTGCGAGGTCTTCGATGACGTCGGTGCCGCTACCCACGTGTAGCGCGAGGTGCGCGAGAGGAACGTTGGCCGCGATGTCGCGGATATAGCGATCGACCCCGCCACCGGGCGCCGAAGTGATGTGGAGAACCGCGCGAGGCGATGACAAGCCGGCGCCTTTTGAGTGTAGGACAACGCGAGACACCAAGTATATGCCCGCGCTCGTAACGCCCTGCGCAGTTAGCCCCTAGAATGACGGGCGCATCGTCGCACCCCCCCGAAATGAGCGCTGAATCACACCCACAGCAGAGGAACATCGCCGCAGACGCCGCAAACGAGCTCGTCGCGCGTCTCGCATCATCGACCCTGCCGCGAATTCTCTTCATCGGGCACGCGCTGGGCGGAGGCGTGCACAGGCACATGCGGGACCTCGCCGGGCTGGTCGCGGGCGACTGTCACGTCCTGACCGCCCGGCCGGGGCCGGGCGCAACGGTGGAGATCAGCGCCGCCGATGCGACGACTTCGTTCGCGGCGTACTTCGCGTTGCCCGCGGAGATGCTCTCACTGATCGACCTGCTGCGCGGTCTCGGTATCTCGCGCATCCATGTGCACCACTTGCACGGCATGCCGCGCGCAGTGCTCGAAGCGCTTGACGCGCTGCAGGTTCCCTACGACGTGACGCTGCATGACTACTACGGCTTGCATCCTGGTCGCGACGGGTCTCTCGCGCTCGCGGACCCCGCCGATGCGAGCCCGTCGGGCAGCGACGAGGCGATCGCACCGGGCGCCGTGCCGTGGGATCTGTCGCTCACGGAATGGCGGCAGTCGTTTGCTAAGCTTCTTGTCGGCGCGTCCCGCGTCATCGCACCTTCGCAGGACGTCGCCTCGCGTTACCGCAGTTTCTGGCCCCAGCTCCGGGTGTCCGTTCATCCCCATCCCGAATGGCCACGGTCGCCTTTGCGCCGCATCGTTCGGGCGATCGCCCCCGGCCGCATGTCGCCCGAGAAAGGGCTGCATGTGCTCGTCGCCTGTGCCCTCGATGCGAGGGAACGCGATCTCGGTCTGTACTTTCGTGTTCTCGGATGCACGACCGAGCCGGTGGCGCAGTCCCCTTACGTGCCGCTCAGCGTGTCCGGCGAATATCCGGAGGCGGCTCTGCCAGGCCTCATCGCTGCCGAGCGGCCCGATGTCATCCTGCTGCCCACGCAGGTGCCGGAAACCTACGGCTACATTCTGTCGACCGCCATCGCATCGGGCTTGCCGATCGTCGCTTCGTCGCTCGGTGCCTACGTCGAGAGGCTGGCAGGCTACGATGCCTGCCGCATGCTGCCGCACGATGCCGCGCCGGCCGCGTGGAATGCTGCATGCCTCGAGCTTGCGGGCGTGAATGGCCACGAGCTCCTGACGCGTACGGCCATGGATCTGCAGCCTGGAACGTCGCCGGAGGCGTATCGACGGTGGTATGTCGCCGCGATCGCGCCGCCGCCGCGATCCTCGGGCGACGTGCCGCGTATCGACCCCCGTCATCTCGAGCTGCCGCGCGCCGACGTCGGTGCTGAAGGCACCCCTCTCGCCGCGCTGTTCGTCGCAGGTGTCGAGTGCGGCCAGGCCGAATCGCGCACGGAGCTCAAGCACCGCATCGACGAGATTGCCGTTGAACGCATGGCAGCGCACGAAGAAAGGGACCTCGCGCTGCGCGAGCAGCAGCGTGCGCAGGCTCGCGCCGACGAAGCCGAGCATGCGCTGCGGCTCGCCCATGCACGCATTCGCGAGTTCGAGACATCGACGTCGTGGCGACTCACCTCGCCGGTACGCATGCTGGGACGTCCGTGGAAGCTCACGCTGGCGCGACTGCGCGCGAGCTACGCCGCGGCGCGCCACGTACCGCGGCAGGCAGATATCGCGCGCACCATCTGGCGTGACCACGGCACGGCCGCGCTCGCCACGCGCGTATGGAACAGGCTTTCGGGAAGACGGCGGTACCGTCCGCCGGTGGTCACGCGTTACCTGCAGGAAACCGCGGTCGGGCCGCTCACGTTTCCCAAGCTGGGTGTGTCGCTGCCGCGCGTCTCGATCATTATTCCCGCCTTCGGCGATCCTCTGCTCACCTACACATGCCTGAAGAGCATCCTCGCGAACACTCCGGGCGGACGCTACGAGGTGATCGTGATCGACGATGCGTCGGATGTGCCGCTCGCGGGCGTGTTGCACGACGTGCGGGGTGTGCGCATCGAGCGCAACGAGACGAATCAGGGCTTCGTGGCCAACTGCAACCTCGGGGCCAGTCTCGCACGCGGCGAAGTGCTGCTCTTCCTCAACAACGACACGATCGTCACGCCCGGCTGGCTGCAGGCCATTCTGCAGATCTTCGAGCGACGGACGGGCGTGGGCCTCGTCGGCGTGAAGCTTGTTTACCCCGATGGTCGCCTGCAGGAGGCCGGTGGAATCGTGTGGCGTGATGGGTCGGCGTGGAACTGCGGACGCGGCGACGACCCTGAGCGGCCGGAGCACAACTACGTACGCGAGGTGGACTATTGCTCGGGTGCGTGCGTCGCCGTGCCTTCAGCGGTGTTTCGGGCGGTCGGCGGTTTCGACATGCGCTTCGCCCCAGCCTATTACGAGGACACCGATCTCGCGTTTGCGGTGCGTGCGGCAGGCCGGCGCGTGGTGTATCAGCCGCGTGCGACGGTGGTGCATTTCGAAGGGCAGACATCGGGCACGGACACGCTTTCAGGTGTGAAGCGCCATCAGGTGATCAACCAGCACCGGTTCGCCGAAAAATGGTCGCTCGCCCTTGCAGGTCATCGCAACAACGGGATCGATGCACACCTCGAGCACGATCGGTTCGCGCGCCATCGCGTGCTGGTGATCGACGCCTGCATGCTCACACCGGATCAGGACTCGGGATCCGTGCGCATGCAGGCGATCCTCGAACTCCTGATCGAGCTCCACTGCAAGGTGACCTTCGTCGCGGACAGCCTGGAGTACCGGGAGCCGTACGTCTCGGACCTGCAGCAGCGCGGCGTCGAAGTGCTGTTTCACCCGTACGTGCGCAGCATCCCGGTGCTCCTCGGCGAGCGCGGTCGCAAGTTCGACATCGTCCTGCTGTCGCGCCACTACATCGCCGCGAAGCACGTCGGAACAGTGCGCGCGTTCGCGCCGCAGGCGCTGCTCGTGTTCGACACCGTTGACCTGCATTTCCTGCGCGCCGAGCGCCTGGCCGAGCTCGACGGCGGGGCAATGGCAAAGGCGGGTGCACGCGCAAAGCGGGACGAGGAGCTCGCCCTGATTCGCAAGGCGGACTTCACCCTCGTCGTCAGTCATGTCGAAAAGACGCTGCTCGCGAGCATGGTTCCGGAGGCGGACGTCGCCATCCTCTCGAACGTGCACGAGCTGTTGCCCGGTTCGCGGCCTTTCGCCGAGCGGCAAGGCCTGGTCTTCATCGGTGGCTTCCAGCACCCGCCCAATACCGACGCCGTGCTGTGGTATGCGTCCGAAGTCCTGCCGCATGTGCGGCGTCTCATTCCTGGCGCAAAAACTTACATCGTGGGCGCCGACGCGCCGGGAACCATTCGCGACCTTGCTGCCGACGATTTCATCATCACCGGTCACGTGCCGGACGTCGGGCCCTTCTTCACGAGCACGAGGGCATCGATATCACCGCTGCGCTACGGTGCCGGCGTGAAGGGCAAGGTCAATCTTGCGATGAGCTATGGGCTGCCGGTCGTCGCGACTACGCCCTCGGTCGAAGGAATGCATCTCACGCCGGAGGTCGACGTGCTCATCGCCGATTCGGCGGAGGCATTCGCGGCTGCGATCGCGCGGGTCTACCT
>JALYXY010000099.1 GCA_030946875.1 Pseudomonadota bacterium | reverse complement strand
GCCGCGGCGAGCATGAAGATGGATGACGTGCCGTGCCTCATGCGAGTCCCCTTCGGGGTGATGATGACGTTTGAATGCCAGTCGAACGGAAACGTTCAGCACGAAGGTGGCGCCTGACCTTCATCGGATCAACGTTCTCCTCTTCGCAGGCGCCAACGAAGTGAATCCCCGACGCTCCTGACGCGCGTGAGCTAAGCCCGCACCTCGGCCTCGGCGGGCTGCAGCGCGCGCAGCGCATTCTCAAGCCGCGCCAGGCCTTCGAGAATTTCGTCGAGGCTGATCACCAGCGAGGGCGCGATGCGCACCACGTCCGGCCCCGCGACGAGCACGAGCAATCCGGCCTCATAGGCGGCCTGCATGACGCGCATCGCCTGACCGCGCAGCGGCTCGGCGAGCTCGCAGCCGATCCAGACGCCTTCGCCGCGCAGTTCGGAGAAAACCTCGCAGCGTGCGTTGATCGCCTTCAGTCCTTCAATGAAGAGCGCGTGCCGGGCCTTCACGCCATCGAGCACTTCGGTGGTGTTGATGACATCGAACACCGCCCCTGCAACAGCGCAGGCAAGCGGATTGCCCCCGAAGGTCGTGCCATGCACGCCGAGGGAGAAGGCCGACGCGATCTCGGCCGTGGTGAGCATCGCGGCAATCGGAAACCCACCGCCGAGGCCTTTCGCGCTGGTGAGGATGTCGGGCACGACACCCTTTTGCATGTACGAGAAGAGCGCGCCGGTGCGTCCCATGCCACTCTGGATCTCGTCGAAAATCAGCAACGCGCCGTGGCGATCACAGAACGCACGCGCCGCCTGCAGGTACTCCGGGCGACCCGGGATCATGCCGCCCTCGCCCTGCATGGGCTCCAGGATTACGGCGCACACATCGTCGCCGCGGTTCTCCGCAAATGCAGCTTCGAGCGCACCGATGTCGTTGTATGGCACGTGCGCGATGCCGGCCGGCGTGGGGCCGAAGCCGCTCGCATACTTCGGCTGTCCTCCGGCGGTGACGGTGAACAGCGTGCGTCCGTGAAAGGCGTTGATCGTGGAGATCACCCGCACCTTCTGGGGGCCGGCGCGGTCGTGAGCGTAGCGTCGCGCGAGCTTGAGCGCTGCCTCGTTGGCTTCCGCCCCCGAGTTGCAAAAGAACACGCGCTCGGCAAATGTGGATGCGGTGAGACGGAAAGCCAGCCGCAATGCGGGCTCGTTGGTCATCCAGTTCGACACGTGCCATATCTTGCGTGCCTGCTCCTCGATGGCCCGCACCATCGCCGGGTGGCAGTGCCCCAGCGAGGTGACCGCGACACCGCTCGCGAAGTCGATGTACATGCGACCTTGCTGATCCCACACGCGGGAGCCTTCACCGCGTACCGGAATGAACGGCGCCGGGTCGAAGCACGGCACCATCACCTGATCAAAGGTGGCTCGGCTGACCGGCAGCTCCGCGGTATTCGCATGCGGCTTGATATCGCGCCGCGACGAGGCGGCAATCACGGCTTCGGCAGCGGCAGGGAGCGTCGACATGGTCGCCTTGGAATCTCGTGGGAGTCACGCGCCGGGCGCATTGTTTGCATCGGCGCTCGGTCGCGGTACGGTCCTTCGCGGTGCTATGCTCGTGCGCCGGAGGGACAATGCATTGTAGTCGAACCTGCAAGTCGCAACGGCTCCGCGGCCCGCGTTCCGTCGCCTTCAAGCGATGACCCCGCGCTCCGTGATCATGGCGGCGGCACTGCTGCTAATTTGCGGCGTGGCCGCGGGCGCATTCGGCGCGCATGCGCTGCGCGGAAGGATTGCTCCGGACCTGCTGACCGTGTTCCAGACCGCGGTCCAGTATCACCTCGTGCACGCGCTCGGCGCGTTGGTGGTCGCGGCGCTATGGTTGCAGTGGCCGCAGGCGGCACGCGCCTTTGCCTGGTGCGCGGCGCTTCTGTTTGCCGGAATCGTGCTCTTTTCCGGCAGCCTGTACGCGCTCGCGCTCACAGGCATTCGGGTGCTGGGCGCGGTGACTCCGTTCGGCGGTGTTGCATGGTTGCTCGCGTGGGCCCTGCTCGCGCACATTGCATGGACGCAGGCCGTTTAAACGGGTCGCGTTTCCGTCAAGCTCCTCGCCTGTTTCTGCGCTCCGCGCCTATACTGCATTCGATGCCGTCGAACCCTTCATCGCGAACGCGCTCACCGGCCCGAGCCTTGCGCGACAATCCGGATACCGGCATCGCCGCGCACGAATCGGATCTGACGAGTCCGAGCGGGCTCGGCGACACGATTCGCATGCCAGGGCCGCTGGAGATTCCGATCGTGCGCCCGGCGCTCGCGATGCTCTACCGGCTGGCCGTAGGTCCCAACCCCGACCATTACGCCTCGCGCTTCCTCGCCTTCGAGAAGGCCGGAAAACCGCTCGCCGGCTGGAACTGGGCCGCGTTCTTCGCACCCTGCCTTTGGGCTGCATATCGCAAGCTGTGGATCGCGGCACTCGTGTTCGCACTGCTTCCTCTTGGCGGCGCAATGGCATTCGTGGCGGTGAGCGGCACGGTGGATCGTGCGCTCGGTGCGTGGGCAGTGTTTGCGCTCCTTCTCATCTGGCTGCTGCCGTGCACCATCGCCGCGGCGTGCGCCGACTACCTCGTGTATCGGCGTGTGCGTGCGCAGTCGCTCGCCGCCGAGCGCGAAACGGTCAGCCCGGTGGAAGCCGCGACGCGTGCTGCGACCAGCGGGGCGGTCTCGTGGTACGGCGCCGCGGGCGCTGTCGCAGGCGTAACGCTCATCGCGGTGGCCGTGAGCCACGACCTCGTTCGTGCCTGGCACGAGCATCACGTTCGACAGCAGGTCATCGCGACGCTTGCGGCGGTGCGCGGCCTCGAGCAGGAGGTGGAGGCGACGTGGCTGACGGCGCGGCTGGTGCCGAGTCAGACCGATGCCGTGTCGAGTAACCGTGTCGCGACCTCGGTTGTCGAAGACGTGAACGTGAGCCCCGACAATGGTCGCCTGCGGGTGCGCTTCGGCCCCTCGCTGCCAGAGCTCGAAGGCAAGGCAATCCTGCTGGCACCAGTGAGGACTGCAAAGCAGCATGTACGCTGGCTCTGTATCCCGATCGATATCCCACCGGAGTATCTGCCGCCTGAATGTCGGCGCCGATAGCCGAACCGCCGCGGGAGGTCGCCCGCGCAATCTCACCCCGGTCTTCGCGCCTCTTCGGCGGCGCGGTCGGCTCCCCGGATGTGTCTTTAGCGCTTGGCTCCCGATGTGCTCGAGCCAACGACGGACACTCACTCAGCCTTTGCGCCTGACTCCTTGACCACCTTGGCCCACTTCGCGGTTTCGGCGCGGATGTGCGCGGCAAAATCTTCGGGCGAGCCGCCGACGGCGTTGGCACCGAGGCTCGCCATGCGCTCTTTGGCTTCCGGGGTCGCAAGCCATTTCGCCACCTCGCCATTAAGCCGGGCGATGACCGCCGGCGGCGTGCCCGCCGGCGCAAGCACGCCGAACCAGGAGGACGCTTCGTAGCCGGGAACGCCCGCCTCGGCAACGGTGGGCACGTCTGGCAGGGCGGGCGAGCGTGTCGATGAGGTGACCGCAAGCGCGCGAAGCTTGCCGGCCTTGATGTGCGGCAGCGAAGGCGGCAGGTTGTCGAACATCACCTGCACCTGACCGCCCATGAGATCCGTCAAGGCCGGTGCGCTGCCCTTGTATGGCACGTGCGTCATCTGCACGCCCGTCATGACCTTGAAGAGCTCACCGGCAAGGTGAATCGACGTGCCGCTCCCGGAGGACGCGAAATTGATCTTGTCAGGATTGGCCTTGGCATACGCGATGAACTCCGCCACCGTGCGGGCCGGCACCGATGGGTTCACCTCCATCACATTGGGAACGCCGGCGACCAGGATCACCGGTGCGAAATCCTTCACGTGGTCGTACGGCATCCGCGCGTACAGGCTTGGATTGATAGCATGGGTGCCGACGGTGCCCATTACAAGCGTATAGCCGTCCGGCGCTGCCTTTGCGACCAGATCGCTGCCGATGTTGCCGCCGGCACCGGGCCGATTGTCGACCACCACGGACTGTCCGAGCGTTTCAGTCCAGCGTTGCGCCACCGCGCGCGCCAGGATGTCCGTCGCCCCTCCGGGCGGGAACGGCACGACGAGGCGGATGGGTTTCGTCGGATAGCTTTGACCTTGCGCGAGCGCAACAGGCGCGACCGTGATGAGCGCGAATGCGATGAGTGCCGCACGCCTGGACCGGGATGCAATCGACATGGAGTTCCTTTGGACAGTGTTGATGAGCATGGGCACGTTGCCCTCAATCGACCTTGGCCCCCGAGGCCTTCACGATGCGCTGATATTTCGCAAGCTCCTGCGCGATGAACCGCGCAAACTGCTCTGGGCTTGTCGGCGACGGCTCCGCGCCCTGGCCGGTCAGCCGCTCGCGGGTTTCTGCCGTCGAAAGAATGCGAGTGACGTCGGCGTTCCATTTGGCGATCACCTCGCGCGGCGTTCCCGCAGGGGCGAGGAGTCCATACCAGGTGGAGATGTCGAAGCCCGGCACGCCTGCTTCGGCCATCGTGGGCAGATCGGGTGCGAGGGGCGAGCGCTGCGCAGTGGTGACGGCCAGAGCCTTGAGCTTGCCGGCCTTGACCTGTGGCATGGCGTTGGCAAGGTTGTCGAACATGAGCTGGGTATCCCCCGCGAGCAGTGCCTGCGTCGCCGGCGCGCCGCCCTTGAAAGGTATGTGCACCATGTCGATGCCCGCGTCGACCTTGAAAAGCTCTCCAGCGAGGTGGCCGGCGCTTCCGTTGCTGCCCGACCCGAACGACAGCTGACCGGGATGCACTTTGGCATAAGCGATCAGGTCCCTGACCGAGCTGACCGGCAGCTTGGGATTCACCACCAGCACGTTGGGGGTGATGGCGACGAGCGTGATCGGGGCGAAGTCCTTCACGGGATCGTACGGCATGCTCGGGAAAAGATGCGGATTGACGGCATGCGTCGACAACGCGCCCATGACCACGGTGTAACCGTCGGGGGGGCTCTTGGCGACAAGATCGGCGCCAATGTTGCCTCCGGCACCCGGCCGGTTGTCGACCACGACGCTCTGTCCCCAGGCTTCGGTCAGCTTCTGCGCGAGGAGGCGTCCGGTGACATCGAGCGGACCGCCGGGCGGGAACGGAACGACCAGGCGTACAGGGCGGGCGGGGAATGCCTGTGCCGAAACGTATGCAGGCGTAAGCCCGAGAAGGGCGGTGAGCACGACCATGCACGCTACAGAACGCAGCGTGCGGTTGGCAGAAAGACCGATTGTCCGGCGAACCGCGAATGGAAACGGCATCTTGGATGGCAAGCAAGCCTCGCGGCGTTTGCGTGGGGAAGCCCGATTCTAACAACGCGCAATGCCGGTGCACGTTGCCGCAGAGACTGCAGGCAGCGCATAATCGGCCACTTTTCCGAGCCCGGCTCCTTTTCAGCGATTTCATGAATGAATAAGGCAGTTGTCGCAACTCTGGTCGTGTTCGGCTCCGCGGCAGCAGGGGTCGGGGGGTATTGGGCCGGCACCCGGCAAGGTCCGGCCGCCTTGCCTGCAGCGCCCGCTCAGGCGAAAGGCGGCGGGCAGAGTGGCGGAGGTGCGGGCAACGCAGCGGGCCAGCCGGTCACGGTGGAAGCCGCGAAGGTGTCCATGGCCGCGCTGCCACAGACACTCACGGCCGTCGGCAGCCTGCGTTCGGACGAATCGGTGGTGATCCGCCCCGAGGTTGCAGGTCGGGTGAGCGCCATTCTTTTCAAGGAGGGGCAGCGCGTCGCGAAAGGTGCACCTCTCGTTCGGCTCGACACGTCCATCAACGACGCCGACGTGAAGCAGGCGCGCGCCAACCACACGTTGGCCAGGAGCAAGTACGAGCGCGCCATCAACCTGCAGAAGCAAAACTTCATCTCGGCGCAGGCACGCGACGAAGCGGAGAACAATTTCCGTGTCGCCGAAGCCTCGGTGGCGCTCGCCGAAGCCAAGTTCGAGAAGACGCAGATCCGAGCACCTTTCACCGGCGTGATCGGGCTGCGCTCCGTGTCCGTCGGGGACTACGTGAAGGAAGGCGCCGAGATCGTCAATCTGGAGGCCATCGATCCGCTCAAGCTCGATTTCCGTATCCCGGAGATCTACTACGCGCAGCTTCGCGTCGGGCAGCCCGTCGAGATCACGCTCGATGCACAGCCCGGGCGCACGTTCCCTGGACAGGTGTACGCGGTCAACCCGCTCGTCGACACCGCGGGGCGCTCGGTCGTGGTGCGCGCGACCGTCCGCAATCCCGACACTGCCCTTCGCCCGGGAATGTTCGCGCGCGTACGACTCATCACGCGCGACGAACGCGAGGCGCTGATGGTGCCCGAGCAGGCGCTCGTGCCGCAGGGTCAGGATCAGTACGTCTTTCGCGTGGTCAACGGGCGCGCGCAGCGGGTCAAGGTGGAAGTCGGCCAGCGTCGCAATGGCCGCGCCGAAGTGGTGAAAGGTCTCGAGCCGCAGGACATCGTCGTGACGGCGGGGCAGCTCAAGATTCGGGACGGTGCCGAGCTCAAGGTAGCGCGCGTCGATGCGGGCGTGGCGCGCACGGCGGCCACCGGAAGCGGCGTTGCAACGGATCGTCCGGCGGCACGTCAAGGCGGGACGCGCGGCGAGGCGGCACCAGTGCCTCCCAGCCACGAACGGAAGCCCGAGGCGCCTGCCAAAGCCGACGCCACACCATCTTCCGGGGCCAGGTCGTAATCCAGCGCGTCAAGTGCGGCCCCTGGCCGGGACTTCACGGGCGCAAGCGCCATCGTCCGCATTAGCCAGGGCAGGAGCCCGCCATGCAACTTCCTGAGATCTGCATCAAGCGCCCCGTCCTCGCGACGGTGCTTTCGCTCATCATCCTGCTCATCGGGATGATCTCGTACACGCGCCTTTCGGTGCGCGAGTACCCGCGCATCGACGAGCCGGTGGTCAGCGTTTCGACCACGTATCGCGGCGCGTCGGCCGAGGTGGTCGAATCGCAGGTCACCAAGCCGCTCGAGGATTCGCTCGCCGGGATCGAGGGCGTGGAGATCATGACCTCGCAAAGCCGATCGGAGTCGAGCCGCATCAATGTGCGGTTCTCGCTCAAACGCGACCCGGACTCCGCCGCGGCCGACGTGCGCGACAAGGTATCCCGCGCACGCGGCAAGCTGCCGGAAACGATCGACGAGCCGATCATCGCCAAGGTCGAGGCCGATTCGCAGCCTGTCATCTACATCTCGGTCGAAGCAGGCGAACAGTCGGCGCTCGTCGCGTCCGATTACGTGAAGCGCTACGTGCAGCCGAGGCTATCGGTGCTGCCCGGTGCAGCCGACGTGCGCATCTTCGGCGAGCGGCAGGTCTCGATGCGCGTCGACATCGACCGCACGCGGCTGGCCGCGTATCGCCTCACCGTGCAGGACGTCGAGGACGCGATCCGCCGCCAGAATGCCGAGATTCCGGCAGGGCGCATCGAGTCCCAGGCGCGCGAGTTCACGGTGGTGGCCGAGACCGATCTGCGCACGCCCGAGCAGTTCGGCAACATCATTGTCGCCAACGTCGCGGCGTATCCGGTGCGCATCAAGGACATCGGCAGGGTGCAGATCGGCCCGGTCAACGAGCGTTCCGTGTCGCGGTTCAACGGCAAGCCGTCGCTCAACATCGGCGTGATCAAGCAGGCGGTCGCGAATCCGCTGGAGCTCTCGCAAGCCGTGCGCGCCGAGGTCGACAGGATCAATCCCGGCCTGCCGCCGGGAATGAAGCTGATCATCTCCTACGACACGTCGGTGTTCATCGATCGTTCCATCAAATCGGTGTTCCGTACGATCGGCGAGGCCGTTCTGCTGGTAGTGCTGGTCATCTTCTTCTTCCTGCGGAGCTGGCGCGCCACCATCATCCCCATCGTCACGATTCCGGTGTCGCTCATCGGCGCCTTCGGGCTCATGTATGCGTTCGGCTTCACGATCAACACGCTGACGCTGCTCGCGATGGTGCTCGCCATTGGTCTCGTGGTCGACGACGCGATCGTCATGCTCGAGAACATCTTCCGTCACATCGAGGAAGGAATGCCGAAGAAGCAGGCGGCGATCCACGGCGCGAGGGAAATCGGCTTCGCCATCGTTGCCATGACGCTCACGCTGACGTCGGTGTTCGCGCCACTCGCATTCGCAACGGGACGCACCGGGCGCCTCTTCATCGAGTTCGCCCTGACGCTTGCCGGCGCCGTGCTGGTGTCCGGGTTCATCGCCCTCACGCTCTCGCCGATGATGTGCTCGCTCCTGCTCAAGCACGAGGCCAAGCACTCGTGGCTTTACATGGTGGTGGAGCGGGGCCTCGGGCGCATGACGGAGGGCTATCGGCGTCTTCTCGGTGCGACGTTGCGCGCCCGCTGGATCGTCGTGGCGGCGTGGGTGCTCGTGCTCGGTGCAGGCGGCCTGCTCTTCATGAACCTCAAGTCGGAGCTCTCGCCGATCGAGGACCGAGGGGTGATCTTCGGGCTCGTCACCGCTCCTCAAGGTTCGACACCGCAATACACCGCCGATCAGCTGCGCCCGATCGAGGAGTTTTACGCGCAGGTTCCCGAGGCCTCGGCGTATACCGCGATCTCCGGATTCCCGACGGTGGTCGACGGCAACGCGGTTCTGCGTCTGAAGCCGTGGGAGGAGCGCCAGCGCAAGCAGCAGCAGATCGCCGAGGAGCTGCGTCCCAAGTTCCAGGCGATCCCCGGAGCCATTGCCTTCCCGCTCAATCCTCCGTCACTCGGCCAGTCGTTTCGCTCGACGCCTATCGAATACGTGGTCATGTCGCAGGTGCCCTATCCCGAGCTGCAACGCATCGTCGAGCGGCTCGTCGAGGAAGCCCGCAAGTCTCCGGGCATCCAGAATCTGCAGACCGACTTGCGGCTCAACACACCCGAGGTCAGGGTCAACATCAACCGGGACAAGCTCTCGGACATCGGCATCAACGTCGACGCTATCGGTCGCACGCTCGAGACGATGCTCGGGGGCCGCCAGGTCACCCGGTTCAAGCGCGAAGGCGAGCAGTACGACGTGATCGTTCAGCTCGCGCCGCTCGATCGCACCACGCCCGCGGACATCAGCGACACGTACGTGCGGGCCCGCGACGGCACGATGGTCCAGCTCTCGAATCTCGTCGAGGT
This sequence comes from Pseudomonadota bacterium, assembly GCA_030946875.1. GTDB lineage: Bacteria > Pseudomonadota > Gammaproteobacteria > Burkholderiales > Casimicrobiaceae > CAIWHR01. Next base: position 1,979 of record JALYXY010000099.1, on the reverse strand, counting down.
CCGCGAGAACGTGGCACCACAGTCGCTCAACCACTTCAACCGGCTGCGCTCTGTGAAGATCACGGGAACGCTGCTGCCCGGTTATACGATCGATGACGCATTGAGGGCGATGGACGACGCCGCCAAGCGCACGCTCCCGGCAACCGCGCAAACCGACCTCGACGGGCAGTCACGGGAGTTCCGCGCCTCGGGCAAGGAAATCTACTTCACCTTCGTTCTGGCGCTGCTCTTCATCTATCTCGTGCTCTCGGCGCAGTTCGAGAGCTTCGTGCACCCGTTCGTGATCATGCTCTCGGTGCCTCTTTCGATGACGGGTGCATTGTTCACGCTCTGGCTGAGCGGAGGCACGCTCAACATCTACAGCCAAGTGGGGCTCGTGACTCTGGTGGGCCTCATTACCAAGCACGGCATCCTGATCGTCGAATTCGCCAATCAGCTGCGCGCCAAGGGCGAGCCGCTGGTCGAGGCGGTGATCGACGCAGCCACACTGAGACTGCGGCCGATCCTGATGACCACAGGCGCGATGGTGCTCGGTGCGCTTCCGCTCGCGCTTGCATCGGGTGCCGGGGCCGAATCGCGCACGCAGATCGGGTGGGTGATCGTCGGCGGCATGAGCTTCGGAACGTTGCTCACCCTCTTCGTCGTACCGACTGCGTACACGCTGCTCGCCGGACGTGGGCGAGCGGAGGCCGAAGCGTCGCATCCGCTCGTGCAACCGGCGCACGCGGCGGGCGACTGAGCGACCTGCATTGCGGGCACCGCCGTGCTGTGCGCCGTCCCGGGGCGCGGCCGACCCGGTCAGGGTAGCGGCAAGCCCTTCGCCTTCACGACCTCACGCAGGCGATCGGGATAGTCGGAGATGAGGCCGTCGACGCCAAGCTCGATGAGGCGTCGCATCTCCGTCTCGTCGTTGACCGTCCATGGGATCACGCGCACGCCGAGCTCATGCGATCGTTGAACGAGCGCAGCGGTCACGTTGCGAAAGAACGGCGACCAGATTGCGCATCCGGCGGCCTTCACGAGCGCCGGAACGGACCCGTGCTCCGCAAGCGACAGGCCCGCGTGCCATGGCGAGCGTCCGCTGTCACCAGCCGCCATCGTGTTCATCGAGCTCGATTCGATGGTGAGGCACGAGGTGGGCACGCCCGGCGCCAATTTCTTCGATTCAACGAGCGAGCGCCAGTCGAACGACTGAATGATCACGCGATCGGTGAGCCCCGCGTCCTTGACCGCATCGAGGATCAGCCGTACGAAAGTCGCCGGGTCCGCCGTTTGGCCTGCATTGTCGGGCGTAATCTTGGTTTCGATGTTCAGTCGCACGCTCTTGCTGCTGTCGCGGGCGAGTTGCAGGAGCTCCGAAAGACGGGGGAATCGCTCGCCATCCGCCGGTCGTTGCGAGGCAAGGCCTTTGGCGTACGCCGATTCCGGATTCACGCGGCCGATGTCGAATTCGCGCAATTCGGCGAAGCTGAGCGAATGGATGGCGATGCCCTTGCGCGTGATCCACGCGCCGGTGCGATCGCGCACGAGATCGGGATTGAGCAGCGGGTCGTGGCTGATGACGGGCACCCGATCGCGTGTGATGGCGACGTCCGTTTCGATCGTGGTCACGCCGATCTCGAGCGCGCGTCGGAAAGCGGCGAGCGTGTTCTCGGGCGCGAGCCCGCGCGCGCCCCGGTGGCCCTCGATATCGAAGGGTGGCAGCTCGGCCGCCGCTGCGCCGACGATCGCGGCGACGCCGACGATAGTCGCTGCAATGCACCTGATGATCCTGTCCACAGCAAGCTCCTCCTTGCCGTTTCACTCACGGCGATGTATAGACGGTACACTCCGCGCGACCGCCCGGCGGTTAGCCGCAGCGTTTGACGCGAGCGCGCGACTTTAAACTAGAATCTCACGCCACAAAGAGTTACGCCCACTCATGAGGAGGAAAACCATGAAACATCGCATCTCGCCGCTGACGCGGCTCTTCGCTGCGC
>JALYXY010000044.1 GCA_030946875.1 Pseudomonadota bacterium | reverse complement strand
GCACAACACGGCGCATGCGTACGGCAAGACGGCGACGTTCATGCCGAAGCCCATCGTGGGTGACAACGGCTCGGGCATGCACGTCCATCAGTCGGTCTGGAAGGACGGCAAGAATCTGTTTGCGGGCGATGGCTACGCCGGCCTTTCGGAGTTCGCGCTGCACTACATCGGGGGCATCATCAAGCACGCCAAGGCCCTCAACGCGATCACCAATCCGGGGACCAACTCGTACAAGCGACTCGTGCCCGGGTTCGAGGCGCCGATCAATCTGGCCTATTCGGCGCGCAATCGTTCGGCGGCAATCCGTATTCCGTACGTTGCAAGCGCCAAGGGCAGGCGTATCGAGGTCCGTTTCCCCGATCCCACCGCCAATCCGTATCTCGCCTTCTCGGCCATGCTGATGGCGGGACTCGATGGCGTGCAGAACAAGATCCATCCGGGTGACCCGATGGACAAGAACCTGTACGACCTCGAGCCCGAAGAGGCCGCCAAGGTGCCGCATCCGTGTGCGTCACTCGACGAGGCGCTGGATAACCTCAACAGCGACCGCGAGTTCCTCACCCAGGGCGGTGTGTTCACGAACGACATGATCGACGCGTACATCGGCCTCAAGATGGAGGAGGTCACCCGCTTCAGGATGACCACGCATCCGGTCGAGTACGAGATGTATTACAGCCTGTGACGAAGTCCCGCGTGTAAACGCCGCGCCGGGGGGGCGCGTTCGAGTTGCTAGATTAGGGGGGCGGGGCCGCTGCCCGGCCCCTTCTTTTCGAGCACTCCACGACAAACGTGAGTTCCCCACCCACTGCTTGCACCTGCACCCGCTCGGTTTCCCCGAAGCGTCAGGGACATGCATCGCGCGTGCGTCTCGCAACGGCAGTGGCGCTCGCGCTGGCACTCAACGCGGCTGCGGCCACCGTCGCAGAGAAGGCCAAGGAGTCGGGCTGTCTGCGCCGGCCGACCCAGGTGGAGGGCAGCATGTTCAAGTGCGAAACGGGTTCCGGCGCCTGGTCGTACTTCAACGTTCCGGATCTCACGGGGCCGGTGACGCCGCCGCCTCCACGCACCGGCAGCGGTGTGGCGCCCGTGGCGGCACCGCGCGCGAGCAACGGGTTTCCCCGGGTGGACCCGGAGACCCAGAAAGGCCGTGACGACGTGCGCAGGCGCGTGCTGCAGGACGAGCTCGCGACGGAGGAAAAGCTCCTGAGCGAATCGCGTAACGCGTATGCCGACGGCGCTCCGGTGCCACTGCCTGAAGAGCGCACCAACACGGAGAAGTACCGCGAGCGCATCGCGCGGCTGCGCCAAAGCGTCATGCTGCATGAGCGCAACCTCGAGGCGCTGCGCAAAGAGATCTCCGGGTTGCGCTGAGCCTCATCTCACTGCAGCACGCGAGTGTGCCTCGCGCGTGCAGTGCCCGATGCTCTCCTTGAATCGTTCCCGTGTTTCATCAAGCAACCCGTTGCAATGCAGCGCATCGGCGCGGTTATTGCTAAAGAAGGTGAGCGTCATGCGAATCGCCTCCTGTGAACTTGAACGATCTACCTGATTTCCTTCCCGTCAATTCGACCGGGGCTCATGCCGGGCTCGACTTGCTCGCCACAGCCGTGCTCCTGCTTGGCCCGGGCAACCGCGTCGTCTATGCCAATCCGGCGGCTGAGAACCTGTTCGAGGTGTCGCGCAAGCAGCTCGCCGATCGCACCCCAGCCGAGCTCTTCGCCGACGCCGCGGGCCTCATCGCCGCCATCGGCAAGGCGGTGACGACAGGTGCTTCGTATACCGAGCAGGAGATCGAGCTCGACAATGGCCGCCACCGGTTGCATCTCACGTGCACCGTCTCTCCAGTCATGTCGGACGACGCCGAGCTCGTAATCGAATTCAGGCATATCGATCAGCAGCTCAAGGTCGCGCGCGAAGAGCGCCTGCTCGAGCAGCAGCAGGCCAATCGCGAGCTCATCCGGAGCCTTGCGCACGAAATCAAGAACCCACTGGGCGGCATCCGCGGCGCCGCACAGCTTCTCGAACGCGAGCTCGAGCGGGCGCATCTGATCGAGTACACGCAGGTGATCATTGGCGAAGCCGATCGGCTGCAGTCGCTTGTGGACCGGCTGCTCACGCCGCACCGGCTGCCGCGCTATCGACACGTCAACGTGCACGAGATCCTGGTTCGTGTGAAGGGTCTCGTTCAGGCGGAGTTTCCCAAAGTCGATATCGTCGCGGACTTCGACATCAGCCTTCCCGAGATCGAAGTTGATCCCGAGCAGATCATGCAGGCGGTGCTCAACGTCGTGCGCAACGCTGCGCAGGCGCTGACGGATACCACGGCGCGCCCGTCGATCAGGATGACCACGCGCGTGGCGCGCTACGTCACCCTCGCGAAGAAGCGCCATCGCCTCGCACTGTCTCTCTCAATTGCGGACAATGGCCCCGGGATTCCTGAGAACATCCGCGAGCGAATCTTCTATCCGCTCGTATCCGGTCGGGAGGGAGGCAGCGGCCTCGGCCTCACGATCGCGCAGACGTTCATTGCGCAGCACAACGGAAACATCGAATGCCACAGCGTTCCCGGCGAGACCGTATTCATCATCGTGCTGCCCCTGGAACCGCCGCGTTCCTCAGCGGCGTGATGCGAGCGCACCCATGAATGCGATTGTTCAGGAGCCATTGCGCGCCGCAATGAAACCGGTGTGGATTGTCGATGACGATCGCTCGATCCGGTGGGTCCTGGAGAAGGCGCTCGCGCGCGAGTCGATCCCGCACAAGACCTTTGCGTCCGTGTACGAAGTTCTGCAGGCGCTCGCGCACAGCCAGCCCCAGGTGATCGTCTCGGACATCAGGATGCCCGGCGAGTCCGGCCTCGTGCTGCTCAACGAGGTGAAGGAGCACCACCCGCACATCCCGGTCATCATCATGACCGCGTACTCCGATCTCGACAGTGCGGTCGCGACGTTTCAGGGCGGGGCTTTCGAATACCTGCCGAAGCCGTTCGACATCGATCACGCGCTGGCGCTGATCCGTCGTGCCATCGCCGAGCAACCCGCCGCTGTACCGGTGTCGTCGCCGGCGAGCATGCCTGAATCGCCCGAGATGCTCGGGCAGGCGCCGGCGATGCAGGAAGTGTTTCGCGCGATCGGGCGCCTGTCCCAATCGAACGTAACGGTGCTCATCACGGGCGAGTCCGGAACTGGCAAGGAGCTCGTCGCGCGAGCCCTGCATCGGCACAGCACGCGCGCCGCAGGACCTTTCGTGGCGATCAACACTGCCGCGATTCCCAAGGATCTGCTGGAGTCGGAGCTTTTCGGACATGAGCGTGGTGCATTCACGGGTGCGCAGGCTTCGCGCCGCGGGCGCTTCGAGCAGTCCGAGGGCGGCACGCTTTTCCTGGACGAGATTGGCGACATGCCGCTCGATCTGCAGGTCCGGCTGCTGCGAGTGCTGAGCGATGGCGAGTATTACCGTGTGGGCGGACATGCGCCGCTTCGCGCCAGCGTGCGCGTCATCGCGGCGACACACCAGAATCTGGAGGAGCGGGTGCGTCAGGGCCTCTTTCGGGAGGACCTCATGCATCGTCTCAATGTCGTTCGCCTGAGGCTGCCGCCACTGCGCGAGCGGCAGGAGGACGTTGCGCCTCTCACACGGCACTTCCTGCAGAAGAGCGCACGCGATCTCGCGGTCGAACCCAAGCTCGTGTCCGATGCGGCGCTCAAGGTGGTGCAGGCGTTCGCGTTTCCCGGCAACGTGCGCCAGCTCGAGAACATCTGCCACTGGCTCACCGTCATGGCCCCAGGTCAGCGCATCGAGCCCGCGGATCTGCCGCCCGAATTGCGCGAGAGCGCGCAGCCGTCCGCTGACGACGCCGCTGACAGCGGGTGGCGGCAGGCTCTGGATCGCGAGCTTGCGGGGGCGTTGGCGCGCGGCGAGCGAGGGGTCGGCGACCGCCTCGAAAAGGAATTCGAGCGCATTCTGATCCTGCGTGCACTCGCGCATACCGGCGGCCACCGCATGGAGGCGGCGCAATGGCTCGGCTGGGGTCGCAATACCCTCACGCGCAAGATTCAGGAGCTCGGGCTCGAGCCGGACCTGCGCCGGAGCCCGCTACTGCATCGAGCGGCTCCGGTCGACACGCGCAACTGACGGGTGCCGCGGCTTTCAGCGCTGCACGCTGATCGCAACGGCTGCCAGGTCTCGCGTCAATCACGCTTCCTGATCCAGAAGCTTCCGCCGCCGTACCCCGCGCCGTCAGGCCGGTCGAGCGCGGCGATCACGAGCTCGCGATGACGGTGGAAGGCGTAAGAGCAGCCGAACACCACTTCGTAACGCGTGCCGCCTTGCAGCATCGCGCGCAGCAGGTACTGCTCGTTCCAGCTGCGGTTCTCGCCGAGCACCCAGTCGGGAGGATAGTCGTGCGGCAGGAAGATATCGTGCAGGTGAACGAGCACGCCGACCGACAGTCGCGGCAACACCTCGAAGAAAATAAAATTCACGTCGCTGCCGGTCTTCGCCACGTGCGACGAGTCGATGAAAAGGATGTCATTCGCCGCGAGCCTCGTGAAGCGCTCGACCCCGACATCCTGCACCTTTTGTGTAAGGAGCTCGGTGATCCCCGGAAGCCCCTTTGCCAGGAACGGACGCGGATAGGGCTCGATGCATGTGACGTTCATGCGCCCGCCGAAGAAGCGCTCGTTGACATCGGCGAGAAGCAGTGACGAAAAGCCCGATCCCACCTCGATCACCCGCCGTGGCCGCCGATCGTGCAGCAGCGCGAACAGCACGTGCGGATCGAGCCAGCTGAATTGGCTGTTGTGCGTGAAGAAGTGCTGCAGCGTCTCGGATTCGGACAATCGGTCCGGGTAGTCGTACAGGGAGCGAAAGCGCGGCAGGGCGCGAGTGAGGATGTCCACATGCGAAGCATCAGCGAAGTCGATGTCGCACACATGCGGGTCGGCGGGCCAGATACGCGCGGCGTCGATCGCGGCGGGATCCACGATGGGCGAGTAGAAGTGGCCGGGCGGAAAGGGCAGCAGAACCGAAGCCTGAGCTGAATCGGCATCGGGTGCGCCAAGGCCGGTCGCTGCAGCCGTTGCATCGCGTACCGCTCGTGCCTCTTTGTCGACATCGCTCCCGTTCACGGCAGCGGGTCTACCAACAAGCCGTGCATCGAGCGTTCGACGAATTCCTCGACGACGACGGACGGCCGCTCGCGGGCAATGTCCTCGCCGCGCATGTGGTGCCCTGCGAAGTAGACGACGCGGCTGAAGTTCTCCGAGACCGGCGGGATCAGTGCATCGAACATCGAGTCGCGATAGACGAGCGCCCTTGGCAACTCCGGCCGCGCGCAGCCCTGCACGACCGGCTCGATGGGATCCTTGATGGCACGAGCGCAGCGGCCAGTGTCGTCGCCGAGCATCTTGCGAAAGGGCAGCAAGTCCGGTTCACGAAACGACGACGGCAAGCCGAGCAGCAGTGCGAGGTCGCCGCTGTATTCGTCGCCGGGTTCGTAGCGCGGCCGTTCGGCGGGCACGTGTGGAACGTCGACTCCGGCGCGATTCACGGCCGACATGAGGAGATCGTACGCGATGATTGCTCCTTCATAGTTCCAGTGAGAGTCCGTTCGATAGTAGACCTGCGCATCCTGCTTCCTCTCACGCAATGCACTGCGGGGATCCACCACACGAAGCGCGGGATACGCAGCAAGCGCATCGAAGAGACTGTCGAGTCTCGTCCTTTTCGCACGCACGATCCACGCCGGCAGGTGCTCGGGATAGATCGTGGCCTTGTCCGGCACGATCAGCACGAGATAGGCGATGTCGCGTTGCGCGAGGAACGCACGCCGGTGCTCGAGCTCGGCGGCGATGTGCCGGGGTTCTTCAGGCGGGTAGGGCACCACGCCCCTGAAATCGCGATCGATCGCACGGGTGTCCTCGCCCTTGAAGTAAAGCCACCGCTCCCTGCCCATCAGCACCTTGTCGACGGGTGAAACGTGCAGCCCCGCCGCAAGCAGCCAGTGGTGCAGGTGGATCATGGCATCGCGACCTCCGAACCGGTCGTCGAATGCAGCCTCGAACTCGCGCACGAATCCCGGGCGCGACGAGGGCAGCGTCGCCAGCGCTGGCCAGCTCGCGGCGGTGCGCTTCTCGAATTGCGTCGACGTGATGTTGCGCTTCAGTATCGCGCCGGCGAGTGGCAACGTCACGGCCAGCGCGAAGATCAGGACGATGAGCGCGTCGCGTGGTTGTCGTGGCGGCGGCGCACTGATGCTCGCGCCTTGCCCGCCCGATGTGCTTCCCGAGTCCAATTCAGAACCGGAAGTAGATGAAAGGGTTGTAGGTGCCGGCGGCCAGCCACGCGGCGCACAGCACGCCGATGCCGCCGAGCCAGACAGCTTCGGTCGAAGCATAGGCCGCCGGACCCGCCCTCGCGCCGACTCGCTCGTGCCATCGGCTCGCCACGCGCGCGAGCGGCAGCGCGCCAGCACAAGCGCACAACAGGGTCAACGCAAGGAGCGGGTCGAGAAACTCGCCCAAGGTCGCATACCGTGCATCACTCGATGTGCGACCGAGGAGCGCGCCGTAGTACGCGATTGCGTGAGGCAGCGTGTCGGCTCGGAAGAGCACCCATCCCGCCATGACCACGAGCATCGCGTACACGTGCCCGACGCGCGGCCAGCGCTCGATCACCCGCCCCAAGCCGGCGCGCTCGGTTACCAGGAAGGTGCCGTGCCACGCGCCCCAAAGTACGAAGTTCCAGCTCGCGCCGTGCCAAAGGCCACACAGCAGGAACACGATGACGAGATTGGCATAAGCCCGGGCGCGACCCCGGTGGTTGCCACCCAGCGGGATATAGACGTAATCCCGGAACCAGTTCGACAGCGAGATATGCCAGCGCCGCCAGAACTCGCGGATCGAGCGCGACACGTAGGGATAGTTGAAATTCTCCAGAATGCTGAAGCCGAACATGCGCATGAGGCCGATCGCCATGTCCGAATAGCCCGAGAAATCGAAGTAGATCTGCAGCGTGTAGCAGATGAGCCCGAGCCATGCGACGGGTGTGGTGAGCTCCGCCGCGGGCAGGCCGAAGATGCGATCTGCGACCGATCCCAGCGTGTTCGCAATAAGCATCTTCTTGCCCAGTCCGACGATGAAGCGTCGCACTCCGTAAGCGCGGTCGGCCAGGCGCTCGCGCCGCGACGGAATCTGGTCGGCGATGTCGCGCCAGCGGATGATCGGGCCTGCGATGAGCTGCGGAAAGAGCAGGATGTAAAGGGCGAAGTCCGAAAGCCTTCGTTCCGCGCGTGCATTGCGCTTCGCCACATCGACCACGTACGAGATCGCATGAAAGGTATAGAACGAAATGCCGAGCGGCAGTGGCAACGCGACGACTGCAATGCCCGCGTAGCCGAAGCTTCGCAGCAGTGCATCCAGATTAGACGTCACGAACCCGGCGTACTTGAAGAGCGCGAGCGTGAGCAGATTGACGCCGACCGCAAGCCCGAGCCACAGTCGGCGGGACCGCGCGTCGGCCGCCGCGGCAATTGCCAGCCCGAACGTCCAGTTGAGCAGGATCGATGCAAGCACCAGGGCGATCATCGCGCCCTCTCCCCACGCATAGAACAGGAGGCTTGCAACGAGCAGGACGACATTGCGCGCACTGCGCGGCGATATCAGATACGCCGCCTGCACGAGCGGCAGGAAGAGGAACAGGAACAGTGGGGAGGCGAATACCACGGGGCGCGAGGTCGGGCGCGCGGAGTCTAGCAGGCGCGACGAACCGCGTTCAACGTACGCTCCTTCGCGTTCCGACGGCCTGCTGCACGATGCCGAGGAGCCTCAATCCAGGCGCCTCGCGGGCGGAGGACCCGCTCAGTTCTTCGGGTATCCGCCGGCGGGTGTGGCGGGCACCGCCTGGGCTGCCGGCGCTGGTGCAGGCTCCGGAGCTTTCGGCGCGAGGGAGCGGGTTCGGGGTGGCATGCTGCGCGGGTATCCCGCCTCATCGAGGAGGGCCTGCCAGCGTCCTTCGTTGAAGCCCTTGGCGACCAGCTTGTCACCCACCTGCAGGACCGGCGCAGTCATCTCCCCGGTGAGTGCCTTCAGGCGTTCGGCGCCTTTGGCTTCCTCGACATTCACCTGTGAGAACGGGATACCGCGCCGATTGAGCATCGCCTCTGCGGTCTGACAGATCTGCCCGCAGGCAAAGGTGTAGAGGGTCACCGGGTAATTCTCAGAGGCCTGTCGCGCCGCAAGCGGCAAGGCATCGTTCTCGATGAAGTTGGCTCCAAGCCGCTTGGGCTGAACATCCTTGGCGGCACCGGATGGCGGCCGATCCGAGTAGACGACGCGCCCGTCAGGATCCACATAGCGGTAGACCTGCTGCTGCGCGAAGGCGCCGGCGGCGAGCGTTGCAGCGAGGATCGCGACGATGACGGTCGTCTGACGTGCCATGGGTACCTGGTCTTCTGCCCGGCGCGATGCCGCGTCTAGGCCGGATCGATCATTCCATTATGCCGAAGCAGGGCATCGATCCGGGGGGGCCGACCGCGGAACGCCGTGAATGACTCGATGGCCGGTCGACTCCCGCCCCGGCCAAGGACCTCATCGCGGAAGCGGCGCCCCGCGTGCTCGGACAGCACGCCCATCTCCTCGAACAGGCTGTAGGCGTCCGCCGAAAGCACCTCCGCCCATTTGTAGCTGTAGTAGCCGGCTGCGTAGCCCCCGGCGAAGACGTGGCCGAACGACTGCATGAACCGGTCATACGAAGGTCGTTCGATCACCGCGACTTCGTGCCGCACACCCTCGAGCACGGATTGCGGCGACGCGCCCTGCGCGCGCGTTGCCGGGTCGTACGCATGGTGCAGCAGCATGTCGAACATGGCGAGCTCGAGTTGCCTGACCGTCGCGAGGCCGCTCTGAAAGTTCTTTGCCGCGAGCATCCGGTCGAACATTTCGCGGGGCAGCGGGGCTCCCGTCTCGACATGCCCGCTCATGTGCGCGACGACGTCCCACTCCCAGCAGAAATTTTCCATGAACTGGCTCGGCAGCTCCACGGCGTCCCATTCGACGCCTTCGATGCCGGATACACCGGGCACGTCGACGCGCGTCAACAGTTGATGCAGCCCGTGACCGAATTCGTGGAAGATCGTGATCACCTCGTCGTGCGTGAATGTCGCGGGATTGCCATCGACCGGCGCCGAGAGATTGCACGTGATGTAGGCCACCGGATGCTGCACGGTTTCGGCGAGCCGGCGCCGATTGATCGCATCGTCCATCCAGGCGCCGCCCTGCTTGCCTGCACGTGCATAGGCGTCGAGGTAGAACTGACCCACGAGCGAGTCGTCATGGTCGCGTAGCTCGAAAAAGCGCACGGTCGGATGCCATACCGGCGCATGGGCTTCGGTGATCCGGATGCCATAGATCCTCTCGACGACGCGAAAGAGTCCCGACAGCACCTTGGGCTCTGGAAAGTATTGCCGCACCTCCTGCTCGGAGAACGAGTACCGCTTCGCCTTCAGTTTTTCGGACGCGTAAGCGAGATCCCAGGCCTCGAGGTGGTCGAGCTCGAGATCGGTCCGGGCGAATGCTTCGAGCTCGACGTAATCGCGCTGCGCAAATGCCTTTGCCCGACCCGCGAGATCGCGCAGGAACGCGAGCACTTCGTCAGGGCTCTCCGCCATTTTGGGCACCAGCGAGACTTCGGCATAGTTGTCATAGCCGAGGAGGCTCGCGGCTTCGCGGCGGAGCTCGAGGATCTGGTCGATGAGACCGGTGTTGTCCCATTCCGGTTTCGCTCCGATGTCCGACGCGCGTGTCACGTACCCGTGATGCATCTTCTGGCGCAGCATGCGGTTATCGGCGTACTGCAACACCGGCAGATAGCAGGGCATGCGCAGCGTGAGCTTCCAGCCTTCGGTGTCATCGGCCCTGGCGGCATTTCGCGCTTCAGACAGGACATCCTGCGGTACGCCTGCAAGCTCGGCTGGCTCGGTCACGACGAGCGACCAGTCATTGGTCGCGTCTAGAACGTTGTCGTCGAATTTTGCGGAGAGGCTCGCGAGCGACTCCTGAACGGCCTTGAAGCGCGCCTTGCGTTCTGCAGGCAACTCCGCACCGCCCAGACGGAAATCGCGAAGCTCGTTGTCGATCAGCTGACGCCGCGCGGGCTCGAGCGCGTGGAACTCGGGAAGGTCACGCAGGGCACGATAACGCCGGTAGAGCCTCAGGTCCTGCGCGAGATCGGCGTAGAAGGCCGTGACCTCCGGAAGGTTCGCGTTGTAGGCCTCGCGCAGCTCGGGGGTGCTCACGACCGCGTTCAAGTGGCGCACGGCACCCCATGCACGATCGAGATGATCGAGAGCACCCGCAAGCGGCTCGACCACGTTGTCCCACGCGGCGGGCCCGCCATTGCCCGCCACTTTCTCGACAGCGTCGCGGGCACGTGCAAGCAGGGCATCGACCGCCGGCGTGACATGCCGCGGCTCGATTGCATCGAAGCGCGGCAAGCCCGTGAAGTCGAGCAGCGGATTCGTGTCGCCAGCAGTATTCATCGAAGGCTCCGGCAAGGGGTCAGCATGCGTTGGGATTGCGGAGTTGCGAGCTCACGGGGTCTGCAGTGCGCGCTCTGCGAGCAGCAGGTCGTCCGGTGTGCCGACATTGAACCACTTGCCGGGATGGAGCTCGCCGGTGACGATCCCGTCGGCGATCCAGGCCCGGAAGCAAGGCAGCAATTTGAGCTTGGTCCCCCGGGGAAGTTCGGCAAAGAGGGACGTGTCATAAAGCGCGATGTTGCCGAAGGTAAGCCGCTCCTCGCCCTCGCGGATCACGTTTTCGCACAACGCGAAGTCGCCGCGGGGGTGGTAGGGCGGATTGGGAACCATGACGAGATGGGCGAGGGAGACTTCTGCCCGCGTGGCGACGCGCTGCGCGCGAAGAACGAGCGAAGCGTAGTCGAAATCCGTGACGATGTCCGCGCTCGCCACGATTATGAAGGGCGAGCGCAGCAACGGGTAAGCGGTGGCGATGCCGCCCGCGGTTTCGAGCGGCTCGGGCTCGACCGACCAGTCGATCTCCACGCCGAACCTGGATCCGTCTCCCAGCGCATCCATGAGCTGGTCCGCGCGATACGAGACGTTGATCACGACATGGTGCACTCCAGCCGCGCGCAGTGCCTCGACCTGCCGGACGATCAGCGCCTTGCCACCCACTTCGAGCAAGGGCTTCGGCGTGTGATCGGACAAGGGACGCATCCGCTCTCCCCGCCCCGCAGCGAGGATCATCGCGCTCGGCACGGCACGCGCGGACCCGCTCATCTCTCGCACCCCGCTCGCGTGCCCGCGCTCAGAACGTGTACCCAACCTGCGACGGAGTAGCTTCGAGCTCGTTCAGGAGCCGCGTCAGCGGATCGAGTGCGACGTAACGCGCACAGGCTTTGCGCAGGTATTGCATCACGCGCGGCATGTCCGCCATGTACTGCGCCTTGCCATCGCGATGAAAGAGTCGGGCGAAGATGCCGAGCACCTTGAGCTGGCGCTGCACGCCCATCCATTCGAAATCGCGCCAGAGGATACTGAAATCAGAGCTGACCGGCAGCTTCGCGGCCCGCGCGCGCTCCCAGTAACGTACCGCGAGATCGATCTGCACCGACTCGTCCCAGGCCACGTACGCATCGCGCAGGAGCGACACGAGGTCGTAGGTGATCGGTCCCACCACCGCGTCCTGGAAATCGACCACGCCCGGATTGGGTGAGCACACCATCAGATTGCGCGAGTGATAGTCGCGATGCACATAGACCTGCGGCTGTGCCAGGTTGTTGTCGAGGATCATGCGAAACGACCGGTCGAGCACCGCTCGTTGCGCAGCATCGAGTGTCCTGCCGAGATGCCGCCCGACGTACCACTCGGGAAAGAGCTCGAGCTCGCGGCGCAGCATCGCCTCGTCGTACGCCGGCAGTTCTGATGGCCGGGTTGCGCCTTGCCAGCGCACGAGGGCATCGAGTGCATCGACATAGAGCGGTCGCACCGTCGAGGCATCGAGTGCCGAGAGGTAGGTCGCGCTGCCGAGATCGGAGAGCAGCAGGAAGCCGCGCGACAGGTCTTCGGCGAGCACTTCGGGCGCGTTGACCTCGGCCTCTCGCAAAAGCGTCGCGACGTGCACGAAGGGACGGCAGTCCTCCATCGGAGGCGGCGCATCCATGGCGATGATCGTCGCGTGACCACGCCACGGAGCCATCGGCCTGATACGGAAGTACCGGCGGAAGCTCGCGTCCGATGATGCTGGCTCGACGCTGAAATCGTCCGCTCCGAGCACGATTCTGGTCCACGAGACGAGTGCTTCGCGACGCGCATCGATGCCCGTCGTGTGTTCGGCCGGAAGCGTCGACGGAGGCAATGCGGAGGAGCTCATGGACGAGGAGCCGTGCGCATCCTCGCGGGGTCACGAAGGGAGCGAGGCAGGTTGCCTTGCGCGATGCGCGGCAGGCGCGCGCCGTCACGCTAAAATGCAATCACAGATTCTAGCATCGGCGTTCAGTCACTCTGCATGAAATCCCCCTGGTCGGCGATCATCGCCGTGTTGCCCGTGCTCACGAGCCCGCTTGCGGGCGCCGCTTCGCCTTCGGGGACGCTTCCGGTTCCCGAGCTACGCCTCGCCCGCGATCTCACGCCGCCGACACGCGCCCGCGGAAACGCACTCACCCCGCCGCCGGGTGAGAACCGCGCGGTCTTTCTCCGTGCTGACAGCGTCCTCGGCAAGAGCAACGATCAGCTCGAGGCCACGGGGCACGTGGAGCTCCGCACGCGCAGCGAAACAGTGGTCGCCGATCGGCTGCACTACGACTTCGGTCAGGGCGAGATCGAGGGCACCGGAAACGTGCTCCTGCGGCGTGGCATCGATTCGATCGCCGGGCCTGAAATGAAGTACAGGCCGGAAACGGAAACCGGGCATTTCGCATCACCTCGGTATTTCCTGGGGGAAACGGGTGGTCGGGGGTTCGCCCGCGAAATCCGCTTCGTCGGTCCGCAGCAATTCGAGGCGAGCGACGCGAGCTACACCACGTGCGTCGCACCGCGCGATGACTGGTACGTCCGCATGGACGAGCTCGAGGTCGACGAGACACGCAAGGTGGGCACCGCGCATCACGCATGGGTGTATTTCCTCGGTGCGCCGATCGCGTACACGCCGTGGCTCTCGTTTCCGCTCTCGAACGAGCGCAAATCGGGCTTTCTCGCGCCGCTCCTGGGGTCGAGTGGCCTGCGTGGTCTCGAGCTCGCCACGCCGTATTACTTCAACCTCGCGCCCAACTACGACGCGACCGTGACGCCCCGCCTCATGAGCAAGCGTGGCGTGCAGCTTGCCGCGCAGGGACGTTATCTGTTCGCCACGTCGGCTGGTGAAGTCGATGTCGAGGGCCTCGCGAACGATCGTGTCACCGGCACCAACCGTTACGCACTCGCGTGGAAGCACAACCAGAACCTGAGCGGCCTCGCGGCAGGGCTCGCCGCGTACTGGAACCTCAGCAAGGTCTCGGACGACACCTACTTCTCCGATCTCGCCGATCGCATCGCCATCACGGCACAGACGACGTTGGCCCGCGAAGGGGGCTTCGTGTACAACCGGGGCCCGTGGCAGTTCATTGCGCGCGAGCAGGCGTTTCAGACCCTGCAGGATCCCAATGGTCCTCCGGTCGGCAAGCCGTACAACCGCCTGCCCCAGCTGCAGGCCGCCATGCGGGAGAGCGACTTTGGAGGATTCACGCTGGCGGGCACCGGCGAATACGTTCGCTTCACCAACCCGACACTGCCAACCGGACAGCGGATGTATGTATATCCGACCGCGAGCTGGTCGCGTCAGGGCGCGGCATGGAGCGTCAAAGCGCGCGCCGGAGTGCATGCGCGACACTACGATCTGGATCAGGCGATCGGCGGGCAATCCATCTACGACTACGCCATTCCCATCACGTCGCTGGACGCGGGGCTCGTGTTCGAGCGTGACTCGCGCCTGTTCGGTCGCGACGTGGTTCAGACGCTGGAGCCACGCGCCTTCTACGTCTACATTCCCTACCGCGACCAGACGCGCATTCCGGCATTCGATACGGCCGTCGACGATTACAACTTCGCTCAGCTCTTCAGCGAGAACCGTTACCTCGGGCATGATCGTATCGGGGATGCGAACCAGCTCACCCTTGCGCTGACATCGCGATCGATCGACACGGAAAGCGGGGCCGAGCGGCTTCGTCTCGCCATCGGGCAGCGCTTCTATTTCGACAGCCAGCGTGTGACTCTCAGCGAGGCGCCGCGCTCGGCGTCGAGCTCCGACGTGCTGCTGCTGGCCGAGGGGCGACTGACCGACGTGTGGTCGCTCGCCAGTCTGATGCAGTACAACTTCGACCAGTCGCGCTCGGAGCGCTTCGATGTCAGCGCACGCTATACGCCCGGATCAGGCAAGGCGCTGAGCGGGAGCTACCGCTACGCGCGGCAGTTCATAGACCCCTTCACGGGGCAGAACCGCGAGTTGAAGCAGTTCGACGTCGCAGGCCAGTGGCCGGTGGGCTTCCGAACGACCCTCCTCGGCCGCTGGAACTACTCGTTGATCGACCGCAAAACCCTGGAGGCGGTCGCGGGCGTCGAGTACAATGTCGACTGCTGGATCGTGCGCATTGTGGGTCAGCGTCTCACGACCACCACCCAGACGACCACCACGTCGGTTTACCTGCAGCTCGAGCTCACGGGCCTTGCGCGCATCGGCACCAGTCCGATCGAGCTTCTGCGTCGTACCGTGCCGGGTTATCTGCGCAACGACACCGGCACGCCGCGCGATCGCGCCAACATCTACCCCGAATTCTGAGATCCCTACCGAGGTTGCTCATGCTGCTGCTTTCCAATCTGCTGCGCGCCGCGCGCGCACTCTTGTCAGGCCCGGGCCGAGCCGGGCTCGGGCTCGTGCTCATGTCCCCGCTTTTCGTCTACGCGCAGGCAACGGGCGCGCAAGACCAGCGCGCGCCAGCCCGTGCCGTTCTGCTCGATCGCGTGGTCGCGGTCGTCAACAACGAAGCCATCACGCAGCATGAGATCGACGATCACAAGCGCGTGGTGCTGGAGCAGATGAAGGCCCAGAAGATCACGCCCCCCGCGCCCGACGTGCTGGAGAAGCAGGTCACGGAGCGCCTCATCACCGAGCGCCTCATGCTGCAATTCGCCAAGGGCACCGGGGTCAAGGTGGATGACGTGCAGGTCGAGCGCACGATCGAGCGCATTGCGCAGGAGAACAAGCTCACCGCAGCGGAGTTTCGCAACGCGCTCGGCCGTGAAGGCATACCGTACAGCAAGTATCGCGAGGACCTGCGCAACGAGATCCTCATGCAGAAGCTTCGCGACCGCGAGGTGGAGGAGCGCGTGCAGGTGACCGATGCCGAGGTCGACAATTTCCTCGCGTCGGTCGCGGCGCAAAGTGGCGGCGACGTCGAGTACCGCCTCTCGCACATCCTGGTCCTCGCGCCCGATCAGGGCAGCCCCGAGCAGATCGAGGCCCGACGCCGGCGCGCCGAAGATGCCTTGCGCCAGGTGCAGCAAGGAACCGACTTCGCCCAGGTGGCGGCGAGCTTTTCCGATGCCCCGGACGCGCTGCAGGGCGGCAATTTGGGCTGGCGCGCGCCGGCGCGGTTGCCGTCCGTGTTCGCGGGGCCGGTGCGTGGCATGAAGCCCGGAGAGGTGTCGCCGGTGCTGCGCTCGGCGAGCGGCTTTCACATCGTGAAGCTCCTCGAGACGCGCAGCCGCAATCAACCCACGGTGGTCGAGCAAACACACGCCCGCCACATGCTCATCAAGGTCAACGAGACCACGTCCGAAGCTGAAGCCAAGGCGCGCCTCGAGCGCATCCGCGAGCGGCTCGAGACGGGTGCCAAGTTCGAGGACCTCGCGCGTCTCAACTCGGAGGATTCGTCGTCGGCGAAGGGGGGTGACCTCGGCTGGATCTCTCCGGGAGACACCGTGCCGGACTTCGAGAACGCGATGGCCGCACTCAAACCCGGAGCCATTTCGGCGCCCGTGCGCACGCCGTTCGGCTGGCATATTATCCAGGTGCTCGAGCGGCGCACGCAGGACATCACGGCCGAACGCCAGCGCGAGCAGGCCCGCACAGCGTTGCGCCAGCGCAAATCCGACGAGTCGTTCCAGGAATGGCTCCGCCAGATGCGCGATCGCGCGTTTGTCGAGCTGCGCCCCGACGAGCGCTGACGCGGTCGGACCCGCGGCTTACCCGCTCACGCTGTCGTAACCGCCACCGTCACGGACGGAACAGCGCCTCGGTGCTCTCGCGCCCTCGTTATTGGCGCCGCAGCTTTACGAGCGGGGCCACAGCGCCACACGCGCCAGTCGCACTTCGGCCGATGTCGCGAACGTGAGCTCGATGCGCAGCTGATCGAACGGTACCCCCGATCGGCCCTCGGGCAGCGGAATCGCCAACCCTCCGCTCGTCATCCTCCAGCCCGCCGCACGTGTCGGGATCTCGCGCCAGGGCGCGGTTGGATTTGCGCGCGCCGAGATCCGCGCCTGCAGCAGCGGCGCAGCGTCGTCGATCCCGAGGAGTACATGCCGGAATCGCGCGGGGTCGAACATGATCTCGGGCGGCGAGACGAGCGTGATGTGACCGTCATCCGGGACGATCGTGAGCGCGCCGCCCTGCGGCAGCACAGTTCCGCGCGATGCCGTCCAGCCATCGCTGTCCACGTGCCGCGGCGTGCCGAAAGTCCACAGGCGGGCGCCGACCGGCACATTCGCGTGCGACAGCATGAAGTCCCGTGCAGCGTCCTCGAATGGTGTGTGCCGCCACGCCGTGAACGTCACGTATCCCGGCTTGCCGACGTACTTGCCATTGGAGCCATTCCAGGCCATGGGCGAGACGAAGCGTCCGCCGTAGTTGAAGACATCCCGCAGGCTTCGATAGCCCGCGGCATACGTGGGCTCGGCCGTCGGGTTGCGCAGGTCGGCCGTGTTGATTTCGACGACGGCCCATCCTGGATCCATGTATCGAAACGTTGCGAAGAGCGACGCCGGGGTTTCCATCGAGATGTTGTTCTGTGCCGACGCACCGTAGAGGATCGCACCCAGGTGGCCGGCGATGGGAATCGATCCTTCGATGCTCATGCCGCCGGTGTCGTAGTTCTTCATCGGGCTCGTGATGCGCACGGCAAACGGACGCGCATTCGCATGCGGCGCCATGAAGCCTTGCGACGACCAGATACGCGCCGCTGGAATGCCTGACGTCGCCAGCCACTGCGAAAGCTCGTCGTAGTGCAGGTCGACCAGATGGCGGCGGAATGTTTCCCACTCTCGCGTCCACGGATCGTCCCAATACGCCGGCCGTCCGGCGGTGGGCTCGCGCGGAAAGGCGCGCGGGGGATCGACCTCGTTCCAGTTTGCGAAGGCTCTGCCCGCAAGGCGACCGGCCTCGGTCAGCGTGAGGGGTTTCGGGCGCCGGTACCGCGAAAGGTCCGGAACGTCTTTGTCCGTACGACCCGTGTAAGGCCCGGTGCCGGAGAGCCATTCGCGAAACTGGCGCAGCGTTCCCGGGTTGTAGTCATACCACTGCGAGCCTTCGAAGAACGGATTGATGTACGTGTCCGGATCGAGGTTGACCCCGATGAAGAGGTCCGGGTGCTCGCGCGCGAAACTCGCGATCATCGCGCCTGCCTGCTGCAGGTTGCGCCGCTTGTAGTGACGGACCTCACGCGCATACACGTTGAACGTCAGCGAGCGCGCAAGCTCCGGAGCATCCTGCGAACCCGGCAGATGCTTGAGATAGTCATCGGGCATCACCGCGTTCTTCTCGTTCCACTGACAGTTCGCGACGTCCTGCTCGAGGTGATCGTTGACGTCCCATTGCGGCACGTCGCACGACGCATCCGCCCATACTCCGCCGTTCAAGGTGAAGAGCACGGGCAGATGATGCTCGACGGCATGGGCGATGGTTGCGCCGAGCGAGTCCTCCGCGATCCTGCGTTCGCCGCAGCGACGCTCGATATCCCAGTCAGGATCGAATACGAAGTCCTTCGCGGCACCACGCGTGGTGCGCAGATACAGGATCGGCACGCGCATGCCCGTGCGCACCGTCGACGAAGCGTATGCGGCGTACCAGGTGTCGAGCTCGTACGCTCCGCGCAAGCCGATGGCCGAGAGGGCGGGCAGGATGTAGAACGGCGCCGCGTCCGTGCGGCGCGTCGTGGCCGTGTCGGTGAAACGCGCCAACGCAGCGGGCTCGATGAGCTCGCGGGTGCCGATCACGCGTCGCCGGCCGTCGCGAGCGACCGCTACGACTTCGATCGTTCGCTGGTCGGCGTTCGTCGGCGCACCCAACGCCGAGAGATCGGCAGACCATTCGTAGCCACCGCGCGCGCTATCGGGATACCCCGGCCGCGCCTCGAGAACATCCGTGCGGGCGATGCCATAGCGGGCGGCGTACACATGGCCGTCGATGTGGACCTCGATGGCCTCGATTCCCGCGTGGTCGAGCGCCCACCCGAAAAGCGCAACCTGCGCGCTTCGGCGAATCCCGCCATACGGTGAATTGATGTCGCCGATGATACCGGCGGGAATGTCGGCTTGCGGTATCGCAACCCCAGCCACGCTCGGCGCCGGGGGTGCCTGGGCCCGGCCGCGCGTCCACAGAGCGTAGAGCTCGACTCCGGCAAGCGCCGCGACGAGTCCGAGAATGGCGAGAAACAGCGGCCAGGTGCGGCCAGGCGATGCTGCCACGGGCCCGCGCGGCGCGCGCGCTCCTGGTCGGCTCACCGCGCTGGGACGCAGCGCATCAAAGGCTGATGCGTGTCACTTGGTGCTGGTCTGATACACGTAGGCCTGCTGTTGCACGCGGCCCTGATCCATGCGGAGGCGTTCGGCGAGGTCCTGAGGCACCTTGTCCCACCAGATGGCGCGGCCGTTCTGCTGGTCGCGGTCGAGCTCGGGCTCGTCGGCCTTGAGTTCCCTGATGAATTTCGTGATGTCCGATTGATAGTGGCGCGCAGGCAGCATCATGGCGGTATCCGGCAATGTCGATTTTCGGGCTCGATTTTACCATTCGGCTCAGGCCGTCTGCTGACCGGGCGACGGTGCGCGGCCATCAATTTACCGCCGGCGCACTGCGACGCGCGGGACGTCCCGCCACCATGTCGAAGCGGAAGAGTCGACACTCGATCGCGCCGTTGTAGAGCGGCTTGCGTGCCGACGGTTTGAGGCCGATCAGCTTCGGCAACCGCATATCACCGCTCATGATCCACGCCGTCCACCCGGAGAAGTGCTGCTTCAACGCATCTCCGAGTTGCGGGTAGAACGCGGCCAGCCGTGTCTCGTCGTCGAGCCTGACGCCATACGGCGGATTGGTGAGCAGCGTGCCGGTTGCGGCCGGCGCGGGGCGCCGCAGCACGTCGGCCTGTTCGACCTGCAACCAGTTCGCGACGCCCGCTTGCGCAGCCTGCTGTCGCGTCTGCTCGATGGCACGCGCGTCATGGTCGCTGCCAAAGAGACCCAGGGTCGAAGGATCGGCCAGCACGGCGTCGCGCGCATGCTGGCGCACACGTTGCCATGTCGGACCGTCGAACCATGCGAGCTTCTGGAACCCGAAGGTGCGAGCCAGCCCGGGCGCGCGACGCGCCGCGATCATCGCCGCCTCGATGAGGATGGTGCCGCTGCCGCACATCGGATCCAGAAGCGGGGTGCCCGGTTGCCAGCTGGAGAGCGCCAGGAGCCCTGCCGCCAGGTTCTCGCGAAGGGGTGCGCCGTCGCTCGCGCGACGATAACCGCGCTTGAACAGCGGGTCGCCCGAAGTGTCGAGATAGATCGTGGCCTCGCGCCCGGCCAGGAAGACATGCACGCGCACGTCCGGGCGCTGCTTGTCGACGGATGGCCGCGTGCCGCCGTTTTCACGAAACAGGTCACACACCGCATCCTTGACCTTGAGCGTCGCGAACTCCAGGCTGTGCAAGGGGGAGCGCGTGGCCGACACGTCGACGCGCAGCGTGCGGTCGGCGCGGAAGAGCTCGGGCCAGCGGACTTTTTGCACGAGCTCGTACAGATCATCCTCGTCGCGATAGGCGCCGTGCGCCACCTGCCACAGCACGCGGCTTGCGAGGCGCGATTGCAGGTTCGTGGTGTACGCGAGGTCGAGAGGACCGGAGAAGCTCACCCCGCCATCGACCGCGGCGACGTGTTGCGCCTGCAGAAGCTCGAGCTCGGCAGCAAGGGAGGGCTCGAGTCCGCGTGGACAGGGAGCGAAGAAACGTTCAGTCATCGCTGGAACGGCGGCTCGGACCGGCATCCGGACAGAAACGCGCTGATAGGTTGGAAACCTGTCACTTCAGCAGTCGCCTGCGCGTCAGCACCAGGGCGACGAAGAATCCGCCGCAGGCATAGGCGACGAGCACCGCCAGATGGATGACAAGGCCGGCGGGCAGATGGCCCGCGAGCAACGGTCGCGCAATGTCGATCGCATGCTTCAGTGGCAGCAGGGATGCGATGACCTGCAGCGGCGCGGGCATCTGCGCGACGGGAAAGTAGACCCCGGACAGTAGCAACGTCGGAGTCAGCACGAGCGTGAAGAAGTACGTGAAGAAGTCGTAACCCTGAGCGAGCGCCGTCATGATGAGCCCGAAGCTTCCGAAGCCCAGGCCGATGAGGAATCCAAGTGGCAGCATCCAGAGTGCATGCCACGTATGGGCATAGCCCAGTGCGGTGATCACCGCAAGGATCGCGGTGGAGGAGATCACCGCCTTCGTTCCACACCAGATCCACTCCGCAAACACGACGTCGTCGAGGGAGATCGGGGCGTTGATGATCGCATCCCATGTGCGTTGTATGAACATGCGGGAGAACGCCGAATACATGCCCTCGAAACTCGCGGTGAACATCGCGCTTTGACACACCATCCCGGTGCCGATGAAGGCGATGTACGGCATGCCATCCATCTGCGGCACGTAGGCACCGATGCCGAACCCGAGGGCCAGCATGTAGAGCAGGGGATCGGCGATGTTGCCCAGCACGCTCGCAATCGCGAGCTTGCGCCAGACGAGAAGATTGCGGCGCCAGACCGGAGCCCAGCGCAGCGACAGATCGGGCAATCGCATCACGCTCGCGGTGGTCATGCAGTCCCCCGGGCTTGGCTCAGGTCAGTACTCACGTGTTCGATCCGTTTCGTTGCGCAGGGGCGCCCGTCAACGCGACGTTGCGAAGCGCGGGTCAATCGCGAAGGTCGCGCCCGGTGAGTTTGATGAACAGGTCTTCGAGGTTCGCCGGTCGGTGCAGGTAGCGCACGTCGCGCGCATTGGCCAGCGCCTCGAGCAGCGGCTTGGGGTCACGCGTGTAGCAAAACGCTGTCTCGCCCGCGACCTCGAGACGCATTGCAAGCGTGCGGCCCTGTGCCTGGGCCCACTGACGCGCGTCGTCACCGTACACTTCGACGACCTCAGGCTCGACGTGTGCATTCAGGAGCGCACGCGGTGTATCGGACGCGATCATCGTGCCGTGATCGATGACAGCGAGGCGCGTCGCAAGCCGTTCCGCCTCGTCCATGAAGTGCGTCGTCAAGAGGATTGTCTTGCCCTGGCTCAGCAGTTGGCGCAGCCCGTCCCAGATGAGGTGTCGCGCCTGCGGGTCGAGACCGGTGGTCGGCTCGTCCAGGATCAGTAGGTCGGGGTCGTTGATCAGCGCACGGGCAAGCGTGAGCCGACGCTTCATGCCGCCTGAGAGCGTGCGAATGCCGGCGCTCCCCTTGTTCGTAAGTCCGGCAAGCTCGAGCAGCCTGGGAATGCGCGCGCTCAGAACCTCGCGCGGCAGGCCGAAGTAACTCCCATAGATGCGCAGGTTCTCGATGACCGTGAAGTCCGGGTCGAGATTGTCCATTTGTGGAACGATGCCCACGCGCATGCGGGCCTGCCGCGCAGCTTGCGGCACGGCCTCGCCGACGAGCTCGATCTCGCCTGCGTTGGGCGCGATGAGCCCGAGGCAGCATCGCAGCGTGGTCGTTTTGCCCGCACCGTTGGGACCGAGGAGGCCGAAGCATTCGCCCCTCCGGATCTCGAAGTCGAGGCCGCGCACGACCTCGTTGTCGCCGTACGATTTGCGCAGACCGCGAACGCGCAGCACGACGTCGGTCGCGGCCACCGGGCGCGCATGCGAACGGTCAGGCGGTGACGCGACGCGCGAAGCCGGCGGTGCGCCCGCAGTGGCCGGGCTCGCGCCCATCACGGGCTTCGTTCGACACTGCGCGCGGGCCACATGTCGGTGATGACCCGCTGGAGCTGCGGCAAACGTCCGTGAAAGAAATGGCTGCCGCCGGGAAACACGATCACCGGCAGCTGCTGCGGGCGCGCCCAGGCGAGCACATCCGCCAGCGCGACCACGTCGTCCTCCTCGCCCTGGATGACGATTGTGTTCTCCGGAACCGCGTCGGTGGCGAAGCGCGAGACCGCCGGCCCCACCAGCACCAGGCGCTCGGCCTGCACCTGCCGCGCGACGCGCGATTGCACGAAGGACCCGAAGGAAAAGCCCGCGAGCACGACCGAAAGGGGCCGGCCAGCTTGGGAGAATCGCGATTGCGCGTAGCTCAACGCGGCAAGCACGTCATCGGTCTCGCCATTGCCCTCGTCGAACATGCCTTCGGAAGCGCCGACGCCGCGAAAATTCAGCCGCACGCTGGCGTACCCGAGCGCGTGGAATGTCTTGGCAAGTGTTTGCGCGACCTTGTTGTCGAGCGTGCCGCCCTGCTGGGGATGCGGGTGCGCAATCATCGCCACGCCGCGCGGATGCTCGGGCGGAGCATTGATGGCGATCTCGAGCTTTCCGGCCGGGCCGGCGATGGTGAAGCGCTCCGTCGTCTTCGGCGTCAAATGCGCAGCCTCTCGACGATCGCACCGCCGACGATGTGGCCATCGATGATCTCGTCGATGTCCGTGCGATCTACGTAGGTGTACCAGACCGCATCGGGATAGACGACGAGCACGGGTCCTTCCGAGCAGCGGTCGAGGCATCCGGCACGGTTCATCCGCACATTGCCCTTGCCGGCGAGGCCGAGTGCCTTGATGCGTCCTTTCGCGTACTGATGCATCTCGACGGCGCCCGAGTTCGCGCAGCACGCTTCAGGGGCTTCGCGCTGGTTGCAGCAGAAGAATACGTGACGCTGGTAATAACTCATGGGAGGTGGCCGAGAGGCCGCCGCAGGGAGAGCCATGTCGGCGCGAAGCGCGCGAACACCTTGGCGGCACAACGCGTCAGATTATAGCGAACGCGCGCGTCAGGCGGGATCGCCCCAGCGCGGACGACCGGCGAGGGTGAACAGGAACACGCTTGCGGCGAGCGGCCACAACAACAGGACGGTATGCGTCAGCCCGTTGAAGTTGAGGAGATGCCCATACGACGCGTTGAAGAGCGCGAGCGGGGCTCGCGTGAATATGAGCTCCGGCGCAAACAGAGTGGCCAGGAGCGAGGCCAGCAAGGCAACCGTGGCCAGGGCGACCTGTGCCGGACGCGGTAGCCACACGGCGACCATCAGTAGGAGCGTACCGACCGCAACGCCCGTGGCCGCACCGGGACGCAGCCAGCGCTCGAAGACCACGGGATGAAGCAGCAAGGCCGCTGCGATGCTTTTCACGAGCGCGGCGCCCGCGATGAGCAGAAGCAAAGCCATGCCGACGAATCGACGCTGCCGCAAGAGTAGCGCCAGAAAAAGGCCGACACCGAGAAGCTGAAGCCCGCTGTGCGCTGCTTCGACCAGCGCGGCCGCCGTGTCCGCGCGCATGCCCGCCGCGTTCACGCCAGGCAGCGCGGGAAGCTCGATGGCCGGATCGAACATGGCCGAGAACAAGGGGATGCCGGGGTTCACCTGCACCGCGAGCCACACGGTCAGCAGCGCGAGGCCGACATCGCCCGTCTTGCCGCCCAGAAAGATGCGGTGTCGTGCGTGCGAGACGCGTTTTCTGGCCACCGTGGAGCTTGCGAACATCACACCGAACGCGCCACCGAAGGCGGCACCGACGGTGTTGCTCATGAGATCCAGAATGGACGCATCGCGCGGCGGCAGCAGCATCTGCAGGCTTTCCATGGCGAGCGACAGTGCAGCGCCGCCCGCAAGGCCGAGCGAGAAGCGTCCCCACGGGTGGATGACGCGCGGAACCAAGGCCAGGAAGAGCCCGAGCGGAACATACGCGAGGACGTTCGCGGCGATGTCATATCTCGTGAACCGCAGGGGGCCGGCAGCGAACAGGAAGAATGGCGTGCCGCGTGGAGGCGCGATCCAGGGTCCGAACGGCTGCAGGCTCGCGTAGACGATGGCAAGGCCGTAAACCGCGGCCATGTAGTGCGGCAGGACGGTGCGATGCCCGCTTGCGATCATCGGCGTACGTCCGATGAGCGAGGGCGTCATGCGGGTGGCGCGAGGTCACGGTAGAGGAGCCGCAGGGTCGCGGTCTCGGCGAGCTCGCGAAAGTCACATTGGCGAAAGAGCGCTTCGGGCCCGTGATAGTGCGCCGTGGGTGCGTGGTCGTTCGCGTCGACGCGGAATGGAAAGGCGTACACGCGCCGGATGCCGCGCGCCGCCATCGATGCCAGTGTCCCTTCCAGAAGGGCTCGCGCGACCCCGCGCCGACGCCACGACGGAGCGATGACGAAGCAGACGATCGCGGCGAGCTCCGCAAGCGGCAGCTCGGAGGCCGGCGGCTCGACGCCCAGGCGTGCCCAGCAGTGAGGCAGCTTGTGCAGGGGTTGTGCGTTGACCCAGCCGACCACATCTTGACCGGCGTACGCAAGATAACCTTCCATCTCGCCGACTTCGATCCGCGCCGACATGGCGATGCGGTTGGCCGTGGCGTCGAAGGTCGAGAAATCGATCGCCTTCGGCACGTGGTAGTAGTGGCAGTAGCACTTGGCCCACTCCGCATTGTCGGCAAAGGCCACCCCCCGCTCATGGTCGAAGAAGCGCAGGTAGTCATCGCGCAGGGAAGGCGTCAGCGGTGCGATCCGCAGCTCGGTGTCGGGCATACGCGGGATGATCGCACGCCTCGCCAGCTGCTGGCATGCTGCGAAAGGCCGAGAGAGGAGCGCAGCGCCTTTGCCGTCGCTTCGGCGGCGACGATTCCGCTATATTTGCCTCTCCGCGATCCGAAGGAAACCCGATGCACACCGGACTTGCAGCGTTCGTGATCCTCTATCTCATGGTGACGATCGGCATCGGCCTCTATGCTGCGACACGCGTTCGCAACTCCAAGGACTATGCCGTCGCGGGACGAAGCCTCCCGCTGTACATCACAGTGGCGACGGTCTTCGCCACCTGGTTCGGCTCGGAGACGGTGCTCGGCATCTCCGGCACCTTCCTCAAGGACAATCTCAAGGGGGTCGTTTCGGACCCGTTCGGCTCGAGCTTCTGTCTGATTCTCGTCGGCGTTTTCTTTGCCGGGGCGTTCTACCGCATGAACCTGCTGACCATCGGCGACTACTACCGGCAACGTTATGGCCGGGCCGTCGAGGTGGTGGCGAGCCTCGCGATCGTGGCCTCGTACCTCGGCTGGACATCGGCGCAGGTGATCGCACTGGGGCTCGTCCTCAATGTCCTCTCCGCAGGCAGCGTCACGCTCACCCAGGGCATGCTGCTCGGTACCGCCATCGTGGTCGTCTACACCCTGTTTGGCGGCATGTGGTCGGTCGCGCTCACGGATTTTTTCCAGATGATTCTCATCGTGCTGGGAATGCTCTACATCGCATTCGTGGCGACCGGCATGGCCGGCGGCGTCGACCGGGTGATCGCCAGTGCCGCGCAGGCGGGCAAGTTCGAGTTCTGGCCCCGCGCCGAAGCCAAGGACGTGCTGTGGTTCTTCGGTGCGTGGATCACGATGATGCTCGGCTCGATTCCGCAGCAGGACGTGTTTCAGCGCGTGACCAGCGCGAAGACTGTCCAAACGGCGCGCACGGGCGCGATCCTCGGCGGCGTGATGTATTTCTGCTTCGCTTTCGTGCCGATGTACCTTGCGTACGCCGCGTCGCTGGTCGATCCGCAGACGACCGGGCGCCTGCTGCAGGAGAACCCTCAGCAGATCCTCCCCGCCCTGGTGCTCGGCCACATGCCGCTCTTCGCGCAGGTGATGTTCTTCGGCGCGCTCCTGTCGGCGATCATGTCGACGGCGTCGGGCGCCCTGCTCGCGCCCTCGGTCATGTTCACCGAGAACATCCTGCGCGGCACCGTCGGGCACTGGAACGACCGGCAGTTTTTGCTGGCCATGCGCGCCGTCGTGATCGGCTTTGCGGCCGTGGTACTCGGGTTCGCGCTCAATTCGGACGCCAACATCTTCAGGATGGTCGAGAACGCGTACAAGGTGACGCTCGTGACCGCGTTCGTGCCGCTCGCGTTCGGCATCGCCTGGCGACGCGCCAGCACGCAGGGGGCGATGATGTCGATTGCGCTCGGCGCACTGTCGTGGATCCTCTCCGAGGCACTCAACCCGGAGGGCCTCATGCCACCGCAGCTCGTGGGATTGCTGTGGGGCATCGTTGGCATGGTGACGGGATCGTTGCTGCCACGGCTCGGCCCGCAACGCCGTCAGGTGTCCCCGCATCCCACGCTCTCGTGAACCGATGCAGCAAGTGATGCTCGAGGGGTAAAGATTTCGGCGCGCCCGACGTTAAACCTAGCATTGTCGAGCGCAAGGGACTCGCCAGTAGCTGGTTGCGGGCTCGTGCTCGGAGGATCCTGCCTGGCAACGCCTCGTGAGTTCGTGGAGCAGCGTGGCGTGTGGCGGGACACATTGAGCTGAGGTACACATTGTCGCGGACAATTCGGCTGTTCGGCTTAGGCCGCAAGGCGGTGCCGCTCCCGCTTGTTTTCGTCGGTGCGCAGGAACCACAATGCCGCACGTGTTCGCCTCCCCCATGGCTCTGATGCCCAACCCGCCGATGGCCACCGATCTCAAGTCAGCCAGCCTGCTCGAGCAGCTACGCCAGCAGTCCGCCGCGGCGCGCAAGACGGAGGGCGAAGCGCATCGACCCGTCGAAGAGATCCTGCGGGAGATGGATCGCGCCCTGTGGAATGCATTCCGGTGGCTGGAGGAGGCTCTGCGACATCTCGAGGTGATCCGGCCGCGCGTGCAGCACACGTTCAAGCTGCTGGGCGTCCTGTCGATCACCGCGCCCCGGTATGACAAGGGGTTCATCTCGTATCGTCGACGGCCGGTCGCGGGCATGGAGCTTCTCGACCATTTCGAGCTCTTCTATCGATTGAGCATCGATGCGCCAGTCGTGATGAAGGTGCAGCCGGCCATGGCGCCGGCCATGGAGGATCGGTTGCGCTGCGCTGCCTTGCAGTTTCGTTACGTCGTGGAGCAGGACGAGCATCGCCGGGCCAAGCAGGGCAGCTTCACTGTCGCGCCCGAGATCACCTCGTGCATCCGCTTCGAGCCCGATTACCGTGCGCAGCGGGTCGAGGTCACCTTGCGCAACGTCGATCGCTTCGAGACGGTGAGTCTTGATTTCGCGGGTAACGCGGTCGGTGAGCCCGCGCTCGAGGATCTGGTGCACTTGATTCTCGGCGAGAGCAATCGCTTTCTGCGGCGCGCGCCGCTGGCCGGCATGCGCAGCGGCCAACGGGACGAGGCCGTCCGTGGCGGCAATGCACCGCGCACCGCCTCACGATCGGTGGCCTGACCCTCAGCCGGTGATCTGCAGCGTCAGGAGCAGCACCGTGGCTGCGAGCAGGACCGCGATCACTGCAAGGAGGCGATTACGCGCGCGCCCGGTTTGCGTGAGCTCGTCGAAGCGCCGTTCCATCTCGGCAGGCGCGGTGAGCAATCGCTGATGCAGGAGCCGTGGGAGCTCCGGCAGGTGGTGAACCAGGTAGGGCGCCTCCGATAGCAGTCGCTGCTTCAACCCGCGCCATCCCATCTGCTCGCGCATCCAGCGCTCCAGAAACGGCTTGGCCGTGTCCCACAGATCGAGATCGGGATCGAGGTGACGCCCAAGGCCCTCGATGTGCAGCAGAGTCTTCTGCAGGAGCACGAGCTGCGGCTGGATCTCCACATTGAACCGTCGCGATGCCCGAAACAACTGCATGAGAAGCTTGCCGAGGGAGATGTCCTTGAGCGGCTGATCGAAGATCGGCTCGCACACCACCCGGATCTCGGCCTCGAGCTCGTCGACTCTCGTCTCCGGCGGCACCCATCCTGATTCGATGTGGGCCGTCGCCACGCGGTGATAGTCGCGTCGGAAGAATGCGACGAAGTTCTGGGCCAGGTAGCTTTGATCGCGCGGCGACAGCGTACCCACGATGCCGAAATCGAGCGCGATGTACTTGCCGAAGTTCGCAGGGTCCACGGCCACGAAGATGTTTCCGGGGTGCATGTCCGCATGGAAGAAGGCATCGCGAAAGACCTGGGTGAAGAAGAGCTCGACCCCGGCACGCGCAAGGCGCCGGGTATCGATGCCCGACTCGCGCAGCCGCTCGATCTGGCCGATCGGAATCCCCGACATGCGCTCCATCACCATCACCTCGCTGGTGCAGTATTCCCAATGCACCTCGGGAATCTGCAGGAGCGGTGAGTTCATGAAGTTGTGCCGCAACTGCGAGCAGTTCGCGGCCTCGCGCGTGAGGTCGAGCTCATCATGGAGCGATCGCTCGAACTCGGCTACCACCGCGCGCGGCCTGAGCCGCTTGCCGTCGGACCACAGCTTCTCGACGAGCCGCGCCGCAGACAGCATCAACGCGAGATCCTTGTCGATGACGGTCTTGATCTCCGGCCGTAGAACCTTGACCGCCACTTCCTTCCCGTTCGGAAGCTCGGCGAAATGCACCTGCGCCACCGAGGCGCTCGCCACCGGCGTGCGATCGAAGTTGCGGAACACGGCGTCGACATCGCGTCCGTAGTTGCGCTCGAGAATGGCAACGACCGTGGCGGACGCAAAGGGCGGCACGCGGTCCTGAAGATGCGCGAGCTCGTCGGCGATATCCGGCGGCATGAGATCGCGCCGCGTCGAGAGCATCTGGCCGAACTTGACGAAGATCGGCCCCAGCGCCTCGAGTGCGAGTCTCAGGCGAACGGCGCGTGGCGTCGTGAAGTCCCGGCCGAAACGCAGGAAACGCGCGAGAGGCCGAACCGCGCGGAATCGCTCGTGACCGAGCAGGAACTCGTCGAGACCGAATCGCAGCGCGACCAGTAAGATGCGGGCGAGCCGGGCTAGGCGCATCCGCCGATTCTAAGGGATGCTGCTGAAAGCGCCCCGGCGGTTGCCCGTCAACCGATGCCGGGTTTCAGCCGCGAAGCGATGCCCTCGAGACGCACTTCGAGATCAACGGTGCGCTGCGCAACCCGGGTGACCTCGTCGGCGAACGCGCGCGCCTCGTCGCCGCGCGCCACGAGGCTCATCTGGTCTGACAGATAGCTCGCGACGCTGCTGCTCAGCCGCTCGACGACCTGTTGCGGCAGAGCCAGCGTGTGCCGGGCCGTATCGGCGAGCCGCTGCCCTGCAATAGGCCCCAACCAGCGGCCCAGGAACTGCTCGATCCACAGGGGTGCCGTCTGCGCCAGCTCACGCAAGGTGGACGCAAGCGCGGGATCGCCTTCGCTTCGCACCACGCTGTCCCAGCGCGACGGGTCGGCCAGCAGCCCCGGCACGGACCAGGGCTGCACGGTCAGACGAAGATCAGCGGGGCCATCGGCGAGCGCATACGGCTCGAGCAACCCGGTGGCGTCGATGCGATACGGCGCGATGATCGGCGTCGCCACCACGACGAAGGTCTGCCCGGAATGCTGTGCGAGACGCTGGCGCGCCCATGACTCGCGCTCCAGCACATCGTTCGCGAACCCCGTCGTCGGGTCGAGCATCGAGCCTGGCTACACCTGCGCGGGTACGTCGTTCAGTGCACGACGGCGGGTTCGTTTTGCTGAATGCCTGCGAGCAGCCACCCCGAAGAGCCGTCCACCGGCTTGACGAGATTCCACGTTTCGTCGAACGGTTTCGGCGTGTCGATGCCGTCCTCGCGCAACAGCCCGCTGAAGCGCACGCTGGCCCAGTGCTGCGTGTTTTCCGTCGCAACCTCGAGGAGGTCGGCGTCGACCCGCACAACGTCGGTGGGCTGGTGCGCGCCGCGGGTCGCGAGATCGCGATTGATCTCTTCGAACATCTCGGGTGTCGTGACGTCCGCGAGCACCCTCCGATCGCCGGTGTCCCACGCCGCCTGCAGGGTCTTGAATTGGGTGCGCGCCTGGCGCAGGAAGCCTTCCCTGTCGAAGCCAGCCGGCACGCGGGGCGTCTCAGCCGGGGGGGCGGACGAGCCGAACACTGGCTCAACGCGTTCGCTGCGGGCGGGCGCGCTCTGCGACGACCACGTGTTACCTGGTGTGGGTGTGGCGGTTGCATATTGCAGCGGACCTGTCTTTCGCCTGAAGACGAGACGGACGATCAGGAACACACCGATCACCAGAAGCGCGATCAGCAGCAGGTTGCCGAAGCCTTCGGACAGTCCGAAGTGCGAGAGCAGCGCCGCGATGCCGAGGCCCGCGGCAATGCCGGCAATCGGTCCGAGCCAGCGTGACATGCCGCTGCGCGGGGGCACCGCCGCTGCCGCGGGTGCAGCCGGAGCAGCACGAGGAGCCAGGGCCGAAGAGCCGCCAGGCATCACCGGGTTGGCGGCCGCACCAGGCGCCGCCGCGGAGGGCGCGACGCTTTGCCGCTGCGAGCCGATGCTGCGCCCACCACCGAGACGCCGCGCGTCTGCATCATCCGCCAGCAAAGTCACCGCAGTGAGAACTGCCATCAAAGCCATTAGTCCTGAGCGTCGCACAGTGTCTCCCTGGAAACCGATACCGCTAAAAAACCCGCCCGACGTGCAATGCCACCACGCCGGCCATGAGGTTAGTGACTTCGACCCTGTCGAACCCTGCTTGTTCCATCATCGACTTCAGCGTCGCCTGGTCCGGATGCATGCGGATGGACTCCGCCAGATACCGATAGCTCGCGGCATCGCCGGTCACGAGCGCCCCCAGTCGGGGCAGCACGTTGAAGCTATACCAGTCGTAGGCCGGACGCAACGGCGCCCACACTTGGGAGAACTCGAGCACGACTGCCGTTCCGCCGGGCCTCAGCATACGCGCCATTTCGCGTAGCGCCGCTTCTTTCTGCGCGACGTTGCGCAAGCCGAAGCCGATGCTCACGCAGTCGAACGCGCGGCTTGGAAACGGCAGGAGCTCGGCATCGCACTGCACGGCGGGAATGGTGTAGCCGGCGTCGAGCAGCTTGTCGCGCCCCGCCCCGAGCATCGAACCATTGATGTCGGTGAGAAGGACCATGCCTTTGGGGCCCACCGCGTCCGCGAAGAGGCGCGCGAGATCGCCGGTTCCCCCGGCAAGATCGAGCACGCGGTAGCCGGGGCGCACCATGGCCGCCTCCACTGCGAAGCGCTTCCAGAAGCGATGCAGGCCTGCCGACATGAGATCGTTCATCAGGTCGTACCTGCTCGCGACCGAGTCGAAAACGCCCTGCACGCGTCTGCGCTTCTCGTCAGTGGAGACCTGCTCGAATCCGAAGTGAGTGGAATCGCTCATCGAAGGGACGTCGGTGTCAGCTGCCACGGCTTGCTCCGGCCTCGGCGAGCCGCTTCAGATACCGTTCCCAGAGCTCCTTCTGCTTCGCACCGAGCTCATACAGGTAGTCCCACGCATAGATGCCCGACTCGTGCGCATCGGAAAACTTCGGGCGAACTGCGTAGTGCCCGACCGCCTCGATTTCCGTGATCGTCACGTCGCGCTTGCCAACCTGGAGCGTCTCCTGGCCGGGACCATGGCCGCGGACTTCGGCCGACGGCGAGTACACGCGCAGGAACTCGTACGGAAGCCTGAAGGTGCGGCCGTCGTCGAACGTGATCTCGAGCACGCGCGATTGCTGATGCAACGTGAGCGCGGTCGGATGGGGCGTCTTTGCCGGAGCCATGTCGGCGAGCAATCTAGCACAGCGAGCGGACGTCTCGGCGGAGCCGGCCACCCCTCGCGCGCTGGATGACGACGGGATACGCCCCCAGCCGTCTACATGAAGTTGGTGGTGCCGCTCGCTTCGGGGATGATGTCCAGACCGCCGAGCCCGGAGAACACGTTGCGGTTCTTCGATTCCTTGCCGTGGAGCTTGATGTCGAGCCGAAGATCGTTGAGCGAGTCGGCGTTGCGCAAGGCATCCTCGTAGCTGATGAGCCCTGCCTCGTACAGATCGAAGAGCGACTGGTCGAACGTCTGCATCCCGAGCTCCCGCGACTTCTTCATGATCTCCTTGATGCCGTAGATGTCACCCTTGAACACGAGATCCGACACCAGGGGCGAGTTGAGCATGATCTCGACGGCAGGCACGCGGCCGCGGCCATCGCGCCGAGGGATGAGACGCTGTGCGACGAAGGCGCGGATGTTGAGCGAAAGGTCCATGAGAAGCTGCGCCCGGCGCTCCTCGGGGAAGAAGTTGATGATGCGATCGAGCGCCTGGTTGGTGCTGTTCGCGTGCAGCGTTGCGAGGCAGAGGTGCCCGGTTTCAGCGAACGAAATCGCGTAGTCCATCGTCTCGCGCTCGCGGACCTCGCCGATCAGAATCACATCCGGCGCCTGACGCAAGGTGTTCTTGAGCGCGATCTCCCACGAATCCGTGTCGACGCCGACCTCGCGCTGGGTGACGATGCAGTTGTGGTGATCGTGCACGAACTCGATGGGGTCCTCGATCGTCACGATGTGGCCGTGGCTGTGCTCGTTGCGATAGCCGATGAGCGAGGCCATGGACGTCGACTTGCCGCACCCTGTCGCGCCGATGAAGAGCATGATGCCGCGCTTGGACATGATGACGTCCTTCAACACCGTCGGCAGCCCCAGGTCGTCGAACGTCGGAATCGTGGTGGTGATCGTGCGCAGCACCATGCCGACGCGGCCCTGCTGCACGAATGCGTTGACGCGGAAGCGCCCGATGCCCGGAGGGGCGATCGCGAAGTTGCATTCCCGCGTCGCCTCGAACTCGGAGGCCTGCTTGTCGTTCATCACGCTGCGCACGAGCTCGATGGTGTGCTGGGGCGAGAGGTCGGTCTTGGACACCGGCGATATCTTGCCGTCGATCTTGAGCGCCGGAGGAAAGCCCGAGGTGACGAAGAGATCCGAACCCTTCTGCTTCACCAGAAGGTCGAGGAGCTCGTGAATGAATTTTGTGGCGCGTTCTCGTTCCATCGGATGCCTTCAACGACGAGCCGGGTGCGCGCGCTTTTGCCGCGCGGCAGCGGATCGGACGTGCTTATGACATGAACAGGTCTTTGTTGACCGCCCGGTTGCGCGCTTCGGCCACATTGATGAGGTTGCGCTTGACGAGCTCCGTCAGGCACTGGTCGAGCGTCTGCATGCCCGTCGACTGGGTCGTCTGGATCACTGAATACATCTGCGCGACCTTGTTCTCGCGGATGAGGTTGCGGATCGCCGGATTGCCGATCATGATCTCGTGCGCGGCAACGCGTCCCTGCCCGTCCTTGGTCTTGAGAAGCGTCTGCGAAATCACCGCAACGAGCGATTCGGAAAGCATCGCGCGCACCATGTCCTTCTCAGCGGCGGGGAAGACGTCGATGATGCGGTCGACTGTCTTGGCTGCCGAGCTCGTGTGCAGCGTGCCGAACACGAGGTGACCGGTTTCGGCCGCCGTGAGCGCCAGGCGGATCGTTTCGAGATCGCGCATTTCGCCCACGAGGATGTAGTCGGGATCCTCGCGCAGTGCGCTCCGCAGCGCGTTCGCGAACGACAGCGTGTGCGGCCCGACTTCCCGCTGGTTGATGAGGCACTTCTTGGATTCGTGCACGAACTCGATCGGGTCCTCGATCGTGAGCACGTGGCCGTATTCGTTCTCGTTCACGTGGTTGACCATCGCCGCGAGCGTCGTCGACTTCCCCGATCCGGTGGGGCCCGTCACCAGGATGAGCCCCCGAGGTCGCGTGGTGAGCTCGGCGAACACCTTGGGGGTCTTCAGGTCCTCGAGCGACAGCACTTTCGACGGAATCGTCCGGAACGCGGCGGCCGCGCCACGCTCCTGGCGAAACGCATTGACGCGAAACCGTGCGAGATTCGGCACCGCGAACGAGAAATCGCACTCGAGCGACTCCTCGTAGGCCTTTCGCTGGGCGTCGCTCATGATGTCGTACACCATGGCGTGGACGTCCTCGTGCTCCATCGGCGGAAGATTGATGCGCCGGATGTCTCCGTGCACGCGAATCATCGGTGGCAGGCCCGCGGAGAGATGCAGGTCCGAAGCCTTGTTCTTGACGGAGAAGGCGAGGAGCTCAGTGATGTCCATTTATACTTTCGCTTTGAGCGGATTCCGTCTGAACGCAAGGCATATGCCAGCCAAGCTGAATGCCGATGTCATTCGATTATGAGCCGCGCCGAGAAGGGGTGGCAAGACGTTCTGGCCCGCGTGGCCGAAGCGGCGCTCGCCGCGCGACGCAATCCTGCAACAATCCGGGTGCTCGCAGTCAGCAAGACGTTCGGAGCCGACGCAGTGGGCGAGGCGTACCGGGCTGGAGCGCGGATGTTCGGCGAAAACTACGTTCAGGAGGCGCTCGGCAAGATGACGGCCGTTGCGGGCCTCGACATCGAGTGGCATCTCATCGGGCCGTTGCAGAGCAACAAGACACGAATTGTGGCCGAGCGCTTCGCATGGGTGCACACCATTGATCGGGTTCGTGTCGCCGAACGACTGTCCGCC
Organism: Pseudomonadota bacterium; assembly: GCA_030946875.1. Taxonomy (GTDB): domain Bacteria; phylum Pseudomonadota; class Gammaproteobacteria; order Burkholderiales; family Casimicrobiaceae; genus CAIWHR01. The sequence goes on along the minus strand of JALYXY010000044.1, from coordinate 1,374 downwards.
GCGCGCGCCGCAGCCCGGGAGCCACTCCAGGTGTGCATTCAGATCAATATCAGCGGGGAGACGAGCAAGAGCGGGGTTTCCCCGGCGTCAGCGTCCCAGCTCGCGCACGCCGTTGCGGCGATGCCGAACCTCCGACTGCGCGGATTCATGGGCATCGCCGAGCCCGGCGTCGAGCCGTCACGGCAGCGCGCGCAGTTCGGAATCGCGCGCGAGTGCTTCGAGCGCTGTCGCGCGGAGGGTCTGCGACTCGACACGCTGTCGATGGGCATGACGGACGATCTCGAGGCGGCGATTGCCGAAGGCGCAACCCTCGTGCGCGTCGGCAGCGCGATCTTCGGCCCCAGGGTGTATGCGCAGAGCACGGCCTCCCGAGGAACTGCATGAGCACCGCCTTCATCGGCGGGGGCAACATGGCGGGCGCACTGATCGGCGGTCTCGTGGGCCGCGGCGTGGCGCCCGACGCAATTCGGGTCGTGGAGCCATCGTCCGGGCAGCGCCAGGTTCTGGAGAGTCGGTATCCGGGGCTCCAGGTCGGTTCCTGCGTCGATGAAGTCGGGGATCTCGCGCGTTCGGAGCTGATCGTGATGGCCGTCAAGCCACAGCAGATGCGTGACGCACTGCGGCCGCTCGTGCCGCTGCTGGGCGTATCGCAGCCGGTCATCGTAACGATCGCCGCGGGCGTTCGGCTCGAAACCATCCACCGTTGGCTCGATGGTTACGGGCGAGTGGTGAGGGCGATGCCCAACACGCCGGCGCTGATCGGTCAGGGCCTTGCCGGGGCCTATGCTCCGCCCGCGGTCGACGCCGCGGGACGCAAGCTTGCCGAGGACGTGCTGCGTGCCGGCGGCGACGTGATCTGGCTCGACGATGAAGCGCAGCTCGACGCCGTTACGGGCGTCTCCGGGAGCGGTCCTGCCTACGTGTTCTACTTCCTGGAGGCAATCGAGCGCGCTGCGCGGGAGCTCGGGTTCACTGATGCGGTCGCGCGGCAATTCGCGTACAAGACATTCTCGGGCGCGATCGCCCTCGCGCAGGCGAGCGAGCATTCTCCATCCACGCTGCGCGCGCAGGTGACCTCGAAAGGAGGAACCACCGAACGCGGGCTGCAAGTGCTGGAGCAGGCGCAGGTCGCGGACTCGATCGTGATGGCGGTCAAGGCGGCAACGGAGCGCGCGCGCGAGCTCGGTGCGGCCCCCGCAGATCAAGAACACGGATGACCGGTATGGACCAGGCCCTGCGCTTTCTCGTCGACACTGTTTTCGGGCTGTTCACGTACAGCTTCCTCGCACGTTTCATGATGCAGGCGCTGCGCGCGCCGTTTCGCAATCCCGTGGGACCCGCGGTCATGGCATTGACGGATTGGGCGGTGAAGCC
>JALYXY010000016.1 GCA_030946875.1 Pseudomonadota bacterium | reverse complement strand
GGGCACGCTAACCATGCCCGCAGGCGCTTCGGCAACGCGCGTTGTCGAGTCGATCTCGAGCGTCGTTTGCGGTAGCGATCGCCACCTGCTGGAGGTCGATTGCAACGGGCGTGCGAGCTTGCGCATGCGCGCCCCGAAGGCGTTCAATCGTGGGTCCGCGTCACTCTCATTGGCATATGCCAGCACCGCGCCGAAACCTCTGGGCTCGAGTGCAAGAGCGACGTACGCAGTCGCGCCGTCGATGCGCACCGCGACCTCCTCGCCACTCCACAGGTCATAGTAGTGCGCCCCCGGGGTGTGATTCACGGCCAGCTGCTCGCCTGAAAGCGCGTACTCGTTGCGATTCACGACAGTCCAGAGAGTCGAGCTCGAATGCGGGAAGCGGCTTGCGAAAACGCCATGCTGCAACGTCGTCGCATAAGGCTGCCACTCACGGCTTACGAAATGTTCGGCAAAACTGCGCTGGATCAAGGCGAGTCTGCGCAAGGTCTCGCCGTCGCGCTCGGTGAAGCCGTTCCAGACGCCCCAGACGTTCTCCCATGCGACGTAGCCGATACCGTTGAACCACATGTACTGAAAATCGTCGGTGCGCTCGCGCGCCCAGCGGTTTTCGATATTGATCATGTGCCGCGGCTCCAGCCACTTGAGCTTGCTCACGGCGGGCACAACCTCGTTCCAGGTCTTGCCCCACGTCTGCAGATTCCACATGAGCTGCTCGTCGGCGTAGGGCGCGGATTCCGGCTGCAGGACCAGCGGGTGTTCGAGCTTGCGTGCGGCGACGTGGAATGAACGGGGCACGCCGTTGTAGGTGTCGCCGTTGACGCCGTCGGCACCCACCTCCCTGGCAAGACGAGTCACCGCGTCCCAATCGGCAGCGCCCTCGCTGCGCGTACCGTTGTCCCACGCCATGGTGGGCAAAAAGACCTTGACCCCGCGGCCGTGAAACTCGTCGACAACCCGCTTCAATCCTGGCAGGCCGCCTGGAAGATCACGTGCTAGCTCCGTTTGATTGCGGTCATCGACACCGATGTTCGGGTAGACGTACCAAATGAGCACGCTATCGACCCCACCGAAGCGTCGCTCGAGATCATCGAGGTAGCGGTCCACGGTGTAACAGCCGGTGTCCGGATCGTAGAAGTAACGATCTTCGACCATCATCTGCACATGCACGAAGTTGCGCTGCGACCAGGCAAGCTCCTCGCGCTGGTATTCGCTGTCGTCGTACCCCATGCGAATCCAATGCTCGTGGCGCCAGACCTTCATCTCGGCAAGCCACGTAGGAACTGCCGCGTTGACGTCGATGCGCCATTGACCGATGTTCGCCATCGGCCATCCCGGTGCTTTGCCGGGTGTTGGCAAATGCTGGCCGACTGTGTGCGGCAGCGCGTACTCGCCGTATTGCGCGATGGGCGCGAGCTGCCTGGGACCGAGCGTGTCTTTGGGCGTGTTCAATGCGCGATCCGGGCGTGGCGATGCAAGAACTCCAGCACTTCGATCTGCGTCGGAATGCTGGTTTGCGCGCCGAGGCGCGTGCAGGCCAGCGCGCCTGCAGCGCTTGCCTGACGCAGCGCACTTTCCCAGTCGAGCCCGCGACCCAGCGCAGCTACGAGGACGCCGCAAAATGTGTCACCGGCGGCCGTGGTATCGACCACGTCGATGCCGAACGCCTGCTGAATCAAGCTTGCACCGGCGATACGAGCGCGGGAACCGCGTGGGCCGAGTGTCACGACAACGTTTCGAACCTCGAGGCGTGCCAGGGACTCGAGCAGGTCGTCGGCGGGGCCGACGATCGTCGCGAGCTCGCCTTCGTTGACGATCAACACATCGATGGCGGCGAGGAGCTCCGGTGGCAGCGCACGCGCCGGCGCGGCGTTGAGGACAACTTCGACACCACGCTTGCGCGCCGCGTGCGCATAAGCGATGACGGTCTCGAGCGGAATCTCGAGCTGCATGAGCAAGTGCGTCACGTTGTCGAGCGACGGCAGGTGCGACGGCGACAACCCGCCATTCGCGCCTGGGGCAACGGTGATCGAGTTCTCACCCTGGTCCGACACACAGATGAATGCGGTTCCGGTCGACGCATCGGCGATACGCACGACGTGGATCTTGACGCCTGCGCTGACGAGCGAGTCTTCAAGTGGCACCGCGAAAGCATCGTTGCCCAAGGCGAGCAGCATCGCGGTGGCGGCGCCACCTCCCCGCGCACAGGCAATCGCCTGATTGGCGCCTTTGCCGCCGGGAAATGTTTCGAATCCGTAACCGAGCACCGTTTCACCAGGCGCCGGTATGCGCGGGGCGCGGACAACGAAATCGAGGTTGGCCGAGCCGGCGACGAGGATCATCGAGAATGCGGCGGAGACAGCGACTGGTAGACGAGATTGTAGAACGTCGAGCTCAGTTTCGGAGGATCGTGTGGCAACCCTTGCGCCAGGTGCTGAGTGAGCAGGATCGAGCACATGCGCTCGCGGCCATCGGCCATGTAGTACGTGCCCGCGGCGCCCGACCAGCCGAATGCGCCGACCGAGCCCGGCCGCTCACGCCCGGGCATGTCGAGGTTGACGAACCCCCCGAGCCCGAAGCCTTCGTTGTATTGGCTGACGGGCGGATCGAAGCGTGTCAGCTGATTCGTCATCATCAATGCAACGGTTTCAGGGCGCAGCAGCACCGCGCCCTCGAGCCGACCTCGGTCGAGCAGCATCTGACAAAAGCGCCCGAAGTCGCCGGCGGTGGAATAAAGACCACCGGCGCCGCTCGAGTAGGGTCGCAGCGCGTCGCCGGGCCGTAGGGAGTCACCGGCCGGCCACGCGATGAGCTTGCCATCGCGATCAGTACTCGTCATCGCCGCGATTCGCGAGCGTTTGTTGGCGGGGACCTCGAAGCCTGTATCGCGCATACGCAGTGGAATGAAAATCCGGTCCCGCAGGAAAACCGAGAATGACTTGCCCGACAACACCTCGACCAGGCGACTCAAAATTTCAGTATTGACGCTGTTGTACTCGAAACGCGAGCCCGCAGGCGCAGCCTGGGGTACGCGGCTCGCCGCTTCGCTATATGCCTTCAAGTCAACCGAGGACTCCTCACGCTCGGTGGCAAGAGCAAGTCCGCTTGTGTGAGTGAGCAGCTCGCGGATGGTCACGGCTCGACCGGCAAATTCGCTCAGGTGCTTGCCGATCGAATCATCGAGCTCGAGCCTGCCCTCCTCCAGCAGCATGAGCACCGCGACCGTGGCGACGGTCTTGGTCATCGAGTACACGCGAAAGATGTCATCGCGCTTCATCCGCGACCGTTTTTCGAGGTCCCGGTAGCCATAGGCCTGCCAATCCACGATTCGGCCATCACGCGTGACGAGCGTCACCGCGCCCAGGTACGCCCCTGGTTTGGATTGGACGGCTCGGCGCATGAACTCATGCAGGCGATCCAGGCCTTCGCGCGAGAACCCATGCGCCGCCGCGGCTCCCTCCGGCAATGCGGAGACGGCGGGAGCAGCGGGCGCAACCCTACTGCCAGCCTCCGCCGGCGGTGCCGTCTGCAAGATGGCACCGAATGCGTAAAACGCGAAGGCCAGACGAAGCGTCAGAATTTCAGCGTGTGGGTCAGCGCAACGACGCGTCCGCGGCCCGAGGTGTAATTGCGGAATCCCTCGACCTGCGACCAGCTCAGGATGTAAAACTTGTTGAACACGTTTTCGACCCCGAGCGTCAGTGCACCGTACTTGCGAAGGTCGTAGCTGGCGCTCAAATCGAACAGCGTATAGCCACGCGTGTGTTCCTCGCCCGACTTGCCGACGTTGATGTCCCGGGACAACAGGGTCGTCGAGCTGACCCTCATGTTGGTGCGCTCCGAGATCCCCCATTGCACGTACGTGCCGATCTTGTCGGGATTGATATCGAGCACACCCAGCTCGCGATCCAGCGACCCGCCTTCGGTAAAGACCGTACGCCCCCAGATATGCGAGTACAGAGCGCCCACCTTCACGTTCGGCAGCAGGTTGTAATCACCCACTGCTTCTACGCCTTGGATCTTGATGGGCAACCGGCGCAGGACGAAATCGTTGGTGATTGGATCGATGGCCAGTGAAACGCCAAAATCGGAATACGACCGGTAATACGAAGCACTGAAGCTGCCCCGGGGACCACGCCAGTTGAAGCCGGCTTCGCGGTTGCTGACGATGATTGCCTGCAGATCGAGAATGCCTGCAACGCTTTGGCCCGGATAGTTGATGTTGCGCAGCGGGATACCGACGTTCGGGAGGCTGAAACCCTTGCTGTACGAACCGAACACCGAGAACCCGAGCGGCAGGCGCCAGATCGCGCCGTAATTGGGCAGATTATCGGTGTATGAAAGTTTGCCTCCCTTCACGAAGACGCGATTGCGGAAATACGTGGTCGTATAGTCGTCGACTGAAAGCTGTCCGTCTTCGCGCCGCAGTCCGGCGGTGAGGGTCAGCGGTCCATAGTCATAGGAGCCCTGCACCCAGGGCGCCACGCTCTTGTAGTCCATCGGCGGCACCCACAGCCGGTTGGTCAAGGCGAGGCTCTGCTGAGTGATGTCCTCGACCAGGTCGACGCCGAACCGAAGCTCGAAATTGCGCAGAACGAAATCCGGGCGCGTGTAGGCAGTCCGCAGCCCTTTCTTTTCCGACTTGATCTCGGACTGATCGACGAGCGTGCCGAGAGGCGCGATCAGCGGATCTTGGCGGTCGGCGCCGTTCTCGGGCTCGAAACGCGCAGATTGAATGGCACGGTAAAGTTGCGCCGACAGAGTGCCACCGAACAGATCATTGTTGGTGTAGGCAACCGCCGCTTGCTTGAAGTCATTGAAGGAGGCCTTCGAGCCGAGCGTCTGACCGCGCTCGGAGGTGTTGGTGGCACCTGTCGCGCGATCGCCGTCAACCAGGACGTAGCGCGCCTTGTCGTCGAGGCGAAACCGCGAGAGCGACAGTTGCAGCCGTTGGGCGTTGGCCTCCCCGAAATTGGTGCCCACCTTCAAAAACAGGTTCTTCGATTCCGAATCTTCGAGCGAGCCGCTGGTGTTCAGTCCCACACGGCGGCCGTGGCCGTCGTAAGCGATGCCGCGATCGACGAACTGGGTCGCTGCATAAAGATCGAAGCGTTCCTCCAGATGAGCGGCTTCGAGACCGAACTTGTAGCCACCGCTATCACCTTTGAACTGCGTCTGGTACTTGCTCGTGAGCGTGACCTCCGTTCCCGGTTTGGTCGGCATTTTGGTCAGGTAGTTGATGATGCCTCCCGAGGCGCCGATGCCTTCGGATGCCGAAGGTCCATTGATCACTTCGATGCGGCCGATGATGCCCATATCCGTGAACGTGCCGCTGCGGTTGCCCTCCCTGAGCGGCGAGTTCTGCGGGATGCCGTCGAACAACCGCTGCGCAATGCGGCCACGCAGTGTCTCGCCGCTGTTGCTAAGCGCCTGCGACGACTCCGAATAGCCAGGTACGGTGCGCGCGAGCACGGCCGTCGCGTCCTCGGTCAGCGCACGCGTCTGCGCAATCTCCTGCTCGGTGATCACGGTGACTGCGCCCGGGATCTTGTCCACTGCCTTTGGCGTGCGGGAGCCCGTTGTGACCGTGATGGTCTCCCTATAGACGTCATCGCGTTTTGCGTTGTCGTCTGCGGTTGCCGCCACCTGCTGCGCTGCCACGGTGGGCGCCACCGAAGCGAAGAGCAGCGATACAAGCGTAGGCAAAGCTTGGGGCAGCCTCCTGCAATCTTTCTTCATAGGGAACCTTTGCTGTTTTGGTGGCGGGTGCGGCACGGGCATTCTTTCTCGCGCTTCGAAGTGTCGATGACTTTGCGGGGCCGAGAGGGTAGCGCCGGTATATTCAGAAGATAGTTTTTGTTTATCGTGACGGCCGTTCGCGTCTTTACTGTGCCCAAGCCAGCGGCCCGTCGGGTAGCCACTTCAATCGCCTGCGCGTGCGCATCGGCGCACCGCACCTGCGAACGTAACCTTCCGGTCTTCAAGCCGCGCGAACAATCATGAGAGCAAAGCTCTTCATTCCGGGCTCGCGACCCGATCTATTCGGGAAAGCGATGGCGGGCCACGCGGACGCCTTGAGCCTCGATCTTCAGGATAGCGTCATCGACGCGCGTAAAGTCGAAGCGCGTGAAGCGGTCCGCCAATTTCTCGTCTCCTTATCTACTCCGAAGATGAAGGTCATCATCGTTCGGGTGAATGCCATTGGTACGGCGCAATTCGAGGCTGACGTGAAGGCGATCACGGACACGATGGTCGACCTCATCAATATTCCGAGGGTCGAGTCCGCAGATGAGCTGCGCCGCACCCAGTCACTGACCGGAGAAATTCCCATCCTCGTCAACATCGAAACGCCCAAAGGCTTGCGCGAAGCCTTCGAAATCGCATCCGCGCATCCCAGAGTGGCAGGCCTGCAGCTCGGCCTCGCCGACCTGATCGAGCCTCTCGGCATGGATCGCTACAACGCTGCAATCGTCCAGGAGCTTCAGCTCAGAATACGCCTCGCTGCGGCCGAAGCACACGTGTTTGCCTACGACAGCGCCTATCCGGACATCGACGATCTGGACGGCTTGAGGCGAGAAGCCGAAATGGCGCGAGCTCTGGGTTATCTCGGAAAGTCAGCAATTCACCCCTGCCAGGTGCAGACCATCAACGAAGTCTTTTCACCCACGCCTGGCGAGATTGCACATGCGCTCGCGGTCATCGAAGGCGCGCGAAATGCTGAGCTAGCGGGAACCGCCGTTTTCAAGATTGGCGGCAAGATGGTGGATGCGCCGTTCGTGACCCGCGCCGAGAACACCCTCGCGCTTGCACGGCGATTGGGCCTCGCATGAGTCTGCACAAGGCTGATTACGACACGACGGCGCGCGGCCCGCTCGCCGGTGTGCGCGTGCTCGATCTCTCGCGCCTTGTCGCCGGCAACACGCTCACGCAGGTGCTCGCCGATTTCGGCGCAGAAGTGATCAAGGTGGAGCCCCCGGCCGGCGACACGTTGCGAGCATGGAAGACTCAAGACGTCGCGACCCACTGGCGGCTTTATGCACGCAACAAGAAGAGCCTCGCCCTCGATTTCGGCGACGCCACGGCGCGCAACCTGCTCCTCGAGCTGGTCGCGTCGGCTCAGATTTTCGTCGAGAGCTTTCGGCCGGACACGCTCGAGAAGATGGACCTCGGTCCCGATCGATTGCTGGAAAAGAACCCCAGGCTGGTGATCGTGCGCATCTCCGGGTTCGGGCAGACAGGGCCGTACAGACGCCGACCGGGTTTCGGCACCGTCGTGGAAGGCATATCGGGGTTTGCCTCGCTCAACGGATTTGCGGACCGCGAGCCGGTGCTGCCGCCAATCTACTTGGCCGACACTGTAGCCGGCCTTTATGGCGCTACGGGAGTGCTGATTGCGCTGCGCGAGGTTGAGATGAGTGGAGGCGCAGGACAAGTCATCGATCTGCCGCTTCTAGACCCATTATTTACGGTTTCAGGACCGCAAGCCGCCAACTATCGGCTGACCGGAAATGTGCGGCCACGCTCGGGCAGTCGTTCATTGAACTCCGGGCCGCGTAATGTATATCCCTGCAAGGATGGGCTTCACGTCTGCCTGTCCGCTTCGACGCAAAAGATGGCCGAGCGGGTGCTTCGCGCGATCGGCCATCCAGAACTCATCGATGATCCTCGCTTTCGAACCAATGCCGACCGAGTCAGGCATGCGGCGGAGCTCGATGCGTTGGTCGGCGAATTCATCGCACACCGCACGCAGGCAGAGAACGTGGCCTTCTTCGATCGAGCGGAAGTGACCGTGGGGCCGATCTACGACATCCGACAAATTCTCGAGGATCCGCATTTCGTGGAGCGAGAGCTGCTTGTCGATCTGCCCGATCCGCAGATGGGTGAGTTTCCGATGCACAACGTTGTCCCGCGGCTGATGCGCACACCCGGGTCAATCCGAAGCATGGCTCCGAGACTGGGCGAGCACAACAAGGCGCTGCTAGCGGAAGTTGGCGTCGATGATGCGGCCTATCGCAAGCTGCTCGAGCAGGGCACCCTGGTAGAGGACGACGTGGTGGAAGCCGACCAGGATTGAACAGCCACATCGCTATGCAGTCGCTATAAGTCAGTTGCTGCCCGACTCTTTGGCCGATGTCGCTAAATGTTCGTCACATCGCGGAGCCACGGCAGTTCCCACATCGTGGGCACAAGACGACGATCAATCTGATCGACGATTTGATTCTGCGCAGCCCAGGCTCAATAGGCGCACACAGGATTGGCGACCGACACTGACTAAGACCTGAGGACGTGACTCAATCTCCGACGGGTCGGTAACACGACCCTGTAGTAGGGTCGCCGCTTTGGTATCCTGCCGCGTGATGCCGAACGAACGCGACAACCTCCTGGCCGGCATTGCCGCGATGGAAGCGCAACGCGCGCTGCTGCCGGCAGGTGTGGTCGAGTCGATGATTGCGTCGGCACGCGCGCAACTCGCCGCGCTCGATGCTGCACTGCCTACTGAGCCTGCGCAGCAGCTCAAGCAAGTCAGCATCCTCTTCATAGATGTGGTCGGTTCGACCGACCTGAGCCAGCACCTCGATCCCGAGGCGATCAGTGCCGTGATGGACGATGCCCTCGCCCGCGGCACGGCGATCGTCGAAAGGCACCACGGCAAGGTCCTTGTCTACGCCGGCGACAATTTGCTCGGTGCGTTCGGCGTCGATGAAGCGCGCGAAGATGACGCGGAGCGCGCGGTGCGCTGCGGTCTCGAGCTGCTCGCTTTCGGTAAGACCCTCGCCGCTGAGGTGCTCGCTGCGCACCATCACGC
>JALYXY010000251.1 GCA_030946875.1 Pseudomonadota bacterium | reverse complement strand
GCACAAGGGAGCGGCGCGCGGCGCGGCCATCGGCGCCGCCGCCGGGTTTGCCGCCGGCCTGACCGCCGGGCCAGCCGCCATTGCCACAGCCGGGGTCGGCGCATTCGTGGGCTCTCTCGCCGGCGCGGCCCAAGTGTCCGAGGATGACAACGCGCTGAGCGTGCGCCGCCCGGCGGGTGTGATGGTTGCGGTGAATGCGGCCGGCGAGGATCGCGAGCAGCAGGCGGTCACCGTCATGCGCGAATGCGGAGCGGACAACATCGAGCGTGCTGACGGAGTGTGGGAGAACGGCAACTGGATCAACTTCGATCCGACCTCGATACCGGATCTCGTCGACCAGGAAAACCTGCACGCGCCTGGCGCCCAAAGATAACACCGCAACGCCCGCCGTCGAACGCCGTCGCGTCCGACGGCAAGTAGACTATTTCACTGACTAGGCATGCGTTGACGCCGCTGCGCAGGCGCGAAGGCCACAGCACCGCAGGCGCATCCCATCCATGAAAGCAACAGGGCAGCCCGCGGGCTGCCCTGTTGTTCAGTGCCGAGCGCTTTGGCTTATTTCACGTGCGCCAGCAGCGGCACGATCATCAGCGCCACGATGTTGATGATCTTGATGAGCGGATTCACCGCAGGACCGGCGGTGTCCTTGTAGGGATCGCCAACGGTGTCACCGGTGACTGCAGCCTTGTGCGCATCCGAGCCCTTGCCGCCGTGATGGCCATCCTCGATGTATTTCTTCGCGTTGTCCCAGGCGCCGCCGCCGGTGGTCATCGAGATCGCCACGAAGATCCCGGTGATGATCGTGCCCATGAGAAGACCGCCAAGGGCGCGGGGGCCAAGCGCGAGACCCACCACGACCGGCACCAGCACCGGCAGCAACGACGGGACGATCATCTCGCGAATCGCCGCCTTGGTCAGCATGTCGACGGCCACCCCGTATTCCGGCTTGGCGGTGCCCTGCATGATGCCGGCGATCTCGCGGAATTGTCGGCGCACCTCGACGACTACCGCACCCGCGGCCCGGCCGACCGCTTCCATGGCCATCGCTGCGAAAAGGTACGGAATGAGACCGCCGAGGAACAACCCGACGATCACCATCGGGTCCGACAGATCGAACGTGGCGCTGATGTGCGCGCTCTCGAGGGCGTGGGTGTAGTCGGCGAAGAGCACCAGCGCCGCAAGACCCGCCGAGCCGATGGCGTAACCCTTGGTCACCGCCTTGGTGGTGTTGCCCACCGCGTCGAGCGGGTCGGTGATCGCCCGCACGCTGTCCGGGAGGTTGCTCATCTCCGCGATGCCGCCGGCGTTGTCGGTGATCGGACCGTAAGCGTCGAGCGCCACGATGATGCCCGTCATCGACAACATGGCCGTCGCAGCGATGGCGATGCCATACAGTCCCGCGAGGTAGTACGAACCCATGATGGATGCGCACACGGCGATCACCGGCCACGCCGTGGATTTCATCGAGACGCCGAGGCCGGCGATGATGTTGGTCGCATGCCCGGTCGTCGATGCCTGCGCCACGTGGCGCACAGGCTTGTACTCGGTGGCCGTGTAGTACTCGGTGATGACCACCATCGCTGCCGTCAGCGCGAGCCCGATCAACGACGCGCCGAAGATGCGCATCGTCGTGAGGTCGGGATAGTTGGCGTTCACGTCTGCCATGAGGTACTGCGTGATGAAGTAGAAGCCGATGATCGAGAGCCCGCCCGCGACCATGAGCCCGCGATACAGCGCATTCATGATCTTGCCGCCCGGCCTGGCTTTCACGAAGAACGTTCCCACGATGGAGGCGAGGATCGAGAAGCCGCCGAGCGCCAGCGGATAGATGACGGCGTTTTGGGCCATCGTGCGCAGCATCAGCGAGCCGAGCAGCATGGTGGCGACGATCGTCACGGCATACGTCTCGAAGAGGTCGGCCGCCATCCCGGCGCAGTCACCGACGTTATCGCCGACGTTATCGGCGATCACCGCCGGGTTGCGCGGATCGTCCTCGGGAATGCCCGCCTCTACCTTGCCGACGAGATCGGCGCCGACGTCGGCACCCTTGGTGAAGATGCCGCCGCCGAGACGCGCGAAGATCGAAATCAGGGACCCACCGAAGGCGAGGCCGACGAGCGGTTGAATGATGCCGTGGAGACCTTCACCCCCGGCGTTCGGCGAGTGCGGCGCTGCAGCCACGAGAAACCAGTAGAAGCCGGCGACGCCGAGGAGGCCCAGTCCGACCACGAGCATCCCGGTGATCGCTCCGCCGCGGAAGGCGACGCTGAGGGCCTCGTTCAGACCCGTGCGTGCGGCCTCGGCGGTGCGCACGTTCGCGCGCACCGACACGTTCATGCCGATGTAGCCCGCAAGACCCGAAAGGATGGCGCCGACCGCAAAGCCCGCTGCCGTAGTCCACGACAGGAACACGCCGATGACAACGAACAGGATCACGCCGACGATCCCGATGGTCAGGTATTGCCGGTTGAGGTACGCCTGCGCCCCCTGCTGGATGGCAAGCGCGATCTCGCGCATGCGCTCGTTGCCCGCGGGCTTTTTCATGATCCAGCTGATGGAAGCGACGCCGTAGACGATCGCCGCGAGCGCGCAGACGAGCGCAAAGATGAGCCATGACGACATTTGGATCTCCCTACCCTTTGAATGAAAACCGGACAGCGGAACGCATCAACGCCGCGGACCTCTCGTACGGGTCCTTCGGTGCGCCGGCCACTATCGCCTTCTCTGAGGCATCGGCCGGCGGCGTTCCCGGTGGCGGAACAGCGCCGGGTGGCGTGTTCCGCAAGCCCGCTATTGTGCCAGTGCCGGGGCGATTTGAGTAAGTCTCCTGCTACGACCCGGATGCCGGCACGGTTGCTCTAGATCTTGAAGGAGGTGGCGAGCTTCTTTGCGACAGGCTCGTTTTTGAGGCGCACGTAGCGCGGCAGCCCATCGCGAAAGGGCGGGAAATCCTCGCCTTTCATGAGCGGCGCGAGATACGTGCGGGCTTTCGCCGTGATGCCGAAGCCGTCGCCGGTCATGAAGTCGCGCGGCAGCATCTTCTCCACATTCGCCACCTTGTCGAGCGGTGCGACGGTGATCTTCCACCGATAGGGCTTGTCTGCCGTGCGCGTGATCGCCGGCATGACCGCGTTGCGACCCTGCAGCGCAAGCTCGACCGCGGCCTCCCCCACTGCATACGCCTGATCGACGTCTGTCTTCGACGCAATGTGACGCGCCGATCGCTGCAGATAATCGGCCACCGCCCAGTGATACTTGTGCTTGAGCTTGTCCTTGACGAGCGATGCGATCAGCGGACCCACCCCGCCGAGCTGCGCATGTCCGAAAGCGTCACGCGTGCCCGCTTCGGCCAGGAGCTTGCCGTGCGCGTCCTGCAGCCCTTCCGACACTCCGACGCAGCAGTAGCCGAAGCGCTTGACCTTGTCGTCGACTGACGCGAGAAACCTCTCCTCGTCGAACGGGATCTCGGGAAAGAGCAGCACGATGGGGATCGGGGTCGTGGCATCCTCGGCCATTCCGATCGCCGAGGTGATCCAGCCGGCGTGGCGGCCCATGACCTCGAGCACGAATACCTTGGTCGATGTCTTGGCCATCGACGCGACATCGAAGGCGGCTTCGCGCATGGACGTCGCGACATACTTCGCGACCGACCCGAATCCCGGACAGTTGTCGGTGATGGGGAGATCGTTGTCGACGGTCTTCGGCACGTGCACGGCGGTGAGCGGGTAGCCGAGCTGCGCCGAGAGCTGCGCGACCTTGAGGCATGTGTCCGCTGAATCGTTGCCGCCGTTGTAGAAGAAGAACCCGATGTCGTGCGCGCGGAACACCTCGATCAGGCGCTCGTACTGGGCGCGGTTCTCGTCAAGGCCCTTGAGCTTGTAGCGGCACGACCCGAATGCGCCTGCCGGTGTGTAGCGCAAGGCGGCGATGTTGGCTGCGGATTCCTTGCTGGTGTCGATCAGATCTTCGGTGAGAGCGCCGATGATGCCGTTGGCGCCGGCATACACCTTGCCGATGTCGCCTCGGTGCGCGCGTGCGGTCTGGATGACGCCGGCGGCACTCGCGTTGATGACGGCGGTGACCCCGCCGGACTGGGCATAGAACGCGTTACGTTTGGCCATGATGCTCCTGTGTCGAAAGCTTGAAGTCGCCGATGCACGTGCTCAGTGAGTGGGCGAAATTGCGCGTGCCGTGGCTTCGAGAAACGCACGGCCGTACCGGAGATCGGGCTCGAGATGACACCCTTCCGCCCACTCGTTCCAGGCATTGACGAACACGATCCGCTCTTCTCCCGCATGCCACCGGCGCGTGACATCCACGGCGCCGCGCAGCCAGCGTTCGTAATTGGCGGGCTCCGCGTTCACGAAGCAATTGGCAGTGTCCTGACCGCGCGCCGTATTGTCCCAGCTCGGCATCACGCCACGAAAGAGCGTGTATCCGGGTTGCGTACGTGACAGCGCGTACCGGGCGGTGGCGATGTAATCCAGCACGCGCCCGCGAAAGCCCGCGCGTACGCCGGCGATCGCACCGGTCACATTCTGGATCTGCAGGAGGTGGGGCGGAAACTCGACCGCCGCGTCGAAGCCGCTCGGTCGTGGGTCCTGCTCCGTCTGATGCACGCTGTGCACGAGCGAAAGGTAAAGGCCCGGAAGGCCTGCACGTTGCGCTTCCTCCCGCCACACGGCAGTCCAGCGGCGCGGATCCGGTAATGCTGCCGCGTTGTAGACGAGAAGGAGCGGACGTCCATTCACGCGGACATAACGGCGATCCAGAAGCACCGGCAACGCGTCCCTGATGAACCCCAGAGCATCTTCGTCCCGATACTGCTGCTCGATCAGAACGTTCTGATCGAGGCCATCCCACCGCCGGGTCCAGCTCTCGTTGGCCCAGCAGATGCAAAATGGAAAGTCCGGCGCGCCCGAAGCGAGCACGTCGTCGAGCGGGCGGCGAAGAAGATGCCGGCCCGAAAACCAGTAATGGTAATAGCAGAACGCATGAACGCCATGCGATCGCGCGAGCGCCGCCTGCTCCGCCCGAGTTTCCGGTACCCGCAAGTCGTAGAAGCCGAGCTCGCCCGGCAGGTGCGGCTGATAGTGGCCCGGAAAGTTGGGGGCCGCGCGCACCACGTTGCGCCATTCGGTGAAGCCCTTGCCCCACCACGCGTCGTTTTCGGGAGTGGGATGGAACTGCGGCAGATAGAACGCGATGAGGCGCACAGCATCTGCGCGTTCGCTCTCGGGCGCCACTGACCTCGTCCGGCGGTGGAACTACGTGCGCAATGCGGTCAGCACGGCCGCACGTATGGTATCCACCGAGCCTAGACCTTCGACGCGTCGATACTGCGGTGCTCGTGAATCACCACTGGCCGTCCAGCCTGCGTACCACCCCACCAGCGGCTCGGTTTGCGCATGGTAGACCGCGAGACGCTTTTGCACCGTCTCCTCCCGATCGTCCTCGCGCTGGATGAGAGGCTCACCCGTAACGTCATCGCAATCGGGCACCCGCGGCGGGTTGAACAGCACGTGGTAGGTGCGGCCTGATGCCGGATGCACGCGGCGCCCGCTCATTCGGCGGACGATCTCTTCGTCGGGCACATCGAACTCGAGAACGAAATCGATGGGCACTTCCGCCGCACGCAACGCCTCGGCCTGAGGAATGGTGCGCGGGAAGCCGTCGAAGAGGTAACCGTTCGCGCAATCGGGCTCTCGAAGGCGGTCCTGCACGAGTCCGATGATGATGGCGTCGGATACGAGTGCGCCGCTATCCATCACTCTTTTCGCCGCTACACCGAGCGGGGTTCCCGCCTTGACTGCGGCGCGCAGCATGTCGCCGGTCGATATCTGCGGAATGCCGTACGTCTCGATGATGAACTGCGCCTGCGTGCCTTTGCCGGCACCCGGCGGTCCGAGCAGGATCAGTCGCATGGTGGTTTGGTGCAACGCCTTTCAGTGCGCGGCATGCGGCGCTCGAGGCCCACACGAGCCATGGGCGGGAACCGGCAGCGCAGTGTGCGCAAAGCCAACCCGTCCGAGGGAATTGTCAGCGCATCGGCAGGACCGGTCAATGCCGTGTTCCCGGCACGCGGCCGAACGCCACGGGCGGATTGCGGAACGTGCTCGCATCACCGACTCAGCCCGCGGCCATTGCGGCCGATGCAAACAGCGCCTGAACCCGACGGAGATCCTCAGGCGTGTCGACGCCCGGCGCGGGTGTGCCGTGCGTGATCTCGACCACGACGCGGTAGCCATGCCATAGCACCCGCAGCTGCTCGAGTGCCTCGAAGCCTTCGATCGGCGCCGGTGAGAGCGTCCGGTAGCGCCGCAGGAACTCCGCACGATAGGCATAGAGCCCGTAGTGTCGGTAGATCGGCATTTCGGCGGGAAGACCGGTGCGGTCGTGCGCGAACGCGTCACGCGCCCACGGAATCGGCGCGCGACTGAAGTACAGGGCCCTGCACTCGCGATCGAGGACCACCTTGACGATGTTCGGATTGAACGCTTCCTCGGCGTGCACGATCGGATGACAGGCAGTCGCCATCACGGCGATGGGGTCCCGCGTGAGCCGCGCGGCGACCCCGGCAATCAGTCCGGGCTCCAAAAGCGGCTCGTCACCCTGCACGTTCACGACGATGGTGTCGTCTGAAACGTTCAGGTGATCGATCACTTCGGACAGGCGATCCGTGCCGGTGGCATGGTCCGCGCGCGTCATGCACACGCGGCGCCCATGTGCTTCGACGGCTTCGCGCACGCGATCGTCATCGGTGGCAATGACGACCTGAGCGGCACCCGCACGCTCGGCGCGCTCGGCCACACGCACGACCATGGGCTTGCCGCCCACATCGGCGAGCGGCTTGCCAGGGAAGCGCGACGAGGCATAGCGCGCCGGCACCAGCGCAATGAACGGAACCGCAGTGGGCGTCATGCACGCCCCGGCCGAATCAAACAATCACTCGCATTCCTCGGGCGAGAGCTTGCGCGCCTCGTCCTCGAGCATCACCGGTATTCCGTCGCGGATCGGATACGCAAGGCGGGCCGACTTCGATACGAGTTCCTGGCGTTCCTTGTTGTAGACGAGCGGCCCTTTGGTCACGGGGCACACGAGGATCTCGAGAAGCTTCGGGTCCATGACAATCCGTCAGTGACTAGGCATGTGCAGGTGCAGCCGAACGAGCCGCCGCAAGTCGCCGCAGGCGCTCGTGCACGAAGTCGATGAGCGCAGGATCCAGATCAGCCTTCACACGGAGAAACCAGCAGCGCTCATCAGCGAAGCCTTGGCATTTTACCGCATCCTTTTCCGTCATCAGGATGAGCTCCGCGTCGCGCGGGAGATCCTCCGACAGGAAGCGGTGATGATCGGGAAAGCGGCGGGCCAGCACGTCTATGCCGAGGGTGCGCAGCATCGAGAAGAATGGCTCCGGGTGGCCGATGCCGGCAATCGCGTGCGCACGCTTTCCCGCAAAGGCCTCCAGCTTTACCGTCTGCGCGGAATCGCGTACGCCGACGAATGCCTCGGGGATGACGGTGAAGTGGAATGCATCCCGGCAACCCTCCATCACCGCCTGTGCCCGCGGCGCATTGATCAGCAGCGCGTCGGCTTCGCGCACGCGTGCCCTGCGCTCCCGCAGTGGCCCGGCCGGGAGCAGCCACCCATTGCCGAAGGCGCGTTCGCCATGAACGACGACGATCTCGATATCACGTCGCATTGCATAGTGCTGCAGCCCGTCATCCGAAATGACGACGTCGGTTCGAGGGTATGCCGCCAGCAGTGCGGCGATGGCCTCGGCGCGATGCGCACCGACCGCGATCGGCAGGCCCCGCGCGAACATGAGCATGGGCTCGTCACCCACTTCCGCCACACCGTCGCCCGCCGCGACGACTTGCACGCCGGAGCCCGTGCGACCGTACCC
>JALYXY010000239.1 GCA_030946875.1 Pseudomonadota bacterium | reverse complement strand
AGTGCGAGTTGTGGCGCGCGGAAAGTTGTGAGTTGCCGGAGGGTTCAGCGCCGCGGCGGCTCGGCGATTCTAGGCGGCGCTCCCTGGCCTGTCAATGTAGTCTTGTGTCTTATAGATGATATATGATTGCAAGAGCCGGCGTGAACCCGCGGGTGCAACAGCTTCGACCCTGCGTCTATCGGGAACGGTACGTGAGCAACTCCATGACTTCGCTGGCGCCCTCGTTTCGCCCGCTCTATCTGCAGATCCGCGACATGCTCGAGCAACGCCTCGAGAGCGGCGAATGGGCACCCGGCGAATGCATCCCCAGCGAGGCCGATCTCGCTCTGCGTCTCGGCGTGGCCCAAGGTACGGTGCGCAAGGCCATCGAGGCGCTGGTGAGCGCAAACTTGCTGATCCGCCGGCAGGGCAAGGGGACGTACGTCGCGAGTCATATCAACGAGAACGTTTCGCCCTTTCGCTTCCTGCGCATTCGCCGGGACGATGGCGTGGACGAGTACCCGGCCAGCCGCCTGATCGAGTTGCGGCGCAGCAAGGCAGGAGGCGAAATGGCTCGACTGCTCGCCTTGAATCCCGGTGAACCGGTGCTGGTCGTACGGCGTGTGCTCGAGTACCAGGGGGATGCGACCGTGCTCGACGACATCACCTTGCCGTACGTATTGTTCAAGGGACTGACCAAGGCGCGCCTGGCGGAGTATCGCGGGTCCATGTACGGTCTTTTCGAGAGCGAGTTCGGCGTGTACATGCGGCGCGCGGAGGAACGGCTGCGAGCCGTGGCCGCGGACTTGCAGGCAGCACGAATCCTCGGGGTGGCGACCGGCACGCCATTGCTGGCCGTCGATCGCGTCACCTTCACGCATGGAGATCGTCCGGTCGAGGTACGGCGGGGCCTTTGCACCACCAAACGCCATCACTACGCGAACACGCTGCGCTGAAGGGCGCGATCGCCCAATCCGTTCGGCAGCCGGTGCGCGTTGAATCCGCGGCGCCGGTCAAGCCGGCGTCTGCAGAACTGCAAAAAAGCTGCGCAGCTTGCGGCGCGCGCCTGGTTCGGCGCGGCCGGGGGCCGGACGCGCTATAATTTACTGCCCTGCACAAATCGTGGCCGCGCTCCAATTCGTGGCGCCGGTCACGCGAGTGCGCATGCGCGAGGCGGGCTCTCGGCAACCGGTGGTGCGCCGGTGGTTGCCGACCGCCTTCCTCGGGCGTGCTTCGCGAACCCGGTCCCCTGACGTCGAGCTTCTCTCTTGGTCAAATCGCGTCCTGTCTATCTCAATCTGATTGCGATCCGGCAGCCGCTTCCGGCCATCGTTTCGATCCTGCACCGCATCAGCGGCGCGTTCCTGTTTCTGCTGGGCATTCCCGCCATTCTGACCGTGCTCGAGGCGAGCAGCCGTTCTCCGGAGTCGTTCGCGGCGATGAGATCGTGGTTCGCCTCGCCGGTGAGCAAGCTCGTGCTCCTGGCGCTGGTCTGGGCCTACCTGCATCATTTCTTTGCCGGGCTCCGCTATCTCCTCATCGATGTGCACGTGGGTGACGACCTTGCGCCGGCGCGCCGGTCGAGCGCAATCGTCCTCGTTGTGAGCGTCGCGCTGACGCTCGTCATCGCCGCGAGGCTGTGGTGACGCGGCCCTTGCGCGATTCAGTGGGCGCCCATTACGGGGCGATGGACTGGCTCGCCCAGCGCGTGACGGCCGTGCTGATGGCCATCTACAGCGTGCTCGTGCTCGCGATCGTCATGTGGAACGGCGGCCTCGACTTCGAGCGATGGCATGCCGTGTTTTCCACGGGCGCCTTTCGCCTGCTCACGTTCCTCTTCATGGTCAGCGTGCTCTATCACGCCTGGGTGGGCGTGCGCGACATCTACATGGACTACATCAAGCCCGTCGGTGTGCGCGTGGTCGTGCAGGTGGTCTCGATCGCGCTGCTGGTTGCGTATCTTGGCTGGACGATCCAGATTCTCTGGGGCGGCCGATGACCTCGACCTCCGGCTTGCCGGTGCGCAAGTTCGACGCCATCGTGGTGGGCGCGGGCGGGGCCGGCATGCGCGCGTCGTTGCAGCTTGCCGAAGCGGGCCTGTCGGTCGCCGTGCTGTCCAAGGTGTTCCCGACGCGCTCGCACACGGTCGCCGCACAGGGCGGAATCGGCGCTTCGCTGGGCAACATGGCCGAGGACAACTGGCTGTGGCACATGTACGACACCATCAAGGGATCCGACTGGCTCGGAGACCAGGATGCCATCGAGTACATGTGCAAGATGGCCCCCCAGGTCGTGTACGAGCTCGAACATTTCGGGATGCCTTTCGACCGCAATCCCGACGGCACCATTTACCAGCGCCCCTTCGGCGGGCATTCCGCGAACTTCGGGGAGAAGCCCGTGCAGCGCGCGTGCGCTGCGGCTGACCGCACCGGCCACGCGATGCTGCACACGCTCTATCAGCGCAACGTGCGCGCGCATACCCACTTCTTCGTCGAGTGGATGGCACTCGACCTCGTGCGCGATGCCGAGGGCGACGTGCTCGGGGTGGTCGCACTCGAGATGGAAACGGGCGAGCCGATGATTCTCCAGGCCAAGTCGACGCTGTTCGCGACGGGTGGAGCAGGTCGCATCTTCGCTGCCTCGACCAACGCCTTCATCAACACCGGAGACGGGCTCGGCATGGCGGCGCGAGCCGGCATACCGCTGCAGGACATGGAGTTCTGGCAGTTCCATCCGACCGGCGTCGCGGGCGCCGGGGTGCTCATCACCGAAGGAGTGCGCGGCGAAGGTGGCATCCTCCTCAATGCCAACGGCGATCGCTTCATGGAGCGCTATGCGCCCAACCTCAAGGATCTCGCGTCGCGCGACGTGGTTTCGCGTTCGATGGACCAGGAGATCAAGGAGGGGCGCGGCTGCGGGCCCGAGAAGGATTACGTTCTGCTGAAGCTCGATCACCTCGGCCCCGAAGTGATCATGAAGCGGCTGCCGTCGATCCGCGAGATCTCGCTCAAGTTCGCGAATGTCGATCCGATCAAGGAGCCGATTCCGGTCGTGCCCACCATTCACTACATGATGGGCGGCATACCCACCAACATCCACGGACAGGTGGTGGCGCCCAGCGGCGGTGATCCCAACTCGGTCGTGAACGGGCTCTACGCGGTCGGCGAATGCGCCTGCGTGTCGGTGCACGGCGCGAATCGCCTCGGCACCAATTCGCTTGTCGACCTTCTCGTTTTTGGCCGCGCGGCCGGCAATCACATCGTGGAACAGGCGTCGCATGCGAATCCGCACAAGCCTCTGCCCGCCGATGCCGCCGACGCTGCGCTGGCGCGCCTCGCACGCCTGGATGCCGCCACGTCGGGCGAGTCCGTGGCTCAGGTCGGCGCCTTGCTGCGGAAGACGATGCAGAGCCACTGTGGCGTTTTCCGCAACCAGGCGCTCCTCTCCGAAGGCGTGACCAAGGTCCTCGAGATCGAGCAGCGCGTGCAGCGGGTTGCAATCCAGGACAAGAGCCGCACCTTCAATACCGCGAGGGTCGAAGCGCTGGAGCTCGACAATCTGATCGAGGTTGCGAAGGCCACGGCCGTGTCCGCCGAGGCCCGGCGCGAGAGCCGCGGCGCCCAGGCTCGTGACGACTATCCGACGCGGGACGACGTGAACTGGCTCAAGCACACGCTGTGGTTCCGGGAGGGAAATCGCCTCGACTTCAAGCCCGTGAACATGAGGCCGGCTTCAGTGGACCCCTTCCCCCCTAAAGCCCGTACCTACTGATTCTGACACTTCGCATTCGACCCGCATGCTTCGTTACTCCTCGCTCCCGATCCTCACGTACGACAAAGTACGTTCCGGTCGTTCGCTGCGGGGCGCCTTGCCTGCGGGCCGACTGCTCGGTCAGACGAGACGCCGCTTCGCATTCACCCGCATGCTTCGTTACTCCTCGCTTCGACCCTCACGTACGACAAAGTACGTTCCGGTCGCTCCTGACGCTTCGCATTTCCCGCAAGCCTCGTTACTCCTCGCTCGCGATCCTCACGTACGACAAAGTACGTTCCGGTCGTTCGCTGCGGGGCGCCTTGCCTGCGGGCCGACTGCTCGGTCAGACGGCGCCTTAG
>JALYXY010000234.1 GCA_030946875.1 Pseudomonadota bacterium | reverse complement strand
GAGGTGCGCCACGCTCGACTCGGCAGGCCCGGGCGGATCGACAAAGGTAATGGCCGGGTGACGAATGCGTCGGGCGTAGGCGGCCGCGATCGCGCGCCGCTGCGCATTGCAGGCATCCAGGTTCGGCAGCCGTTCGCGCAGGATCGCCGCTTGCACTTCATCGAGGCGACTATTGCGGCCACCGTGCAGCGTGACCCGGTACTTGCCGTCCCAGCCATACTGGCGAAGCGCTCTGGCCCGGCGCGCAAGCTCCGGATCGGCCGTCGTGATCGCGCCACCATCTCCAAGTGCTCCCAGGTTCTTGGTCGGGTAGAAGCTGAAGCACCCGGCGCTCGCAAGGCCTCCCGCACGACCTTCGGCGGTGCGCGCGCCGTGCGCCTGAGCACAATCCTCGATGATGATCGCCCGCTCCCGGACCACGCGCCGAACCTGCCCGATATCGGCGAGGCGCCCATAGAGGTGAGTCACGATGAGAGCGCGGGTGCGCGGGGACAGAGCGGCCTCGACGCTCCCGGGCGAGATCGTCAAGGTCTGCGGGTCGACGTCTGCATAGACTGGCGTCGCGCCGCAGGCGAGAATCGCAAGGCTTGCATACATGGCGGCGTTGGCCACGGTGATGACTTGATCGCCGTGCCCGATCTGCGCCGCACGCAATGCAATTTCCAGTGCGTCCGAGCCGTTCGCCACTCCGATGCAGTGCTCCACGCCGCAGTAGCGAGCGAACTCATCCTCGAAGCTGGCGACTTCCTCGCCCAGGACGAAGCGGCCGCGGGCCAGCACCCGGCCGAAGGCGGTCTCGAGGGCCGCTGATTGCTCGCCGCCGCGGGAAAGGTCGTTGAAAGGAACGCGCATTTCCGTGGCATCGCTCGCGGGGAATGGCCCCGCCGCGCACTCGCGGAAGATCCGCGTTGGTGGCAGCAGAGCCCGTGCCATGGGCGCCGCACGAGCACCCGCCGGAGGCTCGCCGGATGGTAGCACGCGCGCTCCCGCCGCCGGCGGGTGCGGAGGGCCGCGGAGCCCTCCGGTCACCCCGCGCAATGGTCGATATTCGTCGTAGTCACGCCGGCCGAATCGCCCCATAATGCGCGGCTCCCGAACTCCCTTCTGCGCTGCGCCCACTGATGAAATTCCGGTTCCCCATCGTCATCATCGACGAAGATTTCCGCTCCGAGAACACCTCGGGGCTCGGCATCCGCGCGCTCGCCCAGGCGATGGAGAAAGAGGGCATGGAAGTGCTCGGCGTCACGAGCTACGTGGATTTGTCGCAGTTTGCGCAGCAGCAAAGCCGCGCCTCGGCCTTCATCCTCTCAATCGACGACGAGGAATTCGGTGGTGGCTCGCCGGACGAGACCACCGCCGCCTTGAAGCAGCTGCGGGCTTTCGTGCAGGAAATCCGCTTCAAGAATTCCGAGATCCCGATCTATCTCTACGGCGAAACCCGGACGTCGCGCCATATCCCGAACGATCTCCTGCGCGAGCTCCACGGCTTCATTCACATGTTCGAGGACACGCCGGAGTTCGTGGCGCGCCATATCATCCGCGAGGCGCGGTCGTATCTCGATTCGCTGGCGCCGCCATTCTTCCGGGCGCTCGTCGACTATGCGCAGGATGGATCGTTCTCGTGGCATTGCCCGGGCCACTCCGGCGGCGTGGCCTTCCTGAAGAGCCCTGTGGGCCAGATGTTCCACCAGTTCTTCGGTGAGAACATGCTGCGTGCCGACGTGTGCAACTCCGTCGACGAGCTCGGGCAGCTCCTCGACCATTCGGGCCCGGTGGCCGCCGCCGAGAACAATGCGGCGCGAATCTTCAACGCCGATCATTGCTTCTTCGTCACGAACGGCACCTCCACATCGAACAAGATGGTGTGGCATGCGACGGTCGCGCCGGGCGACATCGCGGTGGTCGACCGCAACTGCCACGTGTCGATTCTGCACGCGATCACCATGACCGGCGCGATCCCGGTGTTCCTGCCGCCGACGCGCAATCACCTCGGCATCATCGGCCCCATCCCGCTGTCGGAGTTCACGCCCGAGAGCATCCGCCGGCGCATCGAGGCCAATCCGTTCGCGCGTGAAGCAAAGAACAAGAAGCCGCGCATCCTTTCACTCACGCAGAGTACGTACGACGGGGTCGTCTACAACGTCGAGATGCTGAAGGAGACGCTCGGCAACACGATCGACACGCTCCACTTCGACGAGGCGTGGCTGCCGCACGCGACATTCCATGATTTCTACAAGGACATGCACGCGATCGGCCGCGACCGGCCGCGTTCGAAGGAAAGCCTGATCTTCGCCACGCACTCCACGCACAAGCTGCTGGCCGGTATCTCGCAGGCTTCGCAGATCGTCGTGCAGGAGTCGGAGACGCGCAAGCTCGACCGGCACATCTTCAACGAGGCTTACCTGATGCATACGTCGACCTCGCCGCAGTACGCGATCATCGCATCGTGCGACGTTTCCGCGGCGATGATGGAGCCGCCCGGGGGCACGGCACTGGTCGAGGAGTCGATCATCGAGGCGCTGAATTTCCGGCGCGCCATGCGCAAGGTCGACACCGAATGGGGCAAGGACTGGTGGTTCACCGTCTGGGGTCCCGAGCACATCGCGCCCGAGGGCATGGGCAACCGCGACGACTGGCTGCTGCGCGCCAACGAAACGTGGCACGGGTTCGGCAATCTCGCTCCAGGCTTCAACATGCTCGACCCCATCAAGGCGACCGTCATCACGCCCGGGCTCGACGTCTCGGGAAAATTCGCACCGACGGGCATTCCCGCATCGATCGTGACACGCTTTCTCGCCGAGCACGGGGTTATCGTCGAGAAGACGGGCCTGTACTCGTTCTTCATCATGTTCACCATCGGCATTACCAAGGGGCGCTGGAACACGCTCGTGACCGCGTTGCAGCAGTTCAAGGACGATTACGACAAGAACCAGCCGCTCTGGCGCATCCTTCCCGAGTTCTGCGCACGGCAACCGAAATACGAGCGCGTCGGATTGCGCGACCTTTGCCAGCAGATCCACGACATGTACAAGGCCAACGACGTCGCCCGCGTGACGACCGAGATGTACCTGTCGGACATGCAGCCCGCAATGAAGCCGTCGGATGCCTTCGCGTGCATGGCGCACCGCGAGATCGACCGCATCGAGATCGACGATCTCGAGGGGCGTGTCACGAGCGTGCTTCTCACACCGTACCCCCCTGGCATTCCGCTGCTCATCCCCGGCGAGCGCTTCAACCGCACCATCGTCGAGTATCTCAAGTTCGCGCGGAGCTTCAACGAGCGCTTCCCTGGTTTCGAGAGCGATATCCACGGGCTCATCGAGGAGCGCGAGGGCGGCATCACACGCTATTACATGGATTGCGCCCGCTTCAAGAGCGCATAGCGCCGGCCTTCACGGCGGAAACGCGAGCTCCGCGGGTGTTGCGGGGACCACAGCGCCCGAAGTAGCGATCACCGATCTGAAGTGATCGATGGCGGCGGCCTCGGTGGTGAACGCGTGGCCGGGACCGAAGGCCTCGAGGAACCCCCCGCGCTCGAGCACCTCACGTACCGGAGCCTTGAGGCCGCAGAGGTAGAGCACGGTACCGGCAGCAGCGCTGGCGCGCGCCTCGTCGGCAAGCAGGTCCGCGCCGGCCACGTCGACGAAGTTGATCCCGGTGGCAACCAGCACGAGATGCCGCGGTGGCACCGGGCGATCCCTGTACGCGTGCAGCGCACTGCGCACGTGGTCCACCGCGCCGAAGAAGAGCGACCCGTCGACCCGGATGAACAGCACGTCGTGCGACGGGTAGGCGCTGCCTGAATGCAACGGGGCGAACACCATGACATCGGCGGCGGGCCACACGAGTGTCAGGTGGGGTCGGGTCGTGCGGTACAGATACACCAGCAGCGAAGCGAGCACTCCGACGAAAATCGCGAACTCGAGCGCAACCGTGAGCGTCGCCATAAATGTGATGGCGAGCACTAGCGTTTCGCCGCGACTCGTGCGCGCGATCCGCCGAGCCGCCGGGATGTCGATCAGTCCTGCGGCGATGATGAACAGCAACCCTGCCATCGCAGCATTCGGAATGTAAGCGGCCAACGGCGCAACGAAGAAGAGCACGGCGACGAGCACGAAAGCCGAGAACACGGCGGCGAGAGGCGTCGTGGCACCGGCCTGATAGTTCGCGCCCGTGCGGTTGAACGATCCCGATGACGGATACGACGACGTGAACGCCCCCGCAATGTTGGCGAGCCCCTGGCCGATGAATTCCTGGCTGGCATTGATACGCTGTCCCGATCGTGACGCGACGGCGCGCGCGCTGGAGATCGCTTCGGTGAGACCGATGAGGGTGAGCGCGAGCGCTCCCGGCGCCAGCGTGCGCCAGGTCGCCAGATTGAAATCGGGCGACGAAAGGGGCGGCACGGGCGAGGGCAGGGTGCCGACGGTCGCAAGGTGGGCAGCTCCGGACCGATTGAGCCACGAGCCGAGGAGTGCGCCGGCGAAGAGGCCGATGAGCAGATGGGGTACTCGGGGCAGCAGTCGGCGCGCGAGCAACGCCCCCAGCACCGTGACGGTTCCCACGGCGATGGCCGCCGGATCAACGCTGGCCCATCGGGTTGCGACAGCAGAGACCGCCCCCATGAACGACGCCGATGCGGGCGCGCTGACCCCCAGAAAGTTGCGCAGTTGCGCGGCGATGATGAGGAGCCCCGCGCCCGCCGTAAAGCCGACGATGACGGTCTGCGACACGAAGTTCGCGACCCGACCGAAGCGTGCCAGCCCCAGCGCGAGCTTGATCACGCCGAGCATGAAGCTCAGCGTCAGCGCGAGGCGGATGTACTCGTCGCTGAACGGAATGGCGAGCGCGGAAAGCGATGCGAACACGACGAGCGATGTTGCGTTCGTCGGACCGGACACGAGGTGCCACGAGGAGCCCCACAACGCACCGACGATGGCAGGCAACATCGCGGCGTAGAGCCCCATCGCCGGGGGCAGGCCTGCGAGCGTTGCGTAGGCCACGCCTTGCGGCAGCACGAGGAGCGCGCTCAGGATCCCCGCAACGAAATCGGCGCGTGCGCTCGCCGGCGTGACGCGATGCCGCCAGGCGAGAAGAGGGACTAAGCGTTCGAATGCGGATGCCAAGGCGGAGGCAGGGAGAGGCGCATCGGTGGGCTCGACGGCACATGATGCATGCCATACTGCAAAGGCACAAACGCGACGCCGAGCCAGCGGGTGGCGCGGCGACTATCGCGCGCTGACGTGGCGCTCGCGTGGGCTGGCGGGGGTTGCCAGGGCTGCTTCTCCGGCTTCGCTCTCCTCGCCCGTGCGCGTCGCGTAAAGCATGGCCAGCACGCACGACGCGATGCGCGCCTCCATCGAGTCCATCCGGGTCGGCAGGACCACCGGAACGTGGGCTCCAAGCACGATGCCCGCGGCGAAGCCACCGGTGAGCGAGGTCATCGTTCGCAGCAGCATCGAACCGACTTCCATCGAAGGAGCGATGAGCACGTTGGCCTGACCCGCAACCTCGCCGGTCAGACCATGCAGGCGCGCGACTTCCGCAGACAACGCGCAGTCGGGCGTGAAGGGGCCCTCCACAATCGCGCCGGGGAACAGCCCCTGACTGCCCATCACCTTGAGCACGTCGGCATCGACGGTGGAGCTGAACGCCTGATTGACTGCGCCGATGCCCGCGAGCACCGCCACCCGCGGCTCCCTGATGCCGATCGTCGCCGCGAGCTCGATCGTGTTGTGAACGATGTCCTTTTTGGCGCCGAGGCCGGGAACAAAGTTCAGTACGGCATCGGCGAGTAGCAGGCCGTCCGCGCGCCCGGGCAGATCCACGAAGTGCGCGTGAGAAAGCCGTCGTTCACCGCGCACCCCCGAACCGCTGGCGAGGATCGGGGCCAGGAGATCCTCGTTGGCGAGGCTGCCACGCACGAGGGCACCGACGCGCCCCGTGCGCGCGAGCTCGATGGCAAATGCGGCGGCTGCACGTGTCGAGTCGGGTGTGTTCGTAATCGGCAGCCGGGAGATATCCAGGCCTGCGTGTGCAGCGACATCACGAATGCGCGCTTCGGGACCGACGAGTACCGGATCGAGAAATCCCGCGAATGCAGCGGAGAGTGCGAGCTGGAGCCAGTCGCGATCGCAAGGGAACACGAATCCCGCACGAACCGCCGGCCGCATGCGCGCGCGCTCGACCAGCCGTTGGAAGTGTGGACGTACGAGCATTGCGCAGCCTCGCAACAGCGGCAGGCGCTGTCAACGGCGCCTGACGGGTGGTCTTTCTGGCGGGTCTTCCGGTCACGCCGGCGTGGCGTCCGACCCGATCGCTACGTCCTGCCTTTCCAGGGCACCACCGCACGTTCGATGTAGCGCATCATGAGATCGAAAACGTATGCGACGACGCCGATCACCACGATGCCCATGATCACCACGTCGGTGCGCAGGAAATTGGACGCATTGAGCACCATCTGACCCAGGCCTGCCGTCGCCGCGACCATCTCGGCCGCCACGAGCGTGGTCCAGCCAAAGCCTATCGCGATGCGCATGCCCGTGAAAATCTCGGGCATCGCCGCCGGGATCACCACATGCCAGATGACCTGCCAGCGCGACGCTCCCATCGAGTACGCAGCGTTGATCTGCTCGATCATCACGCCTCGAACGCCCGCACGTGCGGCCATGGCGAGCGGTGCGAAGCAGGCGAGATAGATCAGCACGACCTTGGCGGTCTCCTCGATGCCGAACCAGATCACGATCAGCGGCAGATAGGCCAGCGGAGGCAGCGGCCGGTAGAACTCGATCGGCGGATCGAAGATTCCACGTGCGATGCGTGATACGCCCATTGCGATGCCCGCC
This sequence comes from Pseudomonadota bacterium, assembly GCA_030946875.1. GTDB lineage: Bacteria > Pseudomonadota > Gammaproteobacteria > Burkholderiales > Casimicrobiaceae > CAIWHR01. The sequence goes on along the minus strand of JALYXY010000234.1, from coordinate 1,824 downwards.
GGGATGGCGGTCACGCACGCGAGCACGAAGGCGGCGAACACCCTGTAAAGGCTCCACCAGAAGTGTTCGGAAAGCGGCTTGCCACCCTGGATGTCGCCGCGCCACGCATCGAAGAAGCTCGTCATGATTCGCTCGGGCCTGGGCAGGAAGATGTCGCGAATCCAGCCGAAGTGTGTCGCCACCCACCACAACGCAAACAGTGTGACCACCGTCACGACGCTGATCAGCGTGCTCGAGCCCTCGCCCGGCAGGCGGTAACCGGAGACCGTACGTACCGGAGCCACGATGCGATGGGGTTCGACCCGTGCGGTGCCGGCCGCCTGGGGCGGGACGGCATCGACTTCGGCTGCCATGATGACACCTGCGGATGGTTCGGCGTCCGGCGCGACGATCTCCACCTTGTCGTTCATGCCGCGCTGGACTCGAGATCCGTCTGCGGGAGAGACGACTGGATGAGCTCCAGGATCTCCTCGCGCAATGCGATGAAACGTGGGTCGGCCTTCACTGCACGCGCGTTGCCGCATTCGATGAATCGCCTGCCGAAGTCCACCCGATAGCGATGAGCAATGCGACCGGGCGACGGCGTCATGACGATGAGCTCGGTGGCCAGAAAAAGCGCTTCCTCGACGCTATGCGTGATGAAGAAGAACATCTTGCGGGTCCCCCACCACAGCCTGAGGATGAGCTCCTGAATCTGCTCACGCGTGAGCGCATCGAGCGCGCCAAGCGGCTCGTCCATCAGCATGACCTCGGGATCGCTCGCAAGCGCGCGTGCGAGCCCCACGCGCTGCTGCATGCCGCCGGAGATCTGGTAGATGGGATGCTGTGTGAACTTCTGCAGGCCGACGAGGTTCAGCTTGTCGAGAGCGATGCGGCGCCGCTCGCTTTTGCGCAGGCCCCGCATGCGAAGCCCGAACTCCACATTCTCGACCACGTTGAGCCACGGCATGAGCGCGTGCTTCTGGAACACGACGCCGCGCTCGGCACCGGGACCGGTGACGAGCTTGCCATCGAGCACGATCTCGCCCGCGGACGCCTGCATGAATCCTGCCATGCAGGAAAGCAGTGTGGTCTTGCCACAGCCGGAGGCCCCCAGCGCCACGACGAAATCACCGGGATCGAGCGCAAGGTCGACCCCGGACAGTGCGTGGGTGTTGCGACCGCCCGTCCCTGCGTAGTTGACGCTGAGATTGCGGACTTCGAGCTTGCTCAAGGCCGACCTTGCTCCCGCTGCCGCGAAGTTGCCCTACTTCATTGCCGCCTGAACGTACCCCGGATTCACCACCACGGAATAGTCGGGCAGGGTCTTCTCGATCTGCTTCTGTGAAAGCTGGAATTGCCCGGTGGCGCTCAGCGCTTTCGCCGCGAGGCTGTCCTTGCCACCGCCAAGCCACTTCGTGTTCTGCTCGGCCAGCGTCGGGAAGCGATAGAGGCCCATGCCGGCGGGAACGTCTTCGGCCTTCGCTCCAGACCACTTCGCAACGGCCTTGACCTCAGCCGCCTCCGGGGTCCACTTCGCCTTGTTGGCGCGATAGCTTTCGTCCGCCTTTGCGAGCACCTTGACGAATCCGACCATGAAGTCGCGATTGTTCTTGGCCCAGTCCTTGTTCACGACGTAACCATCGAATGTCGCCTTGCCCGTGTCGGCGGAAAGCTTGCCCGAGGTGAGGATCACCTTGCCGTCCTTTTTCACTTCCGCGAGCACCGGGTCCCAGATGTAGGTGGCCTGAATGTCACCACGCTGCCAGGCGGCGCGCACTTCGGGCGGACGCATGTTGAGGATCTGCACGTCCGCGGGATTCACCTTCGCCTGCTCCAGTGCCA
>JALYXY010000224.1 GCA_030946875.1 Pseudomonadota bacterium | reverse complement strand
GGGCACTTTGGCGCAGCGCTGAAGCGGAGGCGGCTCTGATGCGCGACTAGCGGCGCGCAGGGTCTCCCTTTGCCGCTTCGTCCGGTGAGCTCGTAGAGTCCTTCGTGTCCTTCGTGTCCTTCATGCCCTTCGCGTCGTTCGGCCGCGGCACGAGGGCGGGTTGCAGCGACAGTCCTCGCACCTCGATCTGTGTGGTGGTGGTGGTTCTTTTCTCGTCCGCCCCGAGGAGGGTGAGCGCAAGCGGCACCTTGTCACCGTTCCTGAGCTCGCGCCGTAGCGCCCGCAGCTCGATGTAGCGGCCGCGGGGCGCAAAGCGCACGGTCGTTCGCGGCTTGAGAACGACCGTGGTCCTGGTGTTGCGATCATCCGTCGCGCCGGGATCGACAATGGCGACCGACGCGGCAACCGGTGATTGCAACTCGACGACTCTCGCCCACTCGGCGCTCACGATGTCCAGGTACACGGGTGCAATGGGATCGTTGGCACCCGCCGGGCGCATCCAGGCATTGGCGACCGTCACCGCATCCGCTGCGGCTGCAACCGTTGAAGTCAATGTGACCGCGACGGCAATGAATGCGTGGATCAGCCCGAACGCCAGGCGGCTCCGCGCACAGGCGGGCAGCGCGTGCACCCTTTTTTCGCGCGCCAGCGAGCGCTTCATCGCCCGCTCATGCATGCGTCAGGAGGCGAATGAGGCTCGACGTATCCCACCGGCCGCCCCCACTCTGCTGGATGCGCGCATAGAACTGATCGACGAGCGCGGTGACCGGCAATGTGGCGCCGTTGGCGCGGCTCTCGGTGAGGCAGATATCGAGGTCCTTGCGCATCCAGTCGACCGCGAAGCCGAAATCGAACTTGTCGGCAAGCATCGTCTTGCCGCGATTCTCCATCTGCCACGATTGCGCTGCGCCCTTGCTGATCACGTCGAGCACCCGCTCGACATCGAGATCGGCGCGCTGCGCGAAGCTGATGCCTTCCGATAGTGCCTGCACGAGACCCGCGATGCAGATCTGGTTCACCATCTTCGTGAGCTGGCCACTGCCGCACGGACCCATTAACGTGACCGCGCGCCCGTAGTGGGCGAGCACCGGTTGCGCGCGCTGGAAGGCGGCCTCCGTTCCGCCGACCATGACCGTGAGCTTGCCGCTTTCGGCCCCCGCCTGGCCACCGGACACCGGCGCATCGAGAAAGTCCACGGAACGCTCGCGAGCGATCGCTTCGAGCTCGCGCGCGACCGTGGCTGATGCGGTCGTGTGATCGACCAGAATGGCGCCGGAGCGCATGCCTGACAAGGCACCGCTGGCGCCGCTCGCAACCTCGCGCACATCATGATCATTGCCGACGCACATCATCACGAGCTCGGCATCTTGCACGGCCTCGTGCGGCGTGGGCGCGCTGCGACCGCCGTATTCCGCGACCCACTTCAGTGCTTTGGCTTCGCTGCGGTTGTAGACGGTCACGTCATGACCGGCACGCACCAGATGACCGGCCATCGGATAGCCCATCACGCCGAGGCCGAGAAATGCCACGCTTTTCTTGTCCATGTGAGTGCTTTCGAGGTGTGGGTGTGGAGTGGCCGCGCAACGTCTTGAGCTTGCTTGGGGCGGGCCTCAGCGCTGCGCGTTTGGGGTTTTGGCCTCGGTTGCGAGCGCGCGACGGGCCTCGTGCACGGCCCTGCGCACACGCGATGGAGCGGTTCCGCCGGGCAGGTCGCGACTCGCCACTGAACCTTCGAGCGTGAGCACCGCATAGACGTCCTCGGCGATTACGCCTGCAAACTTCTGCAGGTCGGGCAATGCGAGCTCTGCGAGTCCCGCGCCGCGGACCTCGGCTTCACGCACGGCACGCGCCACGGCTTCGTGGGCATCGCGAAACGGCATGCCCTTGCGCACGAGATAATCGGCGAGATCGGTCGCCGTGGCATATCCCTCGCTCGCGGCTGCGCGCATTCGCCCGCTGTCGACCGATATTCCGCTGGCCACCAGATCGCCCATGATCGCGAGGCTGTCATTCAGCGTGTCGAACGCATCGAACAGGGGCTCCTTGTCTTCCTGATTGTCCTTGTTATAGGCGAGCGGCTGCCCTTTCATGAGCACCAGCAGCGCCGTCACCGACCCGATCACTCGCGCGCTCTTGCCACGCACGAGCTCGGGCACGTCAGGATTCTTCTTCTGCGGCATGATCGACGAGCCGGTGCAGAAACGGTCGGCCAGCCGGATGAACCCGAAGGCGGGGCTCATCCACAGCACGAGCTCCTCGCAGATGCGCGACAAATGCACCATCGCGATCGCAGCTGAGGCCGTGAATTCGATCGCGAAGTCGCGATCGGATACCGCGTCGAGCGAATTGCCGGTCACGCCTTCGAAACCGAGCTCGCGCGCAACGGCTTCGCGGTCGATGGGGTAACTCGTGCCGGCAAGCGCCGCGCTGCCCAGCGGCAGGCGATTCACGCGCCTTCGGCAGTCGCTCAGCCGTTCGGCATCACGGCTGAACATCGCCTCGTATGCAAGGAGATAGTGGCCGAAGGTCACCGGCTGAGCGACCTGCAAATGAGTGAACCCCGGCATGATCGTGTCGGCGTGCCGCTCGGCGAGATCGATGAGCGCGGTGCGCATGGATGCGAGTCGATCGAGCAACTGGTCGATGGCTCCACGCAGCCACAGCCGCACATCGGTGGCGATCTGGTCGTTGCGCGAGCGGGCGGTGTGCAGACGCTTTCCCGCATCCCCCACGAGATCCGTCAGGCGCCGTTCGATGTTCAAGTGAACGTCTTCGAGCCCGACGCTCCAGGTGAACGTTCCTTCGGCGATCTCGCCCTGGATCTCGCGCAAGCCACCCTCGATGGCCGCGAAGTCCTCGGCGGAGATGATGCCGCCCTGTGCCAGCATCCTCGCGTGCGCGATCGACGCCGTGATGTCGACGTCAGCGAGGCGGCGATCGAACTCCACCGAGGCCGTAAAGCGCTGTACGCGCTCGGCAACCGGCTCGCTGAAGCGGCCGGACCAGCCGCCTGAGTGCTCCGGACCGGAAGGAGGCGATTGCAGTATGGCCATGCGCTTGCGGATGTCGCCTGCTCTTCAGCGAAACAGCCCGGTTGTTGACGCCGGGAAGCTCCGGCAGGGGGCAATATGGTCGAAAAACGTTCGAAAGCGACGCGGATGAGACATCGTGGACGACTCTTCGCACACAGGTGGCCTACAGGCTTGCCTATGTGTCTGTCGCGTACGGACAATACCGCGATGCCTCGACATTCGCCGCTGCGCGACGGTGTGGGCACAGACCTTGCGGTAAGCCGTCCTGATGCGAACGATTATAAAACAAAACTCCGACACCCCCCTGTTGCCCGACTTCCGCAACCTCGGCACGGTGTTGCGCATCCTCCTCGCAGTCAATGCGATCGGAGCGATCGCTGCATTGGTATCGGAAACGAGATGGGACGTGTTGTCGGCAGCCTGGCTCGATGTGCTCGCGCATGTCGAGCCGTGCCTCATGACGGAGCTCATGCTGCTGTACATCCTTCAGCCGGCATTCGAGCGGCTGAGCTATCGCGCCGGTGTGCTCGCCATCGTTGCGCTCACCATCGCGATCGTTGCAGGGCTCGATGTCGTGCTGCCTCACGCCTTGCCACTGCCCGCCGTGAACATCTCGCGCGACGTTCTGCTCGGTGTTCTCCTCAACGTCGTGCTCATCGGCTATTTCCGGCTCCGCGCAAAGGCGCTTTCGCCTGCGATCACCGAGGCGCGCCTGCAGGCGCTGCAGGCGCGCATTCGCCCCCACTTCCTGTTCAACAGCATCAATGCCGTTCTGTCTCTGGTGAGAAGTGACCCGCGGCGGGCGGAAACGGCACTCGAAGACCTGGCGGACCTCTTTCGCGTGATCATGCGCGACAACCGCGAGCTCGCGCCCCTGCAGGACGAAGTGGAGCTTTGCCGGCAGTACCTCGATCTCGAGAAGCTTCGGCTGGGCGAACGCCTGCATGTCGAATGGCATTTGAACAGCATGCCCGGTGATGCACTGGTGCCGCCACTCGTACTGCAGCCGCTCCTCGAAAATGCGGTGTATCACGGCATCGAGCCGTCGAGCACCCCGGGCGTCGTATCGATCAACATCTTCTTCAAGGGCGGGGACGTGCACGCGATCGTGCGCAATCCCTACCGCGTGGCGGGCGGACGCCACCACGGCGGCAACAAGATGGCGCTCGGCAACGTACGTGAGCGCCTGTCGCTGCACTTCGACGCCGAGGCAAACCTCACATCGCGCGTCAAGGCCGACGCTTACGAAGTGCACATTCGCATGCCGTACCGAAGAGCCGCAACGCACTCGCGCGACGCAGGTGTTGCGCCCGCCGACCAGAGCCGCACCTCGGGCACGGCGGCGCGGACTGCCCAGCGCTCCCGCACCCCATCCAGAGTCCGATCCCGACCACTTTCATTCCCGACGCCCGCGGAGGCCTCACGTGGCTGAAAACCCGTTACGTATCCTCATCGTCGACGACGAGACGCCCGCGCGCCGCCGGTTGCGCGAGCTCCTAGACGATTGCGCCGCCGCGCTGCCCTTGATCGTGGTCGGCGAGGCCGCGAACGGCCGCGAAGCGGTGAGCCTGCTGCACACCATCACCGCCGACCTCGTGCTGACCGACATCCGCATGCCTGACATGGATGGGCTCGAGCTCGCGCGGCACCTGCTGAAGATCGCGCAGCCGCCTGTGCTCATCTTCACGACCGCCTACCACGAGCACGCGCTGCAGGCGTTCGAGGTGAACGCGATCGACTATCTCGTCAAGCCGGTGCGCGTGCAGCGTCTCCTGGCCGCGCTGCAGAAGGTTCCGCGCCTGAAGCCCCTCACGGCCGCGAAGCTCGACCAGCTGCCCGCCTCCGCCCGTCGTTTCCTCTCCGTGACCGAACGCTCGCGCGTGGTGCTCGTGCCCGTAGAGGAAATCATCTATCTCAAGGCCGAGCTCAAATACATCACCATCCGCACCGAAGAACGCGAGCACCTGCTGGAAGAGTCCCTGACGCGCCTGGAGGAGGAGTTCGGTGCGCGGTTCGTACGGGTCCACCGCAACTGCCTCGTTGCACGCGATTTCATCCGCGGCTTCGAGCGCCGCGCGAGCGATGATGGCGATGCACACTGGGAAGTGCTGCTCAAAGGCGTATCCGAAACGCTGCCCGTTTCGCGACGCCAGCAGTCGGTGGTACGCGAGATCGGACGCGAAACAGCGGTTGGAACCTGACGTCAGGCGGTCCGCTCGCGCCGTATACTGGCAGCGTGCTCCGCGGTATGGCGCCTGCGGTATGGTGCCAGCCGTATCTGCCTGTAAGGCCGGCGCGGACGAGCACGATCCTCTGTGACGTTTGATCGCCCATGACCTCCAAGCGCATTCTGGTGTGCGGTTCGCTCGCCTACGACACCATCATGGTGTTCCCCGACCGATTCGCGCGCCACATCCTGCCCGATCAGGTGCACGTGCTTTCGGTGTCATTCCAGATCGGCGAGATGCGCCGCGAGTTCGGCGGATGCTCGGGCAACATCGCCTACAACCTGCAAGGGCTCGGCGGAACTCCGGTGGTCATGGCCACGCTCGGACGGGATGGCGGGCCGTATCGTGAACGTCTTGCAGCACTCGGCATCGCGCACGAGGGCGTGCGCACGATCGACGGCACGTATACCGGTCAGGCCTTCATCATCACCGACCTCGACGACAACCAGATCACCGCGTTCCACCCGGGGGCCATGAATCACTCGCAGGCCAACGCCGTTGCGGACGTGCCCGACATCGCGCTTGGCATCGTCGCGCCCGACGGTCGCGACGGCATGCGAGCCCATGTCGAGCAGTTCGCGAGCGCCGGCATTCCGTTCGTGTTTGATCCCGGCCAGGGCATGCCGCTTTTCTCGGGCGAAGAGCTCATTGCGATGATCGATGCGGCGACCTACCTCGCCGTGAATGATTACGAGGCACGTCTCCTCTGCGAGCGCACACAGCTCTCACTTCCAGACGTCGCGCGCCGCGTCGAGGCGATGATCGTGACTCGCGGGGCCGAAGGCTCGGACATCCACACCGGCGGCGATTGCCTGCATGTGCCGGCTGCGGAGGCGTCGCAAGTCGTCGATCCGACCGGCTGCGGCGATGCTTATCGGGCCGGTCTGCTCTACGGCATTGCCTCGGGCTGGGAGTGGGAACGCACAGGGCGCCTCGCCGCGACCCTCGGCGCGCTCAAGATTGCGGCTCGCGGTGGCCAGAACCACGAGGTCACGCGCGCAACGGTTGCTGCGCTGCATGCGCGCAGCTTTGGCAAGGATCCGTGGTGATGCAGCGCCGCGGCCCCGGCATGACAATGACAGCGGCCCAGCCGCGATGGACCCTCCAAGTTTGAAGGCATTTATGACAACTCAAGATCGCTTCAACGGATTCTCACGCAGTGTCAGAGCGCTGTTCGCAGTCGCGCTCATGGGTGTTGTCGTGGCGGGCTGCGCCCCCACCCGCAGCGGCGACGTGTATCAACGTGGCGAGACGTTGCGCGCGCAGACCGTTGAGATGGGCGTGGTCGACAGCATCCGGTTCGTGCAGATCGATGGTCGTGACACTGGCGTAGGCACGGTGGGCGGCGCCGCTCTCGGTGGCATCGCGGGTAGCACCATCGGTGGCGGCGGGCGCGCCAACACGGCCGGCGCGATCGCCGGGGCCATCCTCGGTGGCGTGGTCGGCAACGCCGTCGAGCGCGATGTCACCCGCGGCCAGGGCGTGGAGCTGACAGTGCGTCTCGACAATGGCCGCACGTTGGCGGTGGTGCAGGATGCCACGCAGGAGTCGTTCCGTCCGGGCGGCCGTGCGCGCGTCCTCTCCGACGGCCGGTCCACACGCGTCAGCCACTGATCGTTGCGAACCCCCGCGGCCGCCCGTGGGGCACGCGTGGCGCTGGCGAGCCTGCACCTCGTGGTGGGGCTCGTCACGATTGCCTGCGTATTTCCGTTCGTCACTCCGCTGCGCCGTGACACGCTGATCCAGCGCTGGTCGCAGCGCCTGTTGCGCATCTTCGCCTTGCGCCCGGACGTGCAAGGCAGCGTGCACAACCCTGGCGCACAGGGGCTGGTGCTGGTCGCCAATCATGTGTCATGGCTCGACATCTTCGTCATCAACGCAATCCGGCCCGCGCGTTTCATCGCCAAGGCCGAGCTCGCGCGGTGGCCTCTGATCGGATGGCTGATCCGTGGGGTGAACACGCTCTTCATCGACCGCTCCTCGCGCCGGCATCTGCATGAGGTGAATGGCCATGTCGCCAACGCGCTTGGGAACGGCGACATCATCGCCGTGTTCCCCGAAGGCGAGGTCACCGACGGCACGCTCCACCACTTTCACGGGTCGTTGCTGCAGCCGGCGATCGAAGCGGGTGCGCCCGTGCAGGCACTCGCCATTCGCTACACCGATGCCTCGGGTGTGCCGACGCAGGCGCCGGTGTACGCGACGCTGAGCTTCGTGCAATCACTGTGGCAGGTCACCCACGAACCGGCGATGAACGTGCAGGTCACGCTCTTTCCGGCGCTGCCCTCTCGCGGTGCGGACCGGCGAACGCTCGCCACCTCCGCGGAAACCCTCATTCGGCAGGCATTGGCCTCAGCCCCGAACGCGAAGGCACCTGAAACACCCGGCGATCGCTGAGCCGCAAGGCCGTCAGCGCGCCACCCCAGAGGCACCCCGTGTCGAGCGCGCTCACGTTGGGCTCGAGCAGGAGGCCGAGCGTCGACCAGTGGCCGCACACCACGTGCACGTTGGATGCGGCACGATGCGCGTGCGCATACCAGGGCCGCATGCCCGGTGGCGCATGGCCGGGTCCGCGCTTTTCGCGAAAGTCCATCGTGCCGTCGGCGCTGCAGAATCGAAGCCGGGTGCAGGCGTTGACGATCACCCGCAGCCGATCGTGGCCCTCGAGATCATCACTCCACGCCTTGGGCTCGTTGCCGTACAGATTCGCCAGGAAGTCGTCCGCCCGGCTGATGTCCGCCAGTGTGGCTTCCACTTCGTGCGCGAGCTCGAGCGCCTTGGCAGACGTCCATCCGGGTAGCAGTCCTGCATGGACCAGGAGATCGGAGTCCTGGAGAACCACGAGCGGTCTCGTCTGAAGCCAGCCGATCAGCGCGTCGCGATCGGGCGCATCGAGTATCGCCTGGAGCGTGTCGCCGCGCTGCGGTGTTCTATGGCCGCGGGCGATGGTGAGGAGATGCAGGTCGTGATTGCCGAGTACGGTGATCGCTGCATCACCGAGCGCCTTGACCGCCCGCAAGACCGCGAGTGAATCGGGTCCGCGATTGACGAGATCGCCCACTAGCCAGATCCGGTCGTCGCGCTCATCGAATGCAATCAGCTCGAGGAGCTCGCAGAACTCTGCGTAGCAGCCCTGGATGTCGCCGATCGCGTAGAGACTCATCCGGTTCCAGGTTGCCAATCGGGGCGGCGCGCGCGAATGTGATTCGCATCGCCTGCTAGAATGCAAACGATTGTAGCAGCGCATCTCGCACCATCCCGCCGGCGTCCCGCACCTTCTGCACCACACCCGTGCTTTTACTCAATGCCCCGCAGCGCGAGGCCGTGCGCTACGTCGACGGGCCGCTCCTCGTCCTGGCGGGTGCAGGCAGCGGCAAGACGCGGGTCATCACCGAAAAGATCGGGCGCCTGCTCGAGCAGGGCCTCGCGCCTGATCGCATCACGGCGATCACGTTCACCAACAAGGCAGCGCGCGAGATGCGCGCGCGCGTCCTCGGGCTCCTGCGCGAGCGCGGGCGCGCGGTCGGCGATGCGCCGTCGATCTCGACCTTCCACTCGCTCGGTCTGTCGATCATTCGCGCGCATGCCGCCGACGTGGGCCTGAAGCGCGGCTTTTCGATCCTCGATCCGAACGACATCGAGCCGATCGTTGCCGAGCTCATCGAAACGACCGATCGGGCGCGCGCGCGGGCGGCGCAGTGGAAGATCAGCCAGTGGAAGAACGCGCTCACGGCACCGGCAGTGGCTCTCTCTGTCGCCGCCAACGACGACGAGCTCGCCGCGGCGCGCGCGTATCAGCGCTATGACGATACGTTGCGCGCCTATCAGGCAGTCGACTTCGACGATCTCATCGCGATTCCCATTACCCTGCTCGGCACTCGTGCGGAGATCGCGGCCAAGTGGCGCTCGCGCTGCGAGCATCTCCTGGTGGACGAATACCAGGACACCAATGCGGCCCAATATCGATTGCTGAAGGCCCTCGCAGGTCACCAGCCCTTTACCGCGGTGGGTGACGACGACCAGGCCATCTATGGCTGGCGCGGTGCGTCGCTCGACAATCTTGCGCAGCTGCCCGTCGATTATCCGAACCTCAAGGTCATCAAGCTCGAGCAGAACTATCGCTCGACCGTGCGCATTCTTCGCTGTGCGAACACCTTGATCGCCAACAACCCCAAGCTCTTCGAGAAGCGGCTATGGAGCGAGCTCGGTCATGGCGATCCCATCCGCGTCACTCCGGCCCAGGACGAGGAGGCCGAGGCCGAAGGCGTGGTGAGGCGCCTCATGGCGCATCGTTTCGAGCACCGGGGTGCCTATGCGGATTACGCCCTCCTGTATCGCGGAAATCACCAGGCGCGGGTATTCGAGCAGCAGCTGCGCACGCACAACGTGCCCTATGTGATTTCTGGCGGGCAGTCGTACTTCGAACGCGCGGAGATCAAGGACCTGATTGCGTATCTGCGTCTCATCGCCAATGACGATGACGATCCTGCATTCATACGCGCCGTGACCACACCCAAGCGCGGGATCGGAGGGGCGACGCTCGAGAAGCTGGGCCGTATCGGAACCCTGCGCCACAAAAGCCTCTTCGCCGCGGTGTTCACCCCCGAGGCCAAGGCAACGGTGCCCGTGCGGCAGCACGAGATCCTCGATGCCTTCTGCACTCTGCTCAACAACCTGCGGTTCCGTGCCGAGCGCGAGCCCCCCGGGCGGCTGCTGGACGAGCTCGTCTTGGCCATCGGTTACGAGGACCACCTCCTCGCGAACTCCGAGCGCAAGCAGGGCGAGGCACGATGCAAGAGCGTGCGTGACTTCGTGGCGTGGCTTTCGCGCAAGGGTGAAGCGGACGGCAAGAATCTCCTCGAGCTGACGCAGATGATCGCGCTCATCACCATGCTCGACGGACAGGAATCCGCGGAGCCCGACGCCGTGCGGCTCTCGACCCTGCATGCCGCGAAGGGGCTCGAGTTCCCGCATGTGTTCATGGTCGGGGTCGAGGAAGGCATCCTGCCGCACCGCGAGTCCATTTCGCTCGGCAATGTCGAGGAGGAGCGGCGCCTGATGTACGTCGGGGTGACGAGGGCGCAGCGCAGCCTGCACATTTCCTATGCGCGGAAGCGCAAGCGTGCCGGAGAGTGGGCGGATTGCCAGCCTTCTCGTTTCCTCGGCGAGCTTGCGCAGGAGGATCTGCGCTGGTCCGGAGCGCCTCTGTCCGACGTGGAGGCAAAAGAGGATAAGGTCTCGGGGTCGGACCGCCTGCAGAAGATGAAGGCAATGCTCGCCCGCTGACCACGGTGCCTGATTGACAGCTCACGGCGGCCGCAGGTAGGCTCGATCCTGCGCCGATTTGAGCTTCAGCTTGCGGGCGCTTCATAAATGCCGCTAAAGCGAGTCGACCAGGATGCTGTCACGGTCGCGCGACCCGTTTGGCGGATGCCGAGCGGGTTTTTGTTTTTTGGAGCATGTCATGAGCGACCTTCCTCCGCCGCACCGCGGCTTCACCACGTCCATCCTGCACTCGGATCGCGAAGGCGGCGTGGAGCACGGCGCCCTGCACAAGCCGCTGCACCTTTCCGTCGCCTACGGGTACTCGCACGCACGTGATCTCGTGGCGGTATTTCAGAACCGCAGCGCGGGCTTCGTCTACGGTCGGCAGGGAAACCCCACCAGCGCTGCCCTCGAAGCCAAGGTGACGCGCATGGAGGGCGGCGTGGCTACCGTCTCGTTCGCGACCGGCATGGCGGCGATCGGTGCGGCGATGCTGGGGCTCCTGCGCCGCGGCGATCATGTGGTCGCGAGCGCATTCCTCTTCGGCAACACGGTCAGTCTGTTCAATACGCTCGCAGCCCAGGGGCTGGACGCGACGTATGTGGATGCGACGGATGTGGCGAACGTTGAGGCTGCGCTCACGCCGGCGACACGCATTGTATTCGTCGAAACCATCGCCAATCCGCGGGTCCAGGTGGCCGATCTCGCGCGCATCGGCGAGCTCTGTCGCGCCCGCGGCATCCTGTACATCGTCGACAACACCATGACGACGCCGTGGCTTTTCACGCCTCGTGAGGTAGGGGCAGGGCTCGTCGTGAATGCGCTGACCAAATACATCGGGGGGCACGGAAACGCACTCGCCGGCAGCATTACGGATACCGGCCTGTACGACTGGACGTGCTATCCCAATATTGCCGACAACTACAAATCGAGCAAGCCTGCCATGTGGGGCATCACGCAGATGCGCAAGAAAGGCTTGCGGGATTTCGGCGGAACGCTATCGCCCGAGCAGGCCCACCACATCGCAGTCGGGGCGGAGACGCTCGCGTTGCGCATGGATCGCATCTGCGCCAATGCCCTGGCGCTTGCGCAGTGCCTCGCGGCCGAGCCCGCAGTACGCGCCGTGTACTACCCGGGCCTGTCGTGCCATCCGCAGCACGAGCGTGCGGCCTCGCTGTTTCGTGCGTTCGGAGGACTGCTGTCCTTCGAGCTCACCGAGGGCATCGACGTATTCGGCTTTCTCGATCGCCTGCGCGTGGCGGTCCTCTCCTCGAATCTCGGCGACAACCGCACTTTGGCGATTCCAGTGGCGCATACGATCTTCTGGGAGATGGGCCCGGAGCGGCGGGCGCAGATGGGCATTGCCGAATCCCTCATCCGCATCTCCATCGGCATCGAGGAGCCCGAAGATCTCATCGATGACTTCCGCATGGCACTCGCGCAACCCTGAATGTCTCGACCTGCGTGCGTCAGGCGTCGCCCACCTCGAGCATTCGCATACCCTCGGCCGAGCACTCGAGGTAGGAGCCTTGGCCATACCAGTCGGCGAGCACCCAGCGCTCGCACGCTGCGCCGTCGACGCTCAGCGCGTGGCGCGCGGGACGGTGAGTGTGGCCGTGCACCATGCGTTGCACATGGTGTCGGCGAAACGCGGCGACCACAGCCTCCTGAGCGACATCCATGAGGGTCTCGGGCTTTCGTGCCGAAGCGCGACGGCTTTCGTTTCGCAGGACGCCGGCGATGCCGCGCCGCATGCGGTAGGGCAGTGCCAGCATCCCACGCTGCACACGACGGTCGTGGGTGAAGCCGCGCAAGCGTTGATAGCTCCTGTCGGCGGTACAGAGCTCGTCGCCGTGCAGGATGAGCGTGGGCGTCCCCGCGAGGTCCACCACGACCTGCTCGGGCAGGAGCGTCGTGGCCGAGGCGCGCGCGAATGCGTCACCCAGGAGAAAGTCGCGATTGCCGCGCAGGACACCGATGGGTACGCCTGAACGTGCGAGGGCCATGAGCGAAGCCGCAACCGCGGAGGCCGTCGGTTCGCGGAGCTGATCGTCGCCGAGCCAGCTGTCGAACAGGTCCCCGAGGATGTAGAGCTCGTGGGCGCGCCGCGCCGGGCCCCGACAGAACGCGTGGAACGCATCGACGAGCCCGGGTCTCGCTCCCGAGAGATGAAGGTCCGAAACGAAAAGGGTCGGCCCCATCACGGAGCGCGAGACGAGCGCCTCGGGTGCCGAGGCGTGCGAAACGCTAGGCTGCGTTCACTTCCTCGGCACGCGTGATGACGACATCTTCCTTCGGTACGTCCTGATGGAATCCGCTGGTACCGGTCTCCACCTTGGCGATCGCATCCACCACCTCCGCACCGCCGACGACTTTCGCGAACACGCAGTAGCCCCATCCCTGCGGCGAGGGGCCCTTGAAGTCGAGGAAGTCGTTGTCCTTCACGTTGATGAAGAACTGCGACGACGCCGAATGCGGCTCGGAGGTGCGCGCCATGGCCGCCGTGTACTTGCGGTTCTTGAGCCCGTTGGTGGCCTCGTTGGCGATCGACCCGCGCGTCTTTTTTGCGCGCAGCCCTGATTCCATGCCGCCACCCTGCACCATGAAGCCGTCGATCACACGGTGAAAGATCGTGCCGTCATAAAAGCCATCGCGCACGTACTGCAAAAAGTTCTCGACGGTCTTGGGCGCGTTTTCCGCGTCGAGCTCGAGCGTGATATCCCCGTGAGTCGTGTGCAGGATGACCATTGAAAATCCTCTGACGTTGCGTTACTGGGCGGCGCTCTGGACGAGCACGGCCTTGTTGATCAGCACCTTCTCGCGCGGAACGTCGGTCGGGAAGGGTCCGCCCGGCCCGGTGGGCGCCCTGGCGATCTTGTCGACCACATCCATCCCGGAGATCACCTTGCCGAACACCGTATAGCCATAGCCGGAAGGATCGGCGCTGCGGAAGTTGAGGCGCGAGTTGTCGGCGATGTTGATGAAGAACTGCGCGGTGGCCGAGTGCGGGTCGCCGGTTCGCGCCATGGCAACCGTCCCGATCGCGTTGCTCATCCCCGCCTTGCTGGATGTCTCGCCTTCATTCTGGATCGGCGCACGCGTGGGCTTCTGCTTGAAATCCGGCGCGAATCCACCGCCCTGCACCATGAATCCGGGGATCACCCGGTGGAATTGCGTGCCGTCGTATTGCCCCGCCTTGACGTACGTGATGAAGTTCTCGACCGTTTTGGGCGCCGCGTCGGGATACAGCTCGAGCACGATCCTGCCGGCGGTCGTGTCGAGCTCGACCTTGGGATTGGCCGCCGCAGCCGGGAGCGCCGCAATCGAAAGTGCGGCGAGCGACGCGAGCATGCTGCCGAAGAAGAGCGAGGAAAGACGACGCAACATGGCAACTCCTGTAACGGTAAGGTGGTCGGCGCGAAGCCTGACAAAGCGGCGCCGCGAGTGGGAAGCCGCGCGGGCGTGCCTTTGCTTCGTCCCGCCGGTGCGCGATCGCGCGGAGCCTTGCACCCAGGCTCACTGCGCGGGTGCTCCCGCAAGAAGCTCACGCGCAAGGCGCAGCTTGGCGGCGGCGGCCTTATTCGCCGTGTCCAGCGTCGCCGCACGATCATACTGCTGGAGCGCGAGGCGGCTGTAGACATCGCCCAGGTTCTCGTGCGCAGTCGCCCAGTTGGGCGCGGTCTTGATCGCCGTCTCGAGTGCCGTGCGTGCGCTGTCGATCTCGCCCTGTCTCGCGAACAGCACCGCGAGATTGTTGTAAGGCTCGGGCAGTTCGGGATAGTCCTCCGTGAGCGCGCGGAACGTGGCAATCGCCGAATCGCTCTGCCCCTGCTCCGTCTGCACGATGCCGCGAAGGAAGCGCGCCTGCGCCTCGCGGGGGCGCTCCTTGATGAGCGCGTCCAGTCGTGCGCTTGCGCGAGCCCATTGCTTCTCGGCCATGAGCTTGCGCGCATCGGCAAGCGCGTCGTTGTAAGCGCGGCGCTCCTCCACCGTGAGGTCCGTGGGCACGGGGGTGGCGACCGACTGTGCGGACAACGGCGCAGCACACACGAATGCCAGCAGGAGGAGAAGCAAACTGGTACGCAAGAGGCGCATTTTCCGGTGGTTCGAGGCGCGGATTTTAGCAGGCCGCCCGAACGCCGCTGCTACGGCGCGATGGCGCGCAGCCGCTGCGCCGTGGCATCGATCAGCTTGCGGGCAATCGAAAGGGACGTGGGCATCGCCGGCAGGTCCTCGGGTGTGAACCAGCGCGCCTCGGCGATCTCGGTCCCGTCCGGCCGAAGCTCACCTCCGGCGTAACGTGCATTGAAGGCGATCATCAGCGAGTGCGGAAAGGCCCACGACTGGCTGCCGAAGTAAACCGTGCCCTCGATCTCAATGCCGACTTCCTCACGAACCTCACGCGCAGTGCAATCCTCGAGGGTCTCGCCAGGTTCGACGAAGCCCGCAAGCGCGCTGAATACGCCTGAAGGAAAGCGGCTTGCTCGCGCGAGCAACATCTCGCGACCGCGCGTGACGAGCACCATCATCGCAGGTGACACCCGCGGATACGCGGTATGGCCACAGGCGGGACATTCACGTGCGCGTTCGACGGGCTTGCTGCGCATCGGCGTCGCGCAGTGCCCGCAGAAACGGTGCGTGCGATCCCACTCGACGATCTGGAAGGCGCGGCCGGCAAGTGCAACGAGCGGCTCCGGCATCGCGAAGAACAGTGGCCGCAAGCCGCTGAACTGCCAGCCGGGCGGCGGTACCTCCGGGCCTTCACCTTCGACGTTCACGGCCACACAGGACTCACCGTGCCATGTGCCGAGGTAATGCGGGGAGCCCGTCACTGCCATGCCCGCAAGATCCGCCCACGTCGGCAGTCGAACGGCGGTGGTCCCGGGAGCAGGGTCCGTGACGAGCAGCTTGCCCTCACTGAACGCAAACGCGATGGCGGTGCCGGGGAGCGCCTCCGGCAACGCGTGTCCCGGCTCGAACCCTTGGGGCGTGTACACGGCCGAGCCTCGCCTAGGCCATCCTGAGCGGCAGATTGCGCAGGCGTGTCCCCGTCGCGGCCGCGATCGCGTTGGCGACCGCCGGTGCGATCACCGGCGTGGCAGGTTCGCCGACTCCGGTGGGCGCTGCGGTGGACGGAACGATATACACGTCGACCAGCGGCATTTCGTTGATGCGCAACACCGGATAATCGTGGAAGTTGGACTGCTCGACGACGCCATCCTTGAGCGTGATGGCGCCGTGCAGCGCTGCCGATAGGCCGAAGCCGATGCCGCCTTCCATCTGTGCACGCACGATGTCCGGGTTGACGGCGATTCCGCAGTCGACTGCGCAGACCACTCGATCGACCTTGATGGAATTGTCCCTGCGCACGGTGACCTCTGCGATCTGCGCTACGACGGTGTTGAACGATTCGTGCACCGCCACGCCGCGGCCACGACGTTCGCCCGAGGCAGCGGGCGCGAGCGGCATCTCCCAACGCGCCTCCCTGACGGCAAGGTCGAGCGCTGCGAGATGACGTGGCTTGTCCGCGAGAAGCGCGCGCCTGAATGCGACGGGATCCTTGCCGGCACTCGCCGCGAGCTCGTCAATGAAGGTCTCGGTCGAAAACGCGGTGTGGGTCGAGCCCACCGAACGCCACCACAGCACCGGCACGCCGACCTTGGGCGAGTGCAGGTCGACGAGCAGGTTGGGAATCGCGTACGGAAGGTTGGCGGCGCCTTCCACCGACGTCGGGTCGATGCCGTTCTTCACCATCTGCGCTTCCATCGCCGTGCCGGTCGCGATGGACTGCCCCACGATCCGATGCTGCCAGGCAACGATGTTGCCGCTCCCGTCGAGCCCAGCCGAAAGCGTGTGGAAGTACGCGGGACGGTAGTAGCCACCGCGCATGTCGTCCTCGCGGGTCCACACGAGCTTCACTGGAATGTCGCGCTTGCCGTTACGCGCAAGCTCCTTGGCGATCGCCACCGCTTCGAGCACATAATCCGAATCGACGTTGGCGCGGCGACCGAAGCTTCCGCCGGCATACAGCATGTTGATGGTCACCTGTTCCGGCTTCATCCCAACCGCTTTGGCCACAGCCGGAACATCGAGTCCCTGGAACTGCTCGCCGTTCCATATCTCGCAACGGTCGGCACCGAGCTTGACGACGCAGTCGAGTGGCTCCATGGCCGCATGGGCCAGATATGGAAATTCATAGGCGGCCTGCAGCGTCTTGCTCGCACCTGCGAGCGCCTTTGCTGCATCACCCGTCGTTTTGGCGACGGTGCCCGGCTGCAGGGCGAGCTTCTTGTAGTCGGCGAGGATCTGCGACGAGGAGAATTTGAACGCGGGCTCATCGTTCCATTCCACGACCAGCGCGTCACGGCCCTTCTTTGCCGTCCAGAAGTTCGTCGCGACCACTGCGACGCCGTTGGGCACCTGCACGACGTAGCGCACGCCCGCGATCTTCGTCACCGCGCTCGCGTCGAACGATCTGACCTGGGCGCCGAAACGCGGCGGATGCAGCACCACCGCCGTGAGCATGTCGGGCAGCTTCATGTCGAGCGTGAAGCGTGCGGTTCCGGTGGACTTCGCGCGTGAGTCCTTGCGCGGCGCGCGCTGGCCGATCAGGGTGAAGTCCTTCGGATCCTTGAGCTTCACTTGCGTCGGCACGGGCATGCTGGCGGCAGCGCCTGCGAGCTGCCCGAACGTCGCCTTCTTGCCATTCGCATGACTGACGACGCCCTCCTTCACAACGAGACTGTCGGCGGGTACCTTCCATTGCGCGGCGGCTGCGCTCGCCAGCATCGCCCGCGCTGTTGCGCCGGCGTTGCGCAATTGCTCCCACGAGTTGGCAATGGCGGTCGAGCCCCCGGTACCCTGCGCGCCGAACAGAAGGTTCTTGTAGCGCTCGTTGTCCGCCGGAGCGCCTTCGACGCGCACCTGGCTCCACGCGGCACCGAGCTCATCCGCGAGGATCGTCGCGAGGCCGGTGTAGGTGCCCTGGCCCATCTCGAGATGCTTGGCGATCACCGTGACGGTGTTGTCGCTGCCGATGCGCACGAACGCATTGGGCGCGAACGCGGCCGTTGCAGTGCCGGCCTGTGCCGGCGAGCCGGATGTAGCCTGGGCGATCGCGTGCTCGAGGCGGAAGCCGAGCGTGAGTCCCGCTCCGGCGACCGCGCTGATCTTCAGGAAATTGCGCCGCGCCGGGCGCGTCATGTTTTCACTGTTCATGTCTTCAGCCCAATGATCTGGAAGCGTCCTTGATCGCTGCGCGAATTCGCTGGTACGTCGCGCAACGGCAGATGTTCCCCTGCATGGCGGCATCGATGTCCGCATCGTTCGGACGTTTGTTGCTCGCCAGAAGCGATGCCGCGGACATGATCTGTCCGGACTGGCAGTACCCGCATTGCGGCACGTCGAGCTTTTCCCACGCGGCCTGCACGGCAATGCCCTCGCGCGTCTTCAGCCCTTCGATGGTCGTCACCTCGGCTCCCGTCTTCAATGCGGAGAGAGGCGTCTGGCAGGATCGTACCGGCTTGCCGTCGAGATGCACCGTGCACGCGCCGCACAACGCCATGCCACACCCGTATTTGGTGCCGGTGAGGTTCAGGTTGTCACGCAGGATCCACAGAAGCGGCGTATCGGCCGCGACGCTGGCCGCAATGTCGACACGCTCCTTGTTGACGAAGATGGTGGGCATGGGAGCTCCGGGGGAGCGGCGTCGGCGCCGCAAGTCGATCATCATAGGCGATCGCATCGACGCGCTATAATTTTCGTTTGTCGCGAGCGCCCGATGGAAGCCGAAGAGCTCAATCAGCTGGCCAGCACCCTAGCCGATCTGCGCCAGCGCGCCGATGGCATGCGGAGGTATCTTTGACTTCGAGAGCAAGGCGATCCGGCTGACCGAAGTCGAACGACAGCTCGAGGATCCCAAGATCTGGGACGACGCGGAGCGTGCGCAGGCGCTTGGCCGGGAAAAGAAGATGCTGGAGTCCGTGGTCGTCGCGCTGCGCGACCTGGACATGGGGCTCGCCGACAGCTCCGAACTGTTCGAGCTCGCACGTGCCGAGGGCGACGATGCCACGCTGAGATCCGTCGCGGCAGATGTCGGCGCGCAGCGCGCCGTCGTGGAAGCCATGGAGTTTCGTCGGATGTTCAGCAATCCGATGGACCCGAACTCGTGCTTCATCGAGATTCAGGCAGGTTCCGGGGGCACCGAGGCGCAGGACTGGGCGGCCATGCTCGAGCGTATGTATCTGCGCTATTGCGAGCGCAAGGGGTTCGCGACCGAGATCCTCGAAGAGTCGGCCGGCGAGGTTGCCGGAATCAAGAGCGCGTCGGTGAAGGTCATCGGCGATCACGCTTTCGGGCACCTGCGGACCGAGACGGGTGTGCATCGTCTGGTGCGAAAGAGCCCGTTCGACTCGAATGCGCGACGCCACACCTCGTTCGCGAGCGTCTTCGTTTATCCCGAAGTCGACGACTCGATCGAGGTGGATATCAATCCTGCCGATCTGCGGGTCGACACGTTCCGCGCATCCGGCGCCGGCGGCCAGCACATCAACAAGACCGATTCAGCCGTGCGCATCACGCACCTGCCGACCAACATCGTCGTCCAGTGCCAGAGCGACCGTTCACAACATCGCAACCGTGCGGAAGCGATGGCTATGCTCAAGTCGAGGTTGTACGAGCTCGAGTTGAGAAAGCGTCAGGAAGAGCAGCAGAAGCTCGAGGACTCGAAGACGGACATCGGATGGGGGCACCAGATCCGCTCGTATGTGCTCGACCAGTCGCGCATCAAGGACCTGCGCACGAATCACGAGGTCGGCAACACGCAGGCGGTGCTCGACGGGCATCTCGACGATTTCATCGCCGCAAGCCTGAAGCAGGGCGTATAGCGCGCCGCGGCAACGCCTTGCGTCGGTCCGGAATACACATTACAATACACCCAGGAGGTGTATGATGCGCACGAACATCGTGCTCGACGACGGTCTGGTCAAGGAGGCCTTGCGATATGCGCCGGTGAAGACCAAACGCGAGTTGGTCGACCTTGCGCTGCGCGAATTCGTGGCTGCCCGCAAGCGGCGTGACGTCCGCGACCTGTTTGGGAGCGGCGGCATGAGCGACGACTACGATTACAAGGCGTTGCGCGCCGGCAAGTGATCCTCGTCGACACTTCGGTTTGGATCGATTTTATTCGAGGCAGCGCGACCGAGCCAGTCGCGCGTCTGCGCACCGGACTCGACACTGGCGTTGCCATTGCTATCACGCCCCTGATCTACCAGGAAATCCTGCAGGGTGCGCGCGACGACAAGGCCTTCCGGGACTATCGCGCCTATTTCGCGGGACAACGATTCTTGCATCCCGCCGATCCGGTCCTCAGCCAGGAGCGCGCAGCGCGTCTGTACTTCGATTGCCGTCGCGCCGGCCTGACGGTGCGCTCGAGCAACGACTGCCTCATTGCGCAGGTTGCACTGGAGCATGATGTTCCGCTCCTCCACGATGATCGTGACTTCCAGGCAATCGCCGAAGTGGCGCCGGCGCTCAAGCTTACTTAGGACATTTTCGGACGGCGCCCGCCTGCCGCGAAAAATGTCCTCCTGCAATGAAGGAAGCCAGACCGCGATGATCCTCACACCACTCGCCTTGGGCACTGCGGCCCCTTGCATCGCGCACCATCGACGCACCCGGCGTCGCGCTGGCGCGGGCGTGCTGCTTCGATGCGTTGCGGGCGCATGCCGAGGATGCGGGGTACGACAACTTCGCCGTCATCGAAGCGGTCGTGGACCAGCTCGATTGGGTGTGGGTCGGCGCCGAGGACATGCGACGTGCCTCATTTGGTTGGACGGGCACCGGGTGGGCCGTGAACTGGACCATTCCGTAATTACTTTTACTTTTCCTACATTCCCGCAATGAAAGAACCGACGCCACCGATTTCGGTCGACGAGAACCAGATCATTGCCGAGCGGCGCGCGAAGCTGGGCGTGCTGCGCGACGCGGGACACGCCTATCCCAACGATTTCCGTCGCGATGCGCTCGCGGCGGATCTGCACGCCGCACATGACGCCGCGGACAATGCCACGCTCGAGCCGCAGGGCATCGGGGTCGCAGTTGCCGGACGGATGATGCTGAAGCGGGTGATGGGCAAGGCAAGCTTCGCCACGCTGCAGGACATGAGCGGCCGGATTCAACTCTACGTCACCAATGATGCGGTGGGAGCGGATACGCACGAGGCCTTCAAGCACTGGGATCTCGGCGATTTGCTTGGCGCGCGCGGCACGGTGTTCAAGACGCGCACGGGTGAGCTCTCGGTCAAGGTCACGGAGCTTCGCTTGCTCGCAAAGGCGCTCCGCCCGCTGCCGGAGAAATTCCACGGCCTCGCGGACCAGGAGCAGCGCTATCGACAGCGCCATCTCGATCTCATCACGACGCCCGAATCGCGCCGAACCTTCATCGCGCGATCGCACATCGTGCAGGCGATCCGTGACTTCTTCGTGACACGGGGCTATCTCGAGGTGGAGACCCCCATGATGCATTCGATTCCCGGAGGCGCTGCCGCGAGGCCGTTCGTGACGCACCACAACGCGCTGGACATGGAGCTCTTCCTGCGCATCGCGCCCGAGCTCTATCTCAAGCGGCTGGTGATCGGCGGATTCGAAAAGGTGTTCGAGATCAATCGCAACTTCCGCAACGAAGGCATTTCGACGCGCCACAATCCCGAGTTCACGATGCTCGAGTTCTACGAGGCGTACCAGGACTACCACTACCTGATGGAGCTCACGGAGACGTTGATCCGTGAAGTCGCGCAGGCAGTGCTGGGCAAGACCTCTATCACCTATCAGGGCGAAGCCATCGAGCTCGGCAACCGGTTCGACCGACTGACGATGGCGCAGGCGATCAGCAAGTACAACCCGAACCATGCAGAGCAAGACCTCGCACACGCCGAGTACCTGCGTTCGGCGCTGACCAGTTTCGAAGTCAAGGTATTCCCCACCGACGGCTTGGGCCTGCTGCAGCTCAAGCTGTTCGAGCAAACGACCGAAGACAAGCTGATCCAGCCGACTTTCATCATCGCGCATCCGACCGACGTGTCGCCGCTGGCGCGGGCGAACGACCGCAATCCCGCTGTGACCGATCGCTTCGAGCTCTTCATCACCGGCCGTGAGATCGCCAATGGATTCTCGGAGCTCAACGACCCGGCGGATCAGGCGGCACGATTCCAGGCCCAGGTCGATGCGCGCGCCGCCGGCGACGAGGAAGCGATGTACTTCGATGCCGATTACATTCGCGCCATGGAGTACGGTCTGCCCCCGACGGCAGGGGAGGGCATCGGCATCGATCGACTGGTGATGCTGCTGACGGACAGTGCGTCGATCCGCGACGTGATCCTGTTTCCGCAGATGAAGCCGGGGAGCTAGGCGTCCCGCAGCGCCCGGGTGTTTGTCTAACATGGCTACCGACTTTCGCAGCGACACGATTACCCGACCAACCGCTGCCATGCGTGCTGCCATGGCCGCGGCGGAGGTGGGCGACGACGTCTTCGGTGACGATCCAAGCGTCAATGCCTTGCAGGCGGAGACTGCGCAGTTGCTCGGTTTCGAGACGGGTCTCGTCGTGACCTCCGGCACCCAAGGCAACCTGATCGCCGTCATGACCCATTGCGGGCGTGGGGACGAGATCATCGTCGGTCAGGAGGCGCACACGTACCGCTACGAGGCCGGCGGAAGCGCGGTGCTCGGCAGCGTTCAGCCGCAGCCGATCACCAATCAGCCGGACGGCACGCTCGCGTTGCGCGACATCGAAGCCGCGATCAAGCCCGATGATGCGCACTTCGCCCGGACGCGACTCATTGCGCTCGAGAACACGATCGGCGGGAAGGTGCTGCCTGAAGGCTATGCCGCTTCGGTGCGCAAGATGGCCGATGCGCACGGTCTTGCCATGCACCTCGACGGCGCACGATTGTGGAACGCCGCCGTGAAGCGCGGGGTCGCGCCACGCGACCTGGCGCAGGATTTCGATTCGGTGTCGGTGTGCATGTCGAAGGGTCTCGGTGCGCCGGTCGGATCGGTGCTTTGCGGAACCAGCGACTTCATCGGCCGCGCACGCCGCGTGCGAAAGATGCTGGGCGGCGGCATGCGTCAGGCGGGGATACTTGCCGCGGCTTGTCGCCATGCACTCGCGCATCACGTGCCACGACTGGCCGAGGACCATCACCGTGCAGCGCGGCTTGCACAGGGCCTTTCCCGTCACGCCGAACTCACGGTGCAGACACCACAAACCAACATGGTGCTCGTGAACGTCGCGCCGGAGACTGCAACCGAGCTCGCGGAGCATCTCGCGCAACGGGGTGTCGCCATCACGGGCGTCGCCCGCCAACGCTGGGTGACGCACCTCGATGTGGCCGATTCCGACGTGGATGCCGCGCTGGCAGCGGTGGACAGCTACTTCGCCGCTCGCTAGTCCGTAGCCAAATACCCCTGGTGGGTATATAATGCGGCATGGCTACGCTTCTCCACCAAGGCCCCGCGGCTGGATCGCCGCGCGGCGCGAATGCACCGGCGGTACGGGTTGAACTGGCTCTCGAGGGCATGACGTGCGCGGCCTGCGCCGCGCGCATCGAGAAGGTTCTGAACCGGTTGCCTGGTACTCGCGCAAGCGTGAACTTCGCGACCGAGACGGCGGTTGCGCAAATCGACGCCGGAAGCACCACCGCACCTTCCCTCATTGCTGCGGTGGAACGGGCGGGCTACCGCGCCCATGTGCGCGTGGATCCCGAGCGCGAGCGAGCCCAGGACGAGGTCCGCAAGGCCGCGGACCGGACGCGGCTCACACGCGAGTTCTTGATCTCGGCGCTGCTGACGCTGCCTTTGATCGTGCCCATGACCGCGATGCTCGCTCGCGGTGCCGGTCCTTTCGCGATGGATGGCAGCCACGGCTTCGATGCTCCGGCATGGCTGCAGCTGGTGCTCGCCTCGTGCGTACAACTCTATTTCGGCCGCCGCTTCTACGTCGGTGCGTGGCACGCCCTGCGTGGAGGGGGCGCCAACATGGACGTGCTGATCGTGCTCGGCACCACGAGTGCATGGGCGTTCAGCGCATTCGTCACTCTGGCAGGGCTCCACCAGCACCTGTATTTCGAAGCGAGTGCCGCGATCATCACGCTCGTGCTTCTCGGGAAGCTTCTCGAAGCGCGGGCCCGCGCCCGCAGCTCCGCGGCATTGACGGGGCTTTTGCGATTGCAGCCGAGGATCGCCCATGTGGTTCGCGACGGCGCCTCGCGCGACCTGCCGCTCGCCGAAGTTGCGGTCGGCGACGTCTACATTGTTCGGGCCGGGGAAAGCGTTCCGGTCGACGGCGTGGTCCGCGAGGGTGAATCGGCAATCGATGAAAGCTCGCTCACCGGCGAGAGTGTGCCGGTGTCCAAACGCGTGGACGACCGGGTCTTCGCCGGTACCGTGAACCAGCAAAGCATGCTGCGATGCGTGGCGACGGGTGTCGGCGCTTCGACCCTGCTCGCCGGTATCGTCCGTCTCGTGGCTGAAGCGCAGGGATCGAAGGCGCCCGTGCAGCGTCTCGCCGATCAGGTTTCCGCGGTGTTCGTGCCGGTCGTGCTGATCATTGCGCTCGTGACGTTCGTCGCGACGGTTTTGATGCTGGGAGACATGACCGCGGCATTCGTGCGCGCGGTAGCCGTGCTCGTCATCGCCTGTCCGTGCGCACTCGGACTTGCCACGCCGGCCGCGATCATTGTCGGTACCGGACGTGGCGCGCAGATCGGAGTGGTCATCCGCAACGCCGCGGCGCTGGAGCTCGCCGCTCGAATCGATGTGTTGGCGGTGGATAAAACCGGAACCCTCACCGCAGGACAGCCGCAGGTGGAGGATGTGATTGCGGAGGGTGGAACCACGCCCGAGACGCTGCTGCAGGTGGCGGCGACGCTCGAGCAAGGGTCCGCGCATCCGCTTGCGGAGGCGATCAGGGCGTACGCAGCGGCCGCGGGAATCGCGCCGTTGCCGATGACGCAATTCGAGGATGTTCCGGGACGCGGAATCACGGCGAGCGTCCAGTCACTCGACCCTGTCGGCACTGCCAGTTCGTCCGAGGCGATGCTGGGCTCGCCCTCGTTCGTTGCCGAGCGTGGCATCGCCTTCGATACGGCCACCATCGATTTGCTCAAGGCGGCCGGCAAGACGGTCATCGTGGTCGCAGCCGCTGGACGAGCGCTCGGGACTCTTGCGCTTTCGGACGCATTGCGGCCCGGCTCGGCGCGTGCCGTGCAACGGCTGCAAGCGGCAGGCGTGAGGGTTGTCATGGTGACGGGAGATCATCGGGACACCGCGCAGGCGATCGGGCGCCAGGCGGGGGTGCATGAAATTCGTGCGGGCGTGCTGCCCGCTGACAAGGCTGCGATCGTGCGGGAGCTTCATCGCCTGGGTGCCGTCGTCGGCATGGCCGGTGACGGTGTGAACGATGCGCCTGCGCTCGCCGCTGCCGACGTGAGCTTTGCCATGGGAGCAGGGTCGGACATTGCGATTGAAGCGGCGGACATCACAATCATGCGCAACGATCTCAATGCGGTGGCGGACGCCATCCTGCTTTCACGTGCAACGTTGCGCAAGATCAGGCAGAACCTGTTCTTTGCGTTTGCCTACAACGTGCTGGGCATTCCGCTCGCCGCCTTCGGCTGGCTGAGCCCGGTGATTGCGGGCGCGGCGATGGCGCTGAGCTCGGTGTCCGTGGTAACCAACGCAGTGCTTCTCAAGCGCTGGCGAGCGCCGAGCCTTTGATAACTGGAGATCCGATGGAAACGATATCGATGGTGGTGGAAGGTATGACGTGTGGCGGATGCGTGGCAAGCGTCACGCGGGTGCTCCAGGGGGTTACGGGTGTTTCCGACGCGCAAGTGACGCTCGTGCCCGGACGGGCCACGGTGACGTTCGACCCTGCCCGGACCAATGCGGAAGCACTGCGGGAGGCCATCGAGGATGCGGGGTATGACGTCGCGCGCTGATGGCGCGCATGCGGCAGCGGCTCGCCACGTGCATCGGGCCGACAAGACGATGCTCGGCAAACGCATCAACCGCATCGAAGGTCAGGTGCGCGGGGTCGCCAAAATGATCGAAGAGGATCGCTATTGCGTTGACGTGCTGACGCAGATCAGCGCGGTGCAGGCGGCCCTCGACGCGCTGGCGCTGCAGATGCTGGAGTCACACCTCAAGGGCTGCGTTCAGGGTGCGGTGCGCTCCGGCCAGGGCGATGAGGCGATCGGCGAGGCCATGAGCGTGATTCGCAAGTTCGCGCGATGACGCCAAGCTGACCCGCGTCCTAAGGCAGCGAGCGCCGCGCGCAGGCCTTTTGAGGCATAATTCCATCCCTCGGGGTGTAGCGCAGTCTGGTAGCGCGCTTGCTTTGGGAGCAAGATGTCGGGAGTTCAAATCTCTCCACCCCGACCACCCAACGCGATCCCGCTCGAGAAGTTTCGGGCGGACAAGTTGCCGACGCGCGTCCGTCCGACACGGCGCCCGTAGCTCATCTGGATAGAGCACCGGCCTTCTAAGCCGGCGGTAACAGGTTCGAGTCCTGTCGGGCGCGCCAAAATCGGGTGTGCGACGAAGGTTCGAGCGTTACGTCGCGCACCGACTCTCAACGGTGGCTGTAGCTCAGCTGGTAGAGTCCCGGATTGTGATTCCGGTTGTCGCGGGTTCGAGTCCCGTCAGCCACCCCATTCATCTGTAAGAGAATTTCTTCGTCGTCTACGTTTCGAATCCGGCTGTCGTGTGTCCGGTTTTGTGCCTGGTGCTTTTCTACATCTTGTGGTTGCGCCAAGCCGCTGTTGCTGGCGTATGGCGCCAGATGGCTGGGCCCGAGGTGCGCGTAGCGCAGCACCATCTTGAGATCGCGCCAGCCGCCGAGCTCCTGTAGCACGGCGATCGGGGTGCCGTTCTGCACGTGCCATGACGCCCAGGTGTGCCGCAGATCATGCCAGCGGAAGTCGCCGAGCTTTGCGGCCTTGCA
>JALYXY010000164.1 GCA_030946875.1 Pseudomonadota bacterium | reverse complement strand
CGGCAGAGGAGCGCAGGGCCGCTGCTCGACGAGCACGACATGAAAGATGTCGACGCATTCCTCGGCGACATCGAAGACCTCCTGCTGCCAGCGGCCGAGCTTGCATGAGCGGATTCCCGTGCGTTCGCGATGTGGAATGCTTCATCATCTCACTGCCCCGGGAAACACCCTACCTCGGGCCGCTCGCGCGCGGCGAGGTCATCAACGCGCGTGGCTACCTCGTACGCGAGGGCAACCGCACCATCTATCCTGCGACCGACATGTCGGTGCTGATCAGGATCACCGCGAGCGACGGCACCATCGGTTGGGGGGAAACCTATGGCATCGTCGCACCCGAAGCCGTGACGCAGATCATCGACGACGTTCTTGGGCCGCTCGTCACCGGACGCGATCCGCGCGACGCCATGGTGATCCAGCAGGACCTGTACGATCTCATGCGCGTGCGGGGCTTCTTCGGCGGTTTCTATGTCGACGCGATTGCGGGCATCGACATTGCGCTGTGGGACCTTTTCGGCAAGCTGGTCGGGCAGCCGCTCGTCAAGCTCCTGGGAGGTCAGCGTCATGCGCGCATCCCGGCGTATGTGTCGGGCCTCCCGCGTGCGACGCTCGCCGAACGCGTGGACCTCGCTCGCGAATTCATGACGAAGGGTTACACCGCGTTCAAGTACGCAGCGGCGATTTCGTCGGAAGGCATCGTGAGCGAAATGCAGGCGCTGCGCGAGGGTCTCGGGCCCGACGTGAAGCTCATGGTGGACCTGCACTGGAAGTTCACGGCGCACGAAGCGATTGCCCTGATCGCGGAGCTCGCGGCCTTTCGCCCGTACTTCGTCGAGGCGCCCTGCGCGCCGGAGGATCTCGACGGTCAGGCGCACGTGAGCACGCGTGCGGCCGTTCCGGTTGCGCTCGGCGAGGAGCTTCGCACCATCTACGAATACCGGCCGCGCTTCGAGCGGCGTGCAATGTCCATCGTGCAGCCGGAGATGGGCCATACCGGCGTCAGCCAGTTCATCCAGATCTGCCGCATGGCCGAAGCATTCCACATGAAGGTCATTCCCCATGCGAGCGTCGGGCTGGGCATCTTCCAGGCGGCAAGCCTGCATGCCAGCGCCGCCTTGCCGAATCTCGCGATGCACGAATATCAGCACTCGGTGTTCGATCGCAACCTGCGCTACGTCGACACCACGATGCGCTGCGAGCGCGGAGCGTTCAGCGTGCCCGAGGGTCCCGGCATCGGCGCCGCCCCTCGCGATGAGGTCTGGCAATTCGTGCGAGGCAACAAAGGCCTGGCGCGTCATCCATCACCACCGAAGGAGCCGTTCCAATGAAGTCTCTGCCGCTTGTCGCATTCGCGTGGCTTGCCGGGATATCGCTCGCGTTCGCCCAGGCCCCCGACACTTATCCGGTAAAGCCGGTCAAGTTGATCGTGCCGGTGCCGCCAGGCGGCGCCGCCGATGTCATGGCGCGCATGATCGCGGAGCATCTGCAAAACCGACTGGGCCAGCCTTTCGTCGTGGAAAACCGTCCCGGCGCCGGTAGCAGCATCGGCATGCAGGTGGTGGCGAAATCACCGCCCGACGGCTACACCCTCGGCCTTGGCAACATCGCAGCCAACGCGATCAATCCGGCAGTGCAGTCCGATCATCTGCTCTACGAGCCGGTGAAGGATTTCGCGCCCATTTCGCTCATCGGCGTTACACCCCTCGTGCTGGTGGTGAATGCGGAAAAGATTCCGGCGCGGACGGTTCCCGAGTTCATCGCCTATCTCAAGGCGAACCCCGGCAAGGTGTCATTCGGATCATCGGGCTCCGGATCATCGCTGCACGTCGCGATGGAGCTTTTCATGCAGCGCACCGGCACGAAGATGGTTCACGTGCCATACAAGGGCTCCGCGCCGATGATGACGGACCTTGTCGGCGGGCAGATCGAGGCCGCGATGGATGCGGCGACCACCGCGTGGCCTCACGTGCAATCGGGCAAGTTGCGCGCGCTGGGAGTGTCGACCGCGGAGCGGGCATTCTTCGCTCCCGAGTTGCCGCCGATCCGCGATTTCGTGCCGGGGTTCGACGTGAAGCCGTGGCATGGTGTCATGGCGCCCGCGGGCACGCCGGCGCCGATCATCCGCAAGCTCGCGAGCGAGATCCAGGCCTTCGTGCATCAGCCTGCCACCGAGGCAAAGCTCAAGGAACGTGGCGTGGTGCCGGTGGGCTCGAGCCCGCAGGAGTTCGCAAAGCTGATGGCCGATGAGTACGAGCTTTATCGCAAGCTGGTCAAGGACGCGAACATCAGGCCGGAGTGATCGGTACATCGCTCCGGGTTGCGCCTCCTTCGATGGTGATCCACGTCGGCGCATGATCGCTCGGCTTGTCCCTTCCGCGGTATTGCGCATCGACGCCGGCGCCTTGCAGTCGCACGGCGAGAGCAGGGGAGAGCAACAGGAAATCCATCCGGAATCCTGCGTTACGGCTGAACGCGTGTGCATTCACCCAGAAGGTGTAGATCCTGTCCCTCGGGTGCAGATGCCGGTGCGCGTCGATCCATCCCTCGGAGAGCATGCGCTCGTAAAGCGCGCGCGTTTCCGGCTGCATGACGGCGTCGTGGCGCCACAGGAAGGCGTTGTAGATATCCGCATCGGTGGGCACGACATTGAAGTCGCCGGCGAGTACCACCGGCTCTCCCGAAGCGAGCCACCCGCGTGCGTGCGCGATGAGTCGCTCGAACCACGCGAGCTTGTAGTCGAAGCGCGGACCGGGCGCGGGGTTGCCGTTGGGAAGATAGAGCGACGCAATCGTGAGGCCGAGCACATGCGCTTCGAGGTAACGCGTCTCCAGATCGCTTGCGTCGCCGGGTAGTCCGCGCCGGATTTCGATGGGCGCCTCACCTCGGACGAGAATGGCAACGCCATGATGGGCACGCTGACCGTGCCAGATCGCCTGATAGCCTGCGGCATTGATCTTCGCAACGGGGAACTTCGTATCGTCGGTCTTGATCTCCTGCAGGCATACGATGTCCGGTGTGGTCTCCTCGAGCCACTCGATGAGGCGCGGCAGCCGTCCATTCACACCGTTGACGTTGTACGTTGCGATTTTCACTATTGCGCCTCGTGATGACGGGTCGTCGGGACATCCTCGCTGTTGCGCTGCTGTGGCTCGCCGGAAATGCGCTGCGGCTCACGATTCTTGCGGTGCCGCCGCTCATTGCAGTCATTCGGGATGACTTCCAGCTCAACGCCACGCAAGTGGGGCTGCTGTCGAGCATTCCGCCTGCGCTCTTCGCACTCGCCGCGCTCGGCGGGTCGCTGCTCGTGGCGCGGCTCGGTCTCATGCGGGCCATCGTCGGCGGCCTTGCGCTCATTGCGGTGGGTGGCGCCCTTCGCGGCGCAAGCCCGGATTATGCGACGCTCCTCATCACCACCGTGCTGATGTCGATCGGCGTGGCCATCATGCAGCCGATTATGCCGAGCGCCGTGCGCCAATGGCTGCCACACCGCATTGGTGTCGGCACCGCGGTCTACACCAATGGCCTGCTCGTGGGTGAGACCCTGCCCGTGTGGCTCACGCTGCCACTCGTGCTGCCCTCGGTGGGTGGAAGCTGGCGACTTGCGTTCGTCGCCTGGTCAGTTCCGGTGCTGCTGATCGGTGTGCTGCTTGCCATGACTGCGCCGCGAGCCTCGCCGGTCGACGCAAGCGGCCACGCACCCCCGGCGCAGTGGATGCCGGACTGGCATCGGGGGCTCGTCTGGCGCCTCGGCGCAATGTTCCTGTGCATCACCGGCATCTACTTCACCACCAATGCATTCCTTCCGATCTATCTCAAGCACGCCGGCCGCGCCGACCTGATCGGAGACGCGCTCACGGCGCTCAACCTGGGCCAGTTGCCGGCCTCGTTCCTGTTGCTCGCCTGCGCGAACAAGCTCGAACGCAAGGTCTGGCCTTACATCGCCTCGGGCCTGCTGTCCCTCGCGTGCGTCGCCGGTCTCGTGTTCATGGTGGGGCGGGCGACGATCGTCTGGGCCGCGCTGCTCGGGTTTTCGGATGCGGTCGCGTTCATTCTGGCGCTGACCTTGCCGGCACTCCTTTGCCCGCCGAAGGACGTCGCGCGAATGGCAGCGGGCACCTTCACCCTGTGCTACGCCGGCGCGGTGCTGACTGCGCTCGTCAGTGGCATGGCGTGGGATGCGACCGGCATCCCGGCGCTGGCGTTCCTGCCCATCGGCGTTTGTGCGCTCGCGCTGGCGATCATCCCGATGCAGATGCGTGCGCGAGGCGATCTGCATTGATTGAGCGAGTGTCGCCGGTGCGGCGCTCAGCCGTGATAGATTGCACACTCGTGCTTGTTGCAGGTCGTGCTCATGGCAGATGATGAAAAGAATGTTCTTGGCGGCGCGCTCGCCACGTGCTCGACACGCCCATTGACGGGCTTCTTTCGCGATGGGTGCTGCAACACCGGGCACGAAGATGTCGGCTTGCATGTGGTCTGCACGCAGGTCACGCGCGAATTCCTGCAATTCGCGAAGGGGCAGGGCAACGATCTGATGACGCCGGTTCCACAGCATGGCTTCCCCGGACTCAAACCGGGCGATCGCTGGTGCGTGTGTGCGGGAACGTGGCGCCAGGCGTACGAGGCGGGTGTTGCATCGCCTGTCGTGCTTGCAGCGACCCACGAGGAGACCCTTGCGGTCCTCCCGCTCTCGGCGCTCAAGGAGCACGCGCTGGACCTGCAGTAGCTTTTGTGCGCGCGCTTCGCTTCGCGCAGTATGGAGCGCCCGAAGTTCTCCACGTCGTCGACGTGCCCGAGCCCGAGCCCGGTGCTGGAGAAGCCAAGGTTCGCGTGCATGCCGCGGGATTGAACCCGCTCGACTGGAAGATCCGGGCCGGTCACCTGCGCATGCTGCCATTCGTTGCGGCACCCCCGCGCGGCCTGGGCAGCGACTTTGCAGGCGAGATCGTGGCGGTGGGAGGCGGCGCCACGGCGCGACACGTCGGCGAACGCGTGCTCGGTTCGCTGCTGCCGTTCAGCCGACGGGGTGCGCTGGCAGAGTTCGTCACGGCCTCGTACGATCGCCTGCTGCCGCTGCCCGATGACGTGGACTCGATCAGCGCCGCAGCTTTGCCCGTGGCAGGCGGTACCGCACTCCAGGCACTGGTGGATCATGCGCACCTGCTCGCAGGACAGCGCGTGCTCATCACGGGGGCTGCCGGAGGCGTGGGTCACTTCGCCGTGCAGATTGCAAAGCACCTGGGCGCGCATGTCACCGCGGTGTGCAGCACGCATAACGTGGAGTTCGTCCGGGGCCTCGGTGCCGACGCGGTGATCGATTACACGCGCGACGATTTCACCCGCGCAACGGCACCCTGGGACGTCATCTTCGATGCGGCGAGCGTCGCGACCTTCGGCACCGTCTCGCCGGTGCTCGCCCGGAGCGGCGTTTACCTCAACACCGCCGGAAGCGGGAGCGCCCTCGCGGCGACGCTTGCAAGCGGACTCATCGCGCGTCTTACCTCGCAGCGGCGCTCGATTGCGATCGTGCTGCGCAGCGCACCTGCCATGTGGCAGCGCCTGCTCGAGCTGTTTCAGGCGGGTACGCTACGTCCGACGATAGAGTCCATTCACGGCCTTGCGAATGTCGCTGCCGCGCAGCGCGCGATGGAGACCGGGCACGGCCGCGGCAAAAAAGTGGTCACGATCTTTGATGGGGTGTGATGCGCCGTAAATAGTCGATCATCCGCGTCATCGGCCCGAAGCGGGCGCGGGAGCCGGCCGATACGTGCCCGGATAGGTGACCACGGACAGATTGCCCTCGCGGTGGTATGCCTGCAATCCGAACTGAAAGTTGTCCTTGGACACCCCCACCACCGTCGCGCGCGTGACGTTTCCGACGTCGCGAAAGTGCTGCCACTCGGCTGCAGCCGTGTCGCCAGGTGATCCGATAGCCCGCAACGTCGGGCTCCGGATTGCTGCGCCAGCGCAGCGTGCTATCGGCCTCCAGACGCAGGTTCTCCATCTCGACCCCGCGCGGGGCCGAAGGGCCGAGCGCCAGCGCCGCGAGTGCAGCGGCATTCACCCGCGCCACCTGTGCGACATACGCAAAATCGACGAACTCGGGGAGGTCCCCGTACTGCACGCCTTCGACGAGGCGCACGTCCTGGTGCTGATGCCGCCAGTCCTCGCGTCGGGCTCACCGCTACATCTGCCGGAATCGATGCGCGAAGGCGCGGCTGACCGGCAGGGGCTCGGCACGGGTCTTGAGCTTCACCTGTGCGCGCCCCGAGAGATCGCGTGTGGTCGCAGCGACGTGTGCGAGGTTGACGATCGTGCCGCGATGGATCTGCCAGAACCGGCCGGGGTCGAGCTGATCCAGGAGCTCCTTGAGGGAAGTGCGAATGAGCGCTTCGCTGTCGGCCGTGTAGACGGTCGTGTACTTGTCGCTCGCCTGAAAGTAGCACACCTCTTCAACGGGAATGAGCCGCACCTGGTTCCCCACGGATGCGCGAATCCAGGCCAGCCGCTCATGGGTGGGTGAGCTTCGCATCACGCCCGGCGCCATGTGCGACAGCGTCTCGAGGGCACGCTTGACGTGATCTGCGGGCGGTTGCGTCGCGCCACGCTGACGCAGCCGGCGCACGGTTTCCGCGAGGCGGGCTGCGGTGACCGGCTTCAACAGGTAATCGACGGCTTCACGCTCGAAAGCTTCGACTGCATATTGGTCGAATGCGGTGACGAAGACGATGTGCACCCCCTCGCCGACACGTCGTGCGACGTCGAGGCCACTCAACCCGGGCATGCGAATGTCGAGGAACAGCACGTCAGGGTCGTGCTCCTCGATGAGACGCAATGCTTCGGGTCCATCTGCAGCGATGCCCACGACCTCAAGCTCGGGCCATGCGGCGTGAAGCTGGTCCCGCAGGTAGGTCGCGAGCAGCGGCTCATCGTCGGCAATGATCGCCCGCCAGGCGCCATCGGCCCTTTCGCTCATGGGTTGTCTCCAAGAGGCAGCGTGATGGTGGCGACGGTACCAGGTGTCGATTCTTCGAGAACGAGCTGCGCGCGCGCGCCGTAGATCGAGCGCAGGCGATCGCGAAGATTGGCGAGGCCAAGACGAGTGGACCCCATGGCCTGCGACATCGCGACCCCCGCACCATCGTCGCTGACGGTGAGCACAAGTCCATCCTCTGAGCGCCGTGCGGCGATGCGCACATTGCCGCCTTCGACCTTGGGCTCGAGGCCGTGCTTGATCGCATTTTCCACGAGCGGCTGGAGCAACATCGGCGGCAGGGGCAATGCCCCGAGCGCGTGCGGTACATCGATGCTGAAGGCGAGCCGCGACCCCATGCGCACGGCAATCAGGTCAAGATAGGCGGTCACCAGCTCGACCTGACGCCCGAGGCTGATGTCTCCGTCCTGCGTGCGTATGGCTGCGCTGCGTAGGTATTCGATCAGCTTCTCGAGCATGTGCTTCGCGCGCGGCGGGTTGGCATCGATGAGACTGATCACGTTGGCCAGCGTGTTGTAGAGGAAATGCGGCTCGATCTGCGCTTCCAGGAGCTTGAGCTTGGCGAGGTGAAACTGGTGCTCGGCCGCCTCGACGCGCGCACGCTCCGCCTCGAATGCAGCCCCGGCGCGGGCCTGTCGCTCGCGCACGTAAAGAACCGCGGCCAGCACACTCGACACGACGAGGCTCACCGTGAGAATCGAGGCGATCCCCTGCCACGAAAATACCCATCGCCTGGCCGTGCCCCACTGGAGAATCGTGAACGCGAGCCAGTAGCCGGCGAACACTCCCAGAATGGGGATGCCCGCGTAGTAGAGAGTGCGCCTGGCGAATGTGGCCTTGTGGATCCGCTGCCCCAGCACGCGATTGCCGATCGCGTAACCAGTGTGAATCCAGTAGCCCACGCACATCGCAATCACGCAATTCACCCACAGCATGCGTCCGATCGGCGCGTCCGGATTGAAGATCAAGCCGAAGATCGAGAAGAAGAGGGCGAACCCGAGATTCCAGACGAACGTGTAGACGATGTTTCGCGTGTGCGACGGCGCGAAGCGTCGGAAGAAAGGCACCATGTCGAGCGGATGCCATAGGCCGCCGCAGTCGCGTTTCCAACGGGCGGGTACGCTCACGCTTGCCATAGCGGATCTCCGGGTGCGTAGCCTCTCGGCATACGCCATTGTTGCGGCCCCCGGCCTGGCGGTGAAGGCGTTTGGCGACGAACCGTCGATCGGCGGGGCCGAGTGACCCTTAGTGCGACCGAATGGCGCCTTTCCCCGAGGCCCCGGTCAGGGTAGCCTGCGTGTCATGAAGGTGCTGTTCGGGTCCGGGCCATAGTCCCCGAACGGTCCACAGTAGCTGAACCCGAACTGCTCATACAGATGGCGCGCCGGCGCGAAGGCCGCCGAGGCGCCGGTCTCGAGGCTCAGGCGAGCGTACGAGCGCCGGCGTGCTTCGCCGATGATGTGCTCCAGCATGAGGCGCGCTGCGCCCCTGCGGCGATGAGTCGCTGCCGTGCGCATCGACTTGATTTCGCCATGCACGGGCGTGAGCTCTTTCAGCGCACCGCACGCGAGCAGATGGTCCTGCAGCCACCCGGTCCAGAACGTGACATCGGGCTGACGCAGGGCTTCGATGCCAAGCGCGTGCACGCTTTCAGGCGGCGAAAGCTCATGCATGTTGCGAAGATGCTCCGCGAGCAGGGCATGAACGTCCGGATGTTCCAGCCCGTCGAGCCGGATTTCTACCGCATCTCTTGCGAGCTGCGCCACCGTCATGTCGGGGCTTCGGGCTCTGAAGCGTAAAGGTCGAGCGCGTCGGAATCGGGTGCAAGACGCACTTTTCCCTCGCGCTCGAACCCGAGCTTCGACAAGAGCCTGTGGGAGCTTTGGTTGTCGTGCGTGACGATCGCCAGAACACGCGTGAACCCGAGCACCTGGCGGCCATGCCCTATTACTGCGGCCGAGGCTTCGGCCGCATAGCCCTGACCCGAGAACGCGGGCAGAAGCGCGAACCCCAGATCGACACAGGGCAACGTGTCGCGTTTGATGAGACCACAGATTCCGATGGGCTCACCGGTGTCGGCGAGTGTCACCGCATTGAGACCGAAGCCGAGCCGCTCACAGGATGCGCGTGGGCCGTTGCGGATATACGCTTCGGCGTCCTCGATGCACTTCACGCCTTTGTCGCCGATGTAGCGCAGCCATGACGGCTCATTGACCAGCCGGAGCACGAATGCCGCATCGCCGGGCTCGAGCCATCGGATGAGCAAGCGCTCGGTTTGCGCGACGATCATTGGAAGCGCATTGCACAGCCATTGCACGCGCGATGGCCCGCCCGTGGCTGAGGGTGTGCGGGAGCCGCACCGTGGGCACGTGCGCTCATTCGATCCTGGCGCCACGGGCGAGGAGGAGCTCGCGCAGGATCGAGCGGTGGCAACGGCTTTCGTCCGCGCAGTAACAACCCACGGAGAAGTTGGCCGTCTGCGAAAGCGTTGCCAGCAGATCGAGTGCGCGGCTTGCCTCCGGTCTCGACATCTCCGCCTTGTACTTGCGCACGTACGCGGTCCACTCCTGCTCGGTCTTCACGGCTAGCCCGAGCTTCACGGTAGGTGCGCTCGGTGCAAGCGTTGGAAACCACACGTCGTACCAGTTGCGGGCGCTGAACTCGACCTTGGGCACTCCGCGCGGCGGGCGCCGAACGGTGCCGATGCGCGTGCCCTCGTCGGGGTGCCGGGTCGATCCGAGTCTGACAATGCGTAACGTCATGGTCAGGAGGGCATGCCCTCTCCCGCGATTGCTCCTGGGGTGACGTTGTCTTCAATACTCATCGGAGCCTTGGACCCAGATAAACGATTGGACGTCGATCATGTCTCGCGGACGCAGGTCGCGCGTGTCGGTACGTACCGTGCGGGCAAAGTCGAGCAAGCTGGCATAGGTGTACCAGGCAGGGCGCGAGGTGTACTGAAAGTCGTACGCGTACGCTGTCGCGGCCGCGCGGGTCACCCTGGGCTTGAGGAAGACGTGCACGTCCGGTTGAGCGATGAAGCCGAATACGGTGACCAAAGGCCATGTGAGCACCCGCGTTTGCTTGCGCGGCAGAGTCGCGAGCGCCTCGATCCAGCGTTCGAACCGCCGTTGCATCGTGACCGATCCGTACAGAAACTCGTACAGGCCCTCGGCGAAAGCGCGAGCCCCTTCGGTAGATTTCACTGCGTCGCGCAGCGCCATCTTTTCGAACGAGAAGATCATGCTGTAGCGGGAGCGTTGCTCGACGCGAATCGCGCGGGATGCGACTTCACCGAACTGACGCCCGCGCAGCAGTGCATGAAATTGCGCTTTGCCGAGCACTTCGTGCCAGCGTTCGTGCGTCTCGACCTTGTATTCGCGCTCCCACGCAATGTAACGCTCGTCCCCAAACCCACCGGGAAAATACCGAAGGAACTTGCGCCGGCAACGCAGCCGATGGCGCTCGATGGCGAGGGTGTGATCAGGCCCGAGCTCGGATGGGGTGGCGCTCATCGTACGCTGCGCAACACCCCGTTGTCGTCGATGTACCGGCTCGCCAGGTTGTAGAGCTTCAGATAGTGCTCCTCCACGTCGAACGTGCGAAGTGGTTCCGGGGCAATCCGTGGCAAGCGCCGCACCACGCGCGCGGTTCTCCCGTTCTGCGTTCGCCAGTAGGTGACGCGTCCTGCGAGGTAATCGAATCGGCTGCCCATCTCGGGGATTTCAGCATGATCGTAGACCTTCACGCTCGCCTGAACCTCACCGGTCAGCATGAGTTCGCCGCTACGCACGGCAAACTCGTACGAGGATTTCATCCGCGTGGGCGCGCCTCGCTCGCCGATGAGCTCGATGGTGAGCCTCTGCCGTTCGATGTGCAGCCCTAATGCGCTCCCGTCGACGGCAAAATCCGGCGAGGTCATGAACTGCCGGTAGCCACCATTGCGTTGCCCGATGAGAATCACCACTCGGACCGGGTCTTGCTCGGTGTCGGCAGTCGACGCTTTGCGGGGTGCGATCGGAACTGCCACATCCGGTATGCCGTCGCCATTGAGGTCGCCGACCGCGCCCACCTCCGCCAAAATTTCCGCCCCCGGAAAAAGTGCGCGAAGCGTCGACAGCGCGGCATCGGGGAGTTGGCTGCTGTCCGTCACCGGCGCCGCGCCCAATCCGGTGCAGCCGATGAGGAGCAGGGCCGCAAGGACCACTCGGCCCGCAGGCGGATGCACTCGCTCAAGCCGCGGATGCTTGCCCACAGTCATCGCTGCTGCCGTGCGTGCGGGTACAGCCACCGGGCGGGACATTCGGCCATCGCGGGAAAATGCTGTTGCGACCAAGGATTACCACATTGTTCAGGGTGCTCGAGGATTGTCGCGCGGAACGAGCGCAAGGTACTCGCTGATGGTTCCTCCCGCAAGCGGCTTCGCCATCACGCGAACGGCGTTGACCTTCGCGCCCATGCGCACACCTTCTCGGGTGCGGACTTCCAGGAAACCGGATCTTTTCCAGAAGCGCTCGGCCCGAGCGTTGCCCTCTACAACGCCCAATCTCAGCCATCTCGCACCGCCGGCGACGGCCCACTCCTGCACATGCAAGAGCAATCGGACCGCAGTGCCGTTACCGTGCATGCGCGTCGCGACAATGAACAACCCGATATGCCACACGCCTGTGGCGAGGAGATCGGAAACGACGTTGATCATCGCATCCAAATCACCGGTCTTGCCCGGAAAACCGATGACCCATTTCTTCGTGAACGACATGCCGGGGGGAAGCTCGCCGAACACCTCTTCATGCGCCTCCATTTCGCCGGCGGGGTCTCCATTGACGGCGATGAAGTACTCGGGATTCGAGTCGAAGAACCGCTGAAGTCGCGGAACTTCGGCTGCGCCGAGCTCGACAGCCTCAACGCCACTCGATCGGAAGAACGGCTCGGGCGAAATGTTACGAGAGTTCATCAATTTGCCAGACGAAGAGAGGGACGACCCAGAAGCACACGAAAACGCGACGGGTTCACCGCTCAAGATCCGCCGGGATGAGCGAATACATGGCCGCATGGTGGGGCTGTCCATGTTGAACGAGGCGGTTGCGGGCGACACACTCGAACGTGCAGCCCGCCTTTTCGGCCACTCGACGACTGGCTATGTTGTCGACCCGCGCCACGATCTCGACCCGCGTGAGCCCGAGTCGATCGAAAGCAAAGCGGGCGAGCAGGCGAACGACGGCCGTGGCAACGCCGCGGTTCGTCGAGCTCTTGCGAACCCAGTAACCGCAATTTGCAAAGTTGTACAGGGCGTTCATCTGGTTGATGCCCGCGCAACCGAGCAACCGAGCCGACGCAGCGTCGAATATTCCAAACTCACGGTCCCCGTCACTCGCCCAGTGCTGCGCGCTCTTGTTAACCCAGTCATGTGCGTCGCTCAAGGAATAGCCGGGATGGCACCACGCCATCCAGGGTCCGACCGTATCCATGGATTCACGCACTGCCGCGTGCAGATCGTGGACATCATCCGCGCTGAGCGGCCGGGCCACGATCCGGTTATCACTGAGAACGTCATGCATGACGTTCTCCGACGGAATCGAGGCGCGCACTACTGGTCGCACAGGTCAGCAGGCGCGCATCAGGGCGCGATGTCAAAGTGGAGCACATCCTCGCGCACTCCGAGCTTCGTATAGAGCGCAACGGCCGGCGTGTCTTCGTAATCTGCCTGGACGAACATCACGTACACGCCTCGTGAACGAGCGAGCTTTCTCAGATCCCCGACCATCGCAGTGGCCACTCCCTGCCGCCGATGAGCCGGATGCACGGCTAGATCGTAGATGTACAACTCTTCGCGTGCCTGCTCGAATTTCGGCAACACATACGCCGCAAGGCCGCCAATGACGGCGCCCTCAGCAAATGCAGCCAGGCAGACAAACGTCTTGCTCCCCAGCAACCTTTCGAGATACACGTCATTGGGCTGCCGCGCGGTGTACGTTGCCACTTCATTGAACGATGCGCCGAACATGGCGAGCATCGCGCGGATGGCTGCAACGTCCGTTGCATCCAGGATGCGGATGTGAAATGGAGTCGTCATGGCTATGCGGCCGGTTGCCCACGCCGCCAGGACGGTGTCAGCATGTGCCCCCTGTTGTGGGCCACCCTGAGCAGGTACAGGCCTGCCGCAAGGCACACTGCCACTGCAACGATTGAGGCCTCCGGGCCGAAGGTGCCGCCGGAGAGTATGGGTCGCCCATGCAGGTCGCCTTGCAGGTAGCCCGGGCTCTCCACGCCCGACGCCGCGACACCAAAGATCCCGCTCTGCGCGAAGTTCCATGCGACATGGATACCAACCGCAAGCCAGACTCGCCTCGTGACCATGTACGCAGCTGCCAGCATGACCCCGGCCTCCACTCCGATGGCTGCGGAGCTCGCGACCGTGGCTTGCGGGTTCGCAAGATGCAGAACGCCGAAGAGAGCAGCCGAGATGCCGAGTGCGACCCAGCTGCCAAGCCACCCCTCGAGTATTCGAAACGCCACTGCTCTGATGAGTAACTCTTCGGTGATCCCGGCCATGAGCGCCGTCATCAACACGGGAACGACAACGGCCACGTCGTTGACGCTGCTGACCGAGTAAACACGCAACAGAAACAGGATTCCGATCACGGTCCCGAAGAGCCCGAAACCGATGGCCGCGCCTGCAAGAGCTTCTGTCAGGCAGCCCCGGGAAAAGAGCTCGGCCACTCGCCGCCTTTCCACGACACGCACGAACGAGTAGTACCCCGCGAGTGCGCCAGCGGCGAGCAGAAGCGGAGCCAACACCTTCACGGATTCCGGTAGCAAAGCGGTCGCAGCTGACCCCGATCCAATCGCACCGCCCACCCAAAAGAAGCCCAATGTGGCTCGGACTGGAGGGAACGAGATCACCTTGGAGAGCCTATGGGTTAAACGGGACAGCATGGCAAGGATGGCCGAAACGGGCAGAGGCGGTGTTCAGATGCAGCACGCACCTGCAGGCGTGCGCCTTCGAGCTGAGGCAAGCACGCGGTCAGGCGAAGTCAATCGCTGATTCACGACCTCGTGAAGCGGCCTTCCCGACGAGGTCAACGGTAATGCAACCGTTTTACAGTCGCCATGTTTGTGCGGGGTACCCGCGCCGACTCTGCATTGCAAACGGAAGGTCGTCAAGCAGATTGTGCCGGCCGCAGCGTGAGCGATGGACGCGGGGTCGTCACGCGCATACGCCCTCGATGCATTTCGGCCAGCTTGTAATCGATTCGGAAGCGCGATGCCTGTGATGCGCCACCGAGCTGAAGGCTCACGAGTCTGCACTGGGCGTGGAGATGAAAGAGATTTTGAGTTCGTCACCTGCGGCCAGATCGATCTAGCGGTCGATCGGCCAAAGGCTCATCTCCCATCCGCAATCCGCTACCAGCGACGGCGACAATGCGCACTGCCATGGCTTAAGGACGCGAAGAAGTCGCCGACTGGTACGCAGACTCGAAATCTTCTCCCGCGTTCATGTGCGCGATGAACGTCAAGAGACCGCGCGCACCGGCGGCCGCGAGCCAGGGGCGCACCTCATGGCCTGCCGCCGCGTAGACCGGCCTGATCTCGGGCTGTTGTTTGGCCCTACGTTCCGCGTTCGTATCATCTCCGTACTTGTGAACAGCAGCCAGCCATTGCCTCAAGGTCTTGTACGTGCGCAGCTCATCGGTCCCCGGACGGGGAATGTTGGATGCGACCAGAGACTGCCAATGACTCTCAGAGTGCTCGGGTGCTTCACTGACGGCCACGGCAATGCCTTCGTCGAGCCATTGCGGCATACGCCACCAGGCTCCGAGGGTGAGCCGGTTACGGATTTCGGCGTGCGACCACTCGTGCGCAAGGAAATTCCAGGTCAGACCGCGCGGTGAAAGCAGGATGCGGTTACCGTAGATCTTCGCTACAGAGCCGCCCCCGCCGAACGATTCGTAGCAAGCTTCGCTGGCGCACGCATTGACCGTGGGGTGGGAAACAACGCCTCCGTATGCGGATCGTATCGCCGCTTCGGCCTTGACCATCGCTTCGCCTAAGCTCGCCTGAGCCTCCAGCTCCATGCCAGCTTCAACGTGGATACTCGGTGTGACCTGTGTCAGCCCAAACGTTTCGGGGAGCCAGAGTTTGGTTGCCTGAATGACTGTACAGCCGCCTAGAAGGATGGTCGCAAGCACGAGTGTCAGGAACTTGAAGTCTCGCATGTTGCGAAGCCGGGATTCAGATGCGCCGGTTACACACCTGCCCTTGCATGAAACGCGTGCGCCACGCAGCTTTGGAAGCACGCGATTCGGGCGAAGTCAACGGCTAATTCACGAAGTCGTAGAGCGGTTTGCCCTTGTCGACGATGTGAACGGTCAGCAATTTGAGCGGCGTATCGCCGATCACCTTGAATGCGCCATGCTTCACATCCCTGAGGTTCATGGACGTGAGCCCGGTGACGAGTGACGAAGGCTCCTGTCCCGGCGCCTGGATGGCTGCACCCTGAAGCACATGAAAAGCCTCCACGCCATGATGAACGTGCAGATTGCTGCTTTCACCCGGCTTGATCTCCACGATGGAAGCGATGACTTCCATGTTGGGTGCGCCTGTTAGATCCGTTCGCTTCTGCTCCTTGCGCTGAGGCGAATCCGTCAGTGTCTGGGCAGTCAGGCCGGTGGCAAGTCCGAGCGCAAACAACAGCGCACCAGACAATGTAAGAACAGCATTGGAAGTTTTCACTGTCACTCTCCTTTGTCCGGGGTACCCGCGTCGACTCTGCATTGCGAACGAAAGCTCGTCAAGGACATTGTGTGGACCGCGGCGTCAGCGATGGACCCGCTCGCCCGCGCGGGCATCCGCTGTCGACCCTTTCGGGCCAACCTTGCGCCTTGTTCGGAACTGCCCCTTTGTGCTGCGCCAGCGAACTGAACGCTTCAGGCAATCTGCGTCTGTTTAAAGCAGAGTCAGGCGATGGAACGCGCGCGCATTGGCACCTCCATCACTGCCTGGTCCTGCAGAAAGACCTGATAGGCCGTTGCACCGGGTCGCCAACTGAAGACATCCTGTTGGACGGCATCCACGTAAAGCACCGCCGCACCATCATCGATTGCCACACATGGGCCCAATGCCTCGGAGGCAATTTCCGCGTGGAGCCGAATGCGCCGATCAGGTTCTCCGCTGTAATGCACGCAGCACCCGCCGGGCAGCAAACCGAGGCAAGGGAGTGGTTTCAACCCCGCACCCCAATACGAGTCAGTGAGTCCTTCCTGAAACCAGCACAGGGCGCCCGCGCTCATGCCGGAGAGCAACACACCCGCGCGCGATGCCTTGTCGAGCACGGAATCGAGGCGCCATTCACGCCATACGGCAAGTGTTGATTTGGTGTTACCCCCTCCGACGAAGATGGCATCCTGGGCAAGAAGGTGCTGTTCGAATCCTGCAAGGGGCAAGGCCGAGCGAAAGGGCTTCCGAAAAAATGCGAGATGGGTAGCCTCACAGCCGAGCCGTTCGAACGCTTCGTAGAACTTCTCGATCATGTCGACCGCGTCTCCACTGGGCGTCGAGATGAAACAGATCTTTGGACGTTCGCGGCCTGTGGCCAGAACGA
This sequence comes from Pseudomonadota bacterium, assembly GCA_030946875.1. Lineage (GTDB taxonomy): Bacteria > Pseudomonadota > Gammaproteobacteria > Burkholderiales > Casimicrobiaceae > CAIWHR01. The sequence goes on along the minus strand of JALYXY010000164.1, from coordinate 2,521 downwards.
TATGACGATCGATCGGCGAAGGCCCATCCTCCATCAGAAATCCGCCGCCACCGATCGCGAGGATGCGAGCCGCCATTGCCTAAGCTTTGGGTCACTGCCCGGCGGGCGGCTGCCAGAGCTCTACCTTGTTGCCTTCAGGGTCCATCACCCATCCGAACTTGCCGTACTCGGAGTCGTCGGTCTTTTCGAGCACGTTGCAGCCTTCTTCGCGGAGCGCTTGAAGCAGCGCAGTCAAGTCCTCGACTCGATAGTTGACCATGAAGGTCGACGTGCTCGGATCGAAGTGATTGCCCTCTGCTGCACTGATCGACCACACCGTGGTTCCGGTAACCGGGGTTCCTGCCGAATCGGTCCAGCTGAACGCTGTACCACCCCAGACCTGGACGTCAATCCCGAGGTGCTTCTCGTACCAGGCACACAGCGCCTGCGGATCGTTGGCCTTGAAAAAAATGCCGCCGATCCCGGTTACTCGCCGCATGTAGACCTCCTGAGTCGACAACCAACCGGGCGTAGCGCGTCCGCCGTCTGATCCTCGAGTGACCGGCGCAGTGCGAGGATTCAGTGAGCACGACACGCACACCAGCGTCCGCTCCACACCCGCGAGCCACGGCGTTCGCCGAGAATCGGGTCGCCTACGCTGGCTCCCCGCGCGACGCACGAAACCTTGGCATGAGCGCGAACACTAGCAGCATTCCGAGGTACACGGAACCGGACACCCGGTCCCGGCTGGCCAGGTATTGACCGAGGGTTTGGCTTCGAAGAGTGACAGCAAGCCCGAGCTCCGCACAGATCGAAAACGCGAGGGAAAGCAATCCGACGATGAGGGAGCGGTTACCGAGGCGAATGGCAGGGAACTTGCGCAATACGTAACCGGCGGAAAAGAAGATGACGGCTGCCATGAGAGGCATTTCTGCAAGCTCGGCCCACCGCTCGCCAATGCGCGGAACGATGAACGGAACTCGGATGACACCGAGCAGGAACCCAGTACCAAGCACGAGTGCGAAGTACACCAGGGCAGCGCGAAGAGCGTTCGGCATGGGTTGTGCAGACCGGGTGACGCTCGATAGCCTTCGGTTCACTTCCACAACGGCACGAGTGCCGGTACGCGCCGACTGTAGGCTTCGTATTGCTGCCCAAAGCGCTCAGTCAACCATCGCTCTTCCAGTCGAAGCTTGCGCCACAACGCAAGCCAGGCGATCACGACGGCGAGTACACCGCGCCACTCCCCGCGCGCCATGGCCGAACCGATGAAGGCAACCAGCAGCCCTGTATATATGGGATGCCGGACTATGGCGTACGGGCCAGTGGCAATCAGTTCATGATCATGCTTGATGGTGACAATGCCGCTCCAGTTGCCGGCGAGGTGAATCCGCGCCCAGACTGTGAACAGCAATCCCGCCGCTGTAACGCACGCGCCTATCCAAAACTCCCATGGCGCCCAGGGGAAGAACCTCTCATTGAGAAAGGCGCCGGGCACCCTTTCCGCCCACAGCAGACCCACCGCGAACAACAGCGGCAACAGATGCTGTAGCCGCGAGCCGAGGGGCTCCCGACGCTCAGCCGCTTTGACGCCCCGAGCAGCGAGCCACCAATAGGCCGCCCATGAGAGCCACATTGCGGGGAACAGGATCGGGTAGACGCGAGACATCCAAAACGCTCTTCGCCCAGGACGTGAATGGCGTGCGGGAGCCCGGAAAGAGAGCAGCTACAACCGACGGCGACGATGACGCTCCAAAGAAGCCGAGCGCAGCGTCAAGCGAGCTGCTCCACCCGTACACATGCTACTGCAGGTTGCTCGAGCCTTCATTGCGTTCAGCGTGTGGTCCATCGCGAAAGCATGCTCGCGCTGCGGGCTGAATAGATGACCTCCGTGTGCTTGACTGCGCGCACTCAGTGCCCAGGCGGGCAGCAAAGGAGGTCGTTCTCGCCGCATGGCGACGGCGCGTCGGCCGTACTTGCCCTTCCTTTGGTAAACCGTATTTGCACGTGTCGGCGGTAACGCTAGCCGGGAATGTCGGGCTCGACGAGGGTCGCCAACTGGGCTAGCGACTCCTGCCAGCCGAGGTAGCACATTTCGAGAGGAATGGCCTCTGGAATGCCGCTTTGAGTAATGCTCACATCGGTTCCACATAGCACCGGTTTCAGCGACACCGTCACCTCGAGCACGCCGGGCAAATTCGGGTCTTCGAACCGGTCCGTGTAGCGAATCCGTTCGTTGGGTACCAGTTCGATGTACTCCCCGCCGAATGCGTGACCATTGCCGGTCGAGAAATTCTGGAACGACATCCGGAATGTGCCACCGGGGCGCGCCTCCATGTGGTGCACCGTGCACGTGAAGCCATGAGGAGGCAGCCACTTGGCCATGGCGTTCGCATTGAGAAAGGCGCGATAGACCTTTTCAGGCTTGGTGCGGAGTATTCGATGAAGTCGGACAGTGCGGTCGGACATGGGTTTGTTCCTTAGGGAAAGTCTGATTTACCAGTTATGAAAGGCGATCGGCTGAGCATTTGCAACTGAATCA
>JALYXY010000137.1 GCA_030946875.1 Pseudomonadota bacterium | reverse complement strand
TCGAGCGGCAGACCCACGACGTCCTTCGCAGCGAGCGTCGGCGTCCCGATGGGCCAGTCGATGCCCAGCGCAGGGTCGTTCCACAGCAGCGTTCGCTCGTGCTCCGGGTACCAGAAGTCGGTGGTCTTGTAGAGGAAGTCGGCGGACTCGGAGACCACGAGAAACCCGTGCGCAAAGCCCGGGGGCACCCAGAGCATTCGCTTGTTATCGGCCGACAGGGTCACGCTCACCGCGCGTCCGAAGGTGCTGGACGAGGTGCGCAGATCCACCGCCACATCGAACACCTCTCCGGACACGACGCGCACGAGCTTGCCCTGTGCATGCTCGAGCTGATAGTGAAGGCCGCGCAGAACGCCCCGACGCGAGCGCGAGTGGTTGTCCTGCACGAACTCCGCCTCGATGCCGAAGTCCGACAGCGTGCGCTTGTTCCAGCTCTCGAAAAAGAAGCCGCGCTCATCGCCGAAGACGCGGGGCTCCACGATCTTCACGTCGGGGATGGAGGTAGGAATGACCTTCATTGCAGGCTCACCTGGCGATCACGCGTCCTCGCAGCGGGAGCGCTGGGGAGGTGGATCGAGCGCAAGACACCCATATTCAGCGAACCGACGGTTCACGCAACAGCGCCAGAAGATACTGGCCGTAGCGATTCTTTGCCATCAACTGGCCGAGGTGCTCGACCTGCTGGGCGTCGATGTATCCGAGGCGATAGGCGATTTCCTCCGGGCAGGCGATCTTGAGGCCCTGGCGCCGCTCGATGGTCTCGATGTACTGCGAGGCTTCGAGCAGCGACTCGTGCGTGCCGGTGTCGAGCCATGCCATGCCTCGCCCCATGACCTCGCAGGAAAGCTCGCCCCACTCGAGGTAGGCCCTGTTCACGTCGGTGATCTCGAGCTCGCCACGCGCGGAAGGCTTGAGATCGCGCGCGACGTCGACGACCCGCGCGTCGTAGAAATACAGCCCCGTGACGGCGTAGCGGGACTTGGGCTCGCGCGGCTTTTCCTCGAGGCTCAGCACCCGCCCGCTCGCGTCGAATTCGGCGACTCCGTAGCGCTCCGGATCGGCGACGGGGTACGCGAACACGGTCGCTCCCTGTTCGCGCACGTTGGCGGTGGCGAGAAGCCCGTGCAGGTCGTGCCCGTAGAAGATGTTGTCACCGAGCACCAGCGCCGACGCCGAGCCTCCCAGAAAATCGCGCCCGATGATGAAGGCCTGCGCCAGGCCGTCGGGTGATGGCTGGACTGCGTACGAAAGATTGATGCCCCAGCGCCTGCCGTCGCCCAGAAGCTGATGAAAGCGGGGCGTGTCGTCCGGGGTGGAGATGAGGAGGATGTCGCGGATGCCCGCCAGCATGAGCGTGGACAGCGGGTAGTAGATCATCGGCTTGTCGTACACCGGCAGCAGCTGCTTCGAGATGACCTGTGTCACGGGGTACAGCCGCGTGCCCGAACCGCCGGCGAGGATGATGCCCTTGCGATTCACGATCGGGCTCCAAGACGTACGGTCAGCGGGGCCCGCGCCGTGCCCGTAAACACGTCCGCCGCTTCAGCCTGGCAGCGCATTCGCATGCTCACGTTCGGCGGCGTAGTTGACCGAGATCCAGCTCTGATATTCCTTGCTGTTGACCGACGCGAGCCACTGGCCGTTCGCGAGATACCAGCGCACGGTGCGCAGCAGTCCCGTCTCGAAGGTCTCGGCCGGCGACCACGAAAGCTCGCGGCGGATCTTGGAGGCATCGATTGCATAACGCCGGTCGTGACCGGGACGATCCTTGACGAAGGTGACGAGCGACTCGTAGTCGCGGCCGCCGACCTCGTCTGCCAGGATCCGGCACAAGGTCCCGATCACGTCGAGGTTCGAGCATTCGGCATTGCCGCCGATGTTGTACGTCTCGCCCACGCGCCCCGCCGCGAGCACGGAGCGGATGGCCGCGCAGTGATCCCCGACGTACAGCCAGTCCCGCACATTGCGCCCATCGCCATACACCGGCAGCGGACGCCCGGCGAGCGCGTTGACGATCATGAGTGGAATCAGCTTTTCCGGAAACTGCAGCGGACCATAGTTGTTCGAGCAGTTGGTCGTGAGCGTCGGGAGACCGTAGGTGTGGTGGTACGCGCGCACCAGGTGATCCGACGACGCCTTCGATGCTGAATACGGGCTGTTGGGCGCGTACGCCGTTGTCTCGCTGAACGGAGCGTCATCCGGGCCGAGTGAGCCGTACACCTCGTCCGTCGACACGTGGAGGAACCGGAAAGCATCGCGCTCGGCGGGCGGCAGCGCGGACCAGTGCGCACGCACGACATCGAGGAGATTGAAGGTGGCGACGACGTTGGTCTCGATGAAGGCCGCGGGCCCGTGAATGGAACGGTCCACGTGGCTTTCGGCCGCGAAATTCACGATCGCCCGGGGGCGATGCGCCTCCAGCAGCGACTGCATCAGAGCGCGATCGCCGATGTCACCCCGCACGAAGATGTGGCGCGTGTCGTTGCGCAGGGGTTCCAGATTGCCGACGTTGCCGGCATACGTGAGCTTGTCGAGGTTGACGACGGGCTCCTCGCCTTGCTGCAGCCAGTCGAGCACGAAATTGGCGCCGATGAATCCGGCGCCGCCGGTGACGAGAATCATGAGGGGTTCGCTGCGCGAGCGGCGCCTGGTTGAAAGCGTGTCGCGATGGGTGAAAGACGCAAATTCTAGCAGGGTGCGCGGCACCGGCCCGGACGTTCGTCCGCAGCCAACGTCCTCGTGTCCGTCACGCTGGTTTCGACTGCTCCGCGGTGTAGTACATCCTGTACCACGCGACGAAGTGCGCTAGACCTTCGGCGAGTGGCGTGCTCGGTGCAAACCCGGTGCGCCCGCGCAGCCTGTCGATCGCCGCATACGTGGCAGGAACATCGCCAGGCTGCATCGGCAGGTAACGCTTCATGGCTGTCCGGCCGAGCAACGATTCGAGGATGGCGATGAAGGCCTCGAGGTCAACCGGTTCGTGGTTGCCTATGTTGTAGATCGCGCCTCTCTCGTGTGCATCCTCCGGCGGAAGCTCGAGCACGCGCACGACGCCCTCCACGATATCGTCGATGTACGTGAAGTCCCGCCGCATGCGCCCATGGTTGAAGATGTCGATCGGCTCACCCCGCAGGATCGCGCGGGTGAAGATCATGGCCGACATGTCGGGACGACCCCACGGTCCGTACACGGTGAAAAAACGCAGTCCGGTGGTGGGGATGCCATACAGGTGACCGTACGTGTAGGCCATGAGCTCGTTGGCCTTTTTCGTCGCCGCGTAAAGGCTCACCGGATGGTCGACGTTCTGGTCTTCGGAGAAAGGCAGCGTGTGATTGGCGCCGTACACCGACGAGCTCGACGCGTACACGAGATGGCGCACGGCGAGCTCGCGACAGCCTTCGAGGATGTTGCCGAATGCGACGAGATTGTTGCGCACGTACGCGCCGGGATTGACGAGCGAGTAGCGAACGCCCGGTTGCGCGGCAAGGTGAATCACGCGGTCGAAGCCGCCGCGCCGGAAGAGCGCCGAGGTTTGCAGCGAGTCGGCAAGATCGAGGCGGCAGAGCTCGAAGCGCTCGGATCGCTCGAGCCGCTTGGCTCTGGCTTCCTTCAGCGTCACGTCATAGTACCTGTCGAAGTTGTCGACACCCACCACGTGCATGCCGTCGTCGAGCAGCCGCTGTGCGACATGCATGCCGATGAAGCCCGCGCACCCGGTGACGAGCACGGCGCGCGGTGGGGATGATGCTGCGCGCTTCCCGGTCACGATCGCAGTTGCTGCCGGTGGAGCTCGCGCAGCTTCGCGTACTTGAGGAAGCTGTTGCAGCATCCGACGACGATATGCACGAGCCCCGCGATGCCATCGAGGAAGCCCAGTCGGACGACGTAGAGCCGAAAGAAGCGCAACAAGGGCGAGAGCAGCATGCGCGACGCGCGCGCAGGCTCTCCCGCTGCATACAGCGCCTGCGCCTGCAGCGACGTGTAGCGATTCTGCTTGTCGAGGTAGCGCTCGAGCGATTCGGCGGAGGCGTGCAGGAGATCGCCGCGGAGGCGTTCCACCCGGCCATCGACGATCACGTGCTCATGGACGACATCGTCGCTCCACCGTCCGATGCGGCGATCGAAAAGCCGCAGGCTCCAGTCCGGATAGCCCTCGCCGTGCCTCAACCACTTGCCCAGAAACCGGTTGCGCCGCGCCATCGTGTAGCCCGCCCTGCCCGCGACGGCATCCGTGGCAAGCGTGCTTCGGATCTCCAGAGCGAGCTCCGGCGACAGGCGCTCGTCGGCGTCGAGACAGAGCACCCAGTCGTTGCGCGCGCTCGCGACCGCAAAGTTCTTCTGCGCACCAAACCCTGCCCAGTCGCGCTCGATCACCCGCGCCCCGAGAGCGCGCGCGACTTCCACGGTATCATCGCGGCTGCCCGAATCGACGACCAGCACCTCATCTGCGAAGGGCACCGAACCGATGCAACTCGCGAGCTCCGATGCTGCATCCCGCGTGATCACGCAGACGGTGAACGGTGTAGGCATCAAGGAATGCTGGCGGAATGCACGCCGGGCATTCTACGTCGTTTGTTGCCGGCACCAATGCGAACCGGCGGCTCCTCTCCCCGTGTTCGCATGACCCGCGTCCTCGTGGTGCGCCCCTCCTCGTTGGGCGATGTCGTACACGCGCTCCCCATCGCCGCCGACATCGCGAGCGCGCTGCCACTCTCGAGCATCGACTGGATCGCGGAAGAGCCCTTCGCACCCATTGTCGCCCTCAATCGCCACGTGCATCGGATCGTCCCCGTTGCGCTGCGGCGGTGGCGCCATCATCCTGCGTCGGGATCGACGTGGCGCGAGATGACGCGGTTCAGGCGTGAGATTCGCGAGGTCCGTTACGATGTGGTGCTCGACCTGCAGGAGCAGATGAAGGGCGCGCTCATGTCGCGTCTCGCGCACGGTGCAGTCCATGGCTTCGATCGCGACAGCATTCGAGAGCGTGCATCGACCTGGCTGCATGATCGACATCACGCGGTTTCCCGCGATCTGCATTTCAACGAGCGATGTCGCGCGCTTGCGGGACAGGCGCTGGGCTATGTTCCGCACGGGCCTCCGCTGTACGGGCTCGAAGTGCCTGTGCCTGCACAATGCCTCACCTTCGAACTTCCGTACGCGGTGTGCGTGCACGTGACGAGCCGCGACGACAAGCGCTGGCCGGAAGCGCACTGGCACGCGGTGATCGACGCGCTCGACCGGGCCGGGATCACGTCGCTGCTGCCCTGGGGAAACGACGCTGAACGTGCTCGTAGCGCGGCCCTTGCGCGCGGGCACTCTCGCGCGGTCGTGCCGGAGCACACGCCGCTCGCTGATCTCGCCGCAGTGATGGCTCGGGCGAAAGCGGTCATTGGTGTGGATACCGGTCTCGTCCACCTGGCCGCTGCGCTCCATGTTCCCACCGTGGCGATCTTCACTTCGACGGATGCGCGCCTCGCCGGCGTGGCCGTGACCGGCGCACACGCGATCGATCTCGGCGGAAACGCCGACATTCCCTCGGCGCAGGCCGTCATGCAGGCGCTGGCCAAGGTGTCCGACGCAAAGGCACCGTGCTGACGCAAAGCGGCCGCAGGCCGATGCGCGAGCGGTTGCTGCGGCAGATCTATTCGTCGCTCTGGTACGTCGCGCTGCCCGCCCTGCCGCTGCGGCTGTGGTGGCGTGGACGTCTCGAGCATGGCTACCGCGAGCACGTGGGCGAGCGGTTCGGACGCTATGCGGCGCACGTGCCTGCGGGACCCGTGGTGTGGCTGCATGCAGTGTCTCTCGGCGAGACGAACGCGGCTCGGCCCCTTGTCATGCGAATCCGTCAGGCGTTCCCGGGCGCCACTATCCTGCTGACCCACATGACGGCGACGGGGCGTGCAGCGGGTCGGGAGATTGCGGATTCGCGCACCCTGCAGGCGTGGCTACCGTATGACGTGCCGCGGTGCGTGCGCGCCTTTCTCGCACACTTTCGTCCGACCGTCGGAATCGTCCTCGAAACCGAGCTCTGGCCGAATCTGCTGCATGCGTGCCATGCACGCCACGTTCCCGTGTTCCTCGTCAATGCGCGTCTCTCCGCGCGCTCGGCGGCGCGTTACGCGCGGATCCCTGCGATCGCACGACCGATGTTTCGCGGACTCGCCGGCGTTGCCGCACAGACTGTCGAGGACGCCGAGCGCATCAGCATCTTGGGCGGAGCTCACGTCATCGCCACCGGCAACCTCAAGTTCGATGTCGAAGTCCCCTCCGGCGCTCGCGAGCTCGGCGTGCTGCTGCGCAGGCGTTTCGGCACCGCGCGTGCGGTCGTGCTCCTCGCTTCGAGTCGCGAAGGCGAGGAAGTGCTCGTGCTCGAGGCATGGCGCAAAGAGGCTCCCCCGCACGCGGTGCTCGTCATCGTGCCGCGACACCCGCAGCGCTTCGACGGTGTGGCGCGCCTCTTGGAGGCAAGCGGGCTCCGTTACGTCCGTCGCAGTGACGATGTCGATCTGCCGAGCGATGCGCGAATCGTGCTCGGCGACTCGATGGGAGAGATGGCTGCGTACCTGACGGCGGCGGATGTGGTGCTGATGGGTGGCAGCTACCTGCCTTTCGGCGGCCAGAATCTCATCGAGCCGATCGCTCTCGGCAAACCCACCGTGGTCGGTCCGCACATGTTCAACTTCGCCGCGGTCACCCAAGGTGCCGTCACCGCAGGCGCAACGGTCGAGGTCGCGGATTTCAATCAAGCAATCAGCGTCGCCACAGGATTGCTCGCGGATGCGCAAAGATGCGAGGCGATGACCCGGGCAGCGCTCGCGTTTCATGCCGCGCATCGCGGCGCAACCGAACGTGTGTGGGCGTGGCTTTCGGGCAGGCTCGAGGCAGCCATCACGGGTGCGCCGGGCGCCCCGCAGGCGGGTGAAGCAATCAGCCGGCGAGTCGCCGGTTCACATCCTCGAGATCGCCGTCCGTGAGCGTGCCTGCTGCAGACTTGAGTCGCAACAATCCCACCAGATAGTTGAAATACGCCTGCGCGAGGTCGCGGCGCGTCTGGAACACGGTCTGCTGCACGTTCAGCACATCGAGGGTCGTACGCACGCCGACCTCCAGCCCGAGACGGTTCGACTCGTACGCCGATTGAGCGGAGATGAGCGCCTGCTCGAATGCCTTGATCGACGCCGCCGCGCTGGTGACGCCGGAAAAGCCAGTCTGTGCAAGGAACAGTGCATTGCGGCGATTGGTTTCGAGATCCTGGCGCGAGCGGTCCTCGAGGGCGATGGCTTCACGTACGCGCGACTGGACGAGACCGCCCTGATAGATGGGCACCGCGAGCTGCAGGCCGAGAACTGCGGTGCGCCCGCGCAGGTCGGCGCTGGTGGCTGATCCGCTGCTCGACACGGCACCTGTTGCCGCGCTCTGGCCGTACGACGCGACGAGATCGAGCGTCGGCAGGTGCGCCGCGCGCGCACGCTCGATTTCGAGGCCGGCGATCGCAAGGTTGGTTCGCGCGACCCGAACGGCGTAGTTCTCGTTCAGCGCGCGATCGGTCCAGTACTCGAGATTGTTGGGCTCCGGCACCGCCGGCTCGAAACCGGGCCCGAGTCGCTTCAGCTCGCCGGGCGCGCGACCGATGATCGCCCGCAGTGCGGTTCGCTTGTTCTCGAGGTCGTTGCGTGCCGCGATCTCCTGCGCAACGATCGTGTCGTAGCGAGCCTGCGCCTCGTTGGTGTCGGTGATGGTCGAGACGCCGACCTCGAAGTTGCGCTTGGCCTGCGAGAGCTGCTCGGACACGGCCACCTTCTGCGACTCGGTGAGCTCCACCGTGAACTGCGACAGCAGCACGTCGAAGTACGCCTGCGCCACGCGCACGATCAGGTCCTGCTGTGCGCTCGCGAGCACGTAATCGGCCTGGACGACCTGCTGTCCCGCCTCCTGCAGAACCGCGATGTTCTGCAGCCGGAACAGCGGCTGTGCGGCAGAGATGGTGAGACCAAACGTGAAGAACGCATCGCTGCCGACGACCGGCGGGTTGACTCGCACCTCCTGTCGCACCGCGTTGTAGGCGGCTGTACCGGCGGCATTGAGCGTCGGCAGCAAGGCCGCG
>JALYXY010000118.1 GCA_030946875.1 Pseudomonadota bacterium | reverse complement strand
AGGTATACGTGCCGAATCATTGGGACGGACTCTTCGATCCCTTGTGGCCCGGCATGCCGTATTCGTTCAAGGACGACCCGTTGCGTGCCCAGGGGGTCGTTCGGCGGGTATGTGCGCCAATGCCGCGCAAGATCCGGACGGACTCGCGAGCGTGCGCGGGGCTCGATAGCGCGCACTAGCTCGGCGCCTCGATGGGTTACACGCGGGACCAAGCGATCTCGTTCGCGTGTAGCACGCCGAGGGCATTCATGGCGGCAAAGTATTCATTCCGGTAGCGAGTGCGTCCGTGACGCCTCACGCATGGATGCCCAGCCTGGTTTAGTCGTGCGCTCCGTCGGCGAAAACCGTAAAATCCGTTCAAGTTCCACAATCGTTCATAGCGGAGGTCAAATTGAGTCACGCATCAATGCTGAAGGCCCGAAGGCAGCACCAGAAAACGAAGAAACTGATGGAGGTCCAGGCGAAGCAGGCGAAACGGCTTGCCAAGCAGGCGTTAGCCGGCCCGGCCGCAGTGAAGCCGAAAGTGAAGAAGCAAAGAGTGAAGAAAGAAAAGGTGCAGTCGGAGAAGGTGCAGTCGGAGAAGGTGAAGAAGGTGAAGCCGACGAAGGAAGAGCTTGGAAGGCAAGAGGCCAAGAAGGCGAACCCGAGCGGCGGAAAGAAAGGCGGCTCGTAACGCGTTGTTCGACCCACCCCCGACGTGCTGATTGGCTTGACTAAACGCCGCCGGATGCACCGCAGTCCCTGCGCAAGATGATGAGCGATTACCCGGGTATCCACGTCGACGTCAACGTCGCGGGCACACGACTTGGGGCTGTCGATTCAGGACAGGGACCGTGGCAGGGTGGATGGGTGGTCGCTGCATCACATCCACTCGACAGGCGCTTTGGAGTCACCGATGAAGTGTCCGGGCTCGTACAGCGCGGAACCGCAGCGCAGACCCAAGCTCTGGTTGCATTGAACTACAACGTCAGCAACGCGTTGGTCCTGGATGTCGGCGTGGCAGCCGGATTGTCCCGCGCGGCGCCGGACTGGCAGGTGATGGCCGGATGACAGTGCGACTCGGTCACTGGTTCTAGATCACGGCAGACGTTCCGCCGACGACTGAACGTTTGCCTACGCCGCCGATAGTGGGCACCAGCAGTGCAGGAGAACCGGAATGGCTAACAAGAACACAATTTGCCTGTGGTACGACGGTACCGCGTTGGATGCTGCGCAGTTCTACGCCGCAACGTTCCCCGACAGTGCTGTGGGTGCGGTGATGCGCGCCCCAGGCGACTTTCCGGACGGCAAGCAGGGCGACGTTCTGACCGTCGAGTTCACCGTGGCTGGCATCCCTTGCGTCGGGCTCAACGGCGGGCCGGCGTTCAAGCACAGCGAGGCGTTCTCTTTCCAGATCGCGACCGACGACCAGGCCGAGACCGACCGCCTGTGGAACGCAATCGTGCGAAACGGCGGCGAGGAAAGCGCGTGCGGCTGGTGCAAGGACCAGTGGGGTGTGTCGTGGCAGATCACGCCGCGCGCCCTTCTCGCCGCAATCACCGATCCAGATCGCGCCGCAGCCAAGCGTGCGTTCGACGCGATGATGACGATGAGAAAGATCGAGATCGCAGCGATCGAGGCCGCGCGGCGGGGCTGATGTCGCTCCGGTTCAGCAGTATCCCGGCTTCAGCACCTAATCGGTCGATGCGTCGCAGTCGCGCCCGAGACGACGTACTCGATGCGGGTTTGCACTGCTGACCCGCGTCGTCTGCAAGCCGCGTGGTGACGTAGCCCATGTCGGCTTGTCCTTCCGCCTTCATCGTGTACTGGGCCCACGCGCCTGGCTTTGTCGCGCCGAAATAGGGCTTGCGATAACCATTTGAATCGGCACCGAAGCTGGTGCCTGTAAGCGCAGTCGAGACGAAGACAGCAAGTACGATGCGGGTCATCGGGCGTTTGACGTGTGGGTTTCCACGCGGTGAAACATAGCAAGAACGACGCTCGCCTGATTGCGGATCCGAGGCGTGTACGGCCTCAGCTCGGTATCTGCTCGGCGGGAATATTCCCCAGCGTCTTGAGGTAGGTACGAAACAGTGCGATCTCGTCGGCTCGCTCGAGCACAGTACCCAATGGCTTCAGGTTCGCAGCGTCGAGGAGCTGCCGGCCGTAGCCGACGATCTGGCGCGCTTTCACAAGTATCGGTTCGACTGCATCGGTCCACTTTACCCAGCGCTTCAGCTGTTCGTGCGTCAGCTGGTCGATGTCAAGCTTCCGAAACTCGTCCAGTTTCACCTGCAGCTCCATGATCACCAGCTGCTTGAGATCGTTTTCCGGATATAGCGTCTGTAAGCCCGCGATCTCCGCAACGGCCTTCTCGACAATATGGGGCCCGTCCACCTTTTTGCCCTCGAGAAGTTCGATCGCATCGACTTCCGCAGCGGTTGCTTCCCGTTGCGTTGAAAAGGTGTGGTTGCCTGTCCGGATCGAGGCGGCAACCCAGCGCACAACCGCGTAAGGACACTCCTTCGTCTGTCCAAGCAGTGCCCGGCTCCTTTTGTAGACGGCGTCCATACCACCCTGACGCAGATTGGCGATGCGCGCATACACCACGTCCTGACCGTCACGGAACACCCAAAGTGCTTTGCGATTCTCCTGTTCCAGAATGTCGCGATCGAACTGCTTTCTCTGAGTCTCGAAGTCGATACCGAAACACCTCTTCCCACACGGCTTGCCGATGTTCGTCTCGACACCACCTACCGTCGCGACGATGTAGCCTTTGGCATGAAGCTGATTGCAGCTCGCCGGGCCACACGGGATCTCGTGCTCGAGCTGGTAGCTCCCGATGATCGAGCGCAACTTGTGCTCTGTCGTATCGAGCTTTGCAACGAACCCGCTGCGGTTTTCAATCTCAGGCCAACTCTCGACTGAGATAAGTTCTTTACCTTGCCTGATCGTGATCACTGTTCTTATTCTCGCGGTCTGATCGAGGTCGGAACATGGCACCTCGCGACTGGCAGGGTACGCTAAAGGCGGTGGAATGTCCGGTCTGTCGTCAGCCGGGCATCAATCTTCATGTCGTACTTGGCGCGAACTGGCTGCAGGGTTGATCTGCTGCCACGACTCTCTCAAAAGTTCCCCGATTTCAGATTGCGACGGAGTTCGTGGCCTGCCTCGGTGGAACCGACAATCTCGGTTACGACGCCAATGACGCGCCGCGTATCGTAGTAGCCGACCCGTAAAACCGGCAACCGAAAGCTCTGAATCTGTTGGTAGCCCGAGGACTCCAGATGAGCGGCCGCCGCGTCGTAGTCCGCATCATCCAGCCAGTACGCCACGTGCTGAACGGCGTCACCATGACGATCCAGTGACTCCTGGTAAATGCTGGCCCCGGATACGGGCTGAATGAGTTCAATCTGCGTGTCGCCGGCGTAGGCAATATGCAGGTTGCAGACCCAGTTCCCCGGCTTTCCAAGATAGGTTCCCTCGGTATCCTTAGCCGTCAGGTTGTCCATGTGCATGAAGCGGCTGATTCCCATCGTTTCGACGAAAAACTTCTCGGCTGCCGCCAAGTCTCTGACGACCCACGCAACTTGGCAGAACGCTGGAGCAAGTACCGGCTTTTTCACGTAGGAACTCCTTTTGTTTTGTATTTGCCGAGGGTCGGCGCCTGGATCTGTGCTGCACGGAACAGCGCCGCCACCATGTCCCGTTTGCAAACGCACAGTGTAATACGCTGGACCGATCTCATGACCCGCGCTGCTTGGCGCCGATTATGGCGCTATATATGCCAACGTCAAGCAACCGGAAGCTTTAGCGAGCACCAAGGTCCAGAGTGTCAGTAATCTCAAATTGGAGGGGGCACTGAGTGGCCGCTGTTAGCCAAAGCTGACCATGACGGTGTCGGCGCCCCATAGATTCGTAATGTGAACCAGCTAGCAGCGACCGGTGCGGCATAGGTTGAGCAAACCCACCATGCCTTCTTTTCGAATCTTTCGTTCCGCCAGGTAGCGGCGCGCCGTCAAGGACGGTAGCGTCCGGATTGTCGAACCACTATCGAGCCTGATCAGTGACGACACAATCGTCTCGCGTGTTGAATGGCCACTCCGGCCGAATGGGTTCCGCGTGCTGTTGCGCCCGAGGTAAAAGCGCGATAGCGTTGCGTAACACGTATTGTCACTGTTGCAAGGTTTAATGCGATTACGCCGCAGGAAGTCAACTCACCAAGGAGCCGTCATGCCCTACGGAAAAAGCACGGTCGCAATCGCGATTGCAATCGCCTTTGTGGCCGGTGTCGCGATGTCGCCGCTCGTGCAACATGTTGTCTCGCCCGCCAGCGCTGCTGCGGCGCCGTTGACGCCTGCAGTCATTGATCTCGCCGCGCTCAAGCACGATGAGCTTCCGAAGACCTCAAATCCCGAGATGAACACCCGCATGTTGGTCGTCACGGACAATGCCACGGTGCAGCTTCAGTCGGGCAATGTGAAGAAGCACATACACCGGAACAGCGACGAGATCCAGTACATCGTCGAGGGCTCTGGTGCGATGTGGCTTGGCAACGAGCGCAAGGAGTTCAAGCCGGGCACGATCATCATCATTCCGAAGGGCACGCCGCACGCGGGCACCATTGTTACGAGCGGACCCGTCAAAGCCCTCGCGATCAAGATTCCGCCTCAAATGCCGGACGATACCGTGTTCGTCGAATGAAACGGGGACAGCAAAAAACAATCAGCGTCCTTTCAGGAAAGAGTCGAGCTGGTGCTATTTGGCGGGAGTTCGAAGGGGACATCAGGTTGCAGTTTCACGAGCACTGGATGTGACCAAGCGTATCCGTATGCCAACCGTTAGTGGTCGGTTGACTTCGCAGAGCTTGCACGGCGTTGCGCGTCGACCGTGCGCGCAAGACGGCGTGGCTCGACCGCACGAAGAACGGAACGCGCGAGGCGTGCCGTCGAAACAAGATTCAGTTGACTTTGAGTATCGCGGCGAGCCCATCGCGTGGGATGTCACCAACACGGGATGGCAGACCGCCTTACGCAGGGCGGACATTCACGATTTCGCTTCCATGATCTGCGCCATACCTGGGCGGGATGGCATCGCCAGGCCGGTACGAGCTGTGATGAGCTCAAGGATCTTCGCGGCTGGAAGAGTCGCGCGATGGTCGATTGCTATGCCAAGTTCGCCACGGAGAATCTGTTGCTCGCAGCTACAGACAAAACGTCATCAGATTAAACTTTCGGCGTCTTCAGTGTTTATTGGCCTGCCCTCGCCTGTACACACATGCTGATGAACGCCGAGACTGTCACGTTTCTGACACAGCCGTCGCCGCGCCCGAGCTGCACTCGCTAACGAGGTACTCATGCTGGACACCGCAGGGAAGTAGCGACTGCGTTCGATTCAAGGGAGCCGAGAATCGCCATCATCGATAATCAGGAACATCGCGTGGTGCTGACGATCGGCAATCCTGGGTCACCCATCGCGCCCCAGCCTTCCACTGCTGTTCAATCGCTTCTATCGTGTGGATGTGGCCCGCAAACGAGCGACGGACGGCGTCGGACTGGGATTGGCGATCACCCAGTCCATCGCCGCGCTTCACGGCGGCTCGATCTCGGCGAGTTCGGATGGGGAAGCTACGCGCTTCGCGCTCAACTTTCCCCGGTGATCGAATCGTGACGCGGCGAAGGCGGTGGCTGCGCACCCACCCGCGAACGCGGGGCGGATTCCCCGCTCGCGAACGCAGTTTTCGTCATCCGATCCGGCCCAGTATGGGAAACGTCTGCAGCAGCCAGTAGGAGAACGCCGCCAGCTTGCCGGTGATCATCGCCAACCCGAACAGCACCATCAACACGCCGGCGACGATCTGCAGGCGGCGTCCAGCGCGGCGCAACGCCTTGATCCGCTCGAGCAGGGCACCCATGAAAACAGCTGCGAGAAGGAACGGCAGACCCAATCCAAGCGCATAAGCCGTCAGCAGCCCGATCCCGCCTTGTAGCGAGCTTTGCACGGCGGCCACGGCGAGAATCGCACCGAGGATCGGACCGATGCAGGGCGTCCACCCGAAACCAAAGGCGACCCCAAGGACGAAGGCCGTGGCCGCCCTGCCCCCCGGAACGTTCAGGTGCAATCGGAAATCACGTTGCGTCCATGCCAGCCGACGGAATGCGCCGAGCATGGCCAGGCCGAACACGATCACGATAGCGCCGCCCAGCAGATTCGCCTCATAGCGGTACTGCAGTAAAACGCCACCGAGTGCGGTGGCGCCGGCGCCAAGAGCCACGAACACGGCACCGAAGCCCAGGACGAAGAACATGCTGAGGACCAGGGCAGCGAAACGCGTGCGCAGGCTCCTTGCCGCGCGCTGCTGCTCGCCACTCTGCCCGGCGATATAGGACACATAGCCGGGGACGATGGGCAATACGCACGGCGACAGAAACGAGATGACACCCGCGACGAAGGCCGTGCCAAAACCGATGGCGGGGCCGTCCATCACCGATCACTCACTTGCGCCGCCGATGGCTCGCGACGCGATCGCTCGAACCCGTCGAGCCGAGCGATTCCGCTGTGCATCCTCCTCACGAATGAGTTGCCGGCAGATATTGCTTGATCGTGTCGACGATCTCCTGGCGATCCCATTGAGCAGGCCCGGTGAGACGCGCGATCTCGCGGCCATCGCGGTCAATGAGCAAGGTGGTCGGCACGCCGATGATGCCGAGCCTCGCCTGCGCGTCCGTGCTCGCATCGACATAAACCGCCAGCGAGCGCACGTCTGTTTCATCGAAGAAGCTCCTGACGGCGGCTCGACCTCCGCGATCGATCGACAGCGCCACGACCTCGAAATCGGCGCCACCCAAGCGTGCCTGCAGTCGATCGAGCGTGGGCATCTCCGCCCGGCAGGGACCGCACCACGTGGCCCAGACGTTGAGCAGCACGACCTTGCCGCGAAAGTCAGCGAGGCTCCGCTTCTCTCCGTTGCCGTTCTCGAAGCGCACGTCAGCGACATCGCGCGGCGATTTATGGGGTGTGAGAGCAGCTGTACGTGAAGTGCCGAGCGGGAAAGTGGCGGCAGATGTCGCCCGCGTAGACGAATCCAGCCACATCGAAGCCCCGATGGTCGCCAAGGTAAGTAGCAGGATGCTCAAGACGATCATGCCACCTCTGAACGTCCGCCGCCTCTGAAAGGTCGTGTGGTCGCGGAGATCGGACGGGCTCATGGTGCCGTGGCTTGCCGTTTTCCAACCAATGGTGAAAGGGATCGTTGCCACACCGCCGGAACGATCGGAGCAATATCCTCGTACGCGCTATTCGACATTTTGCTAGCGAGGGTCAAGGGCGCTCGACATCATGAGCTTCGCACGATTTCATTTGCGTGAGGTACCGTCAAAAAGTGGCGAACACCTTGGGTCTCGGCGAATCCTCGAGGTTGTAGACGTTGATCGGCCCCTTCTTTGCTCCGGGCATCCCCGGCGCCCCGACAGGCATGCCGGGGACCGACAATCCCTTGATCGGTTGATGCTCGTCGAGCACGCGCTTGATGTGCTCGGCGGGAATGAGGCCTTCGAATACGTAGCCGCCGATCACCGCAGTGTGGCAGCCTTCCAGGTGTTGCGGAACAGCGAACTTCTGATGGATCGATGCAGCATCGAACGTGTCGACCAGGTCGACCTTGAAGCCATTCTTTTGCAGATAACGGGCATACACATCGCAGCAGCCGCAATTCGGGTTGCGATACATCTTCACCGCGACATCCGCGGCGAGGGCCTGCACGTGGAAGGCAACGGCGAGTGAGGCGATCAACGGTTTCCAGTAACGCATGGTGGTACTCCTTCGAGGTTGAGTAAAGTCTCGCAATCGGCTGTGCTAACGCGACAACGGGAAGGGCTGGCGGCGGCTTTCTTGCGCCTGAAACTGGCGTTGCTCGGACGTCCAGAGCGACTTCAGATAGGCGATGACTGAAATGGTCTGCTGCCGCGAGAGCTGCCCCTTGAAGCCGGGCATGGTCGAACGTTCGGTTTTGTTGAAGGGATCACGCCAGCCCTGCTGAACAATGCGGTAGAGCATGGCGTCGGAATGTTTCCAGGTGTGCCCCGTGTGATCGTGCGGCGGCGCCGGAAGCTCTCCATGCTCATCAGGTCGTTCCCACCCGGGCACGCCCTCGCCCTTGGCGCCGTGGCATCCCGCGCAGTACTGCTGATACACGGTGCGGCCTCGTTCGCTCGGCGGCGACTGCACTCGGTCGGCCATCGCACCCGGACTAAGCAGGAACATCAGTAGAGCACCGACGGTATTCGTCGTTCTGTCACGCATCGCTGCTGCGCCAGGTGAGGCCATGGTCGGCGCTCCGAAACACGTTGCCGTCGTCGCTAGCGGCATAGAGCAATCCTTTCGGGCTCACGGCCAGCGCGGTGGCGGCACGGATGGGGGACTGCAATTTCCCCCAATGCTCTCCGCCGTCGACGCTGACGAGCAAGGTGTCCTCCGCCGCCGCATAGACACGCTTCGGTTGAGCGGGATCGTACGCAACCGCATTCGTCGCATGGCCGAGCGCGCCCGCGTCCCGCCAGCCGCAAAAGCAGTCCATGGAACGCGCCACCCCTTTCGCGGTAGCGGCAAACAACCAGCCGGTCTGCATGGAACCAGGCATGTTCGAATGCACGAGTTGCCGGATCGACTCGCGCGGTCCGGCATCCATCAGTCGCCAATGGCCGCCTGAGTCTTCGCTGCGATAGATGCCATGTCCCACCACATACGCGTACACGGTGTTGCGTTGTGTCGTGTGCATCGAGACCGCGGCAACCGCATCGCTCGGCAGACCGTCATTCTTCGCCACCCAGTTCCTGCCTGCATCGACAGAGCGCAGCACTCCGAACCCAGCGCCGGCAAGGTAAATGACCCCGCCACCATGCGCCGCGATCGCGGCGATGCGGCCGCGCTCAACCGCGGCCGGTATCGCGACGGACTGCCAGTCACGACCTTTGTTGCTGCTCCGATAGAGCGCGTGCGGGAAAGCCTTGAGCAGCGTGTGTTCGCCGGCGCCCAAGGTCAGTGCAACGACTGATTGTTCTGCGGGTGCCCGACTCTCGGTCGCTGCGGCGACGATAGGCAGAGCCAACCATCCACCGAGCAGCGCCGCCGCTCCGACAAGGGCGAGTCGATCGAGGGGACGCGAAGCGATCCTCACGGGGTCGTCCTTTTTTCGTCCTTTATCCGATCGGCGTACTTGGCCATGATTTCCCCCATGCGCTGCATCATCTCCGCATGCATCTGCAGTTGGAGCTTCTCGTTGCCGGCGGGGAGCTGCGGCATCATCGAGTCGCCCATCATGTGCCGGCAGGAATTCATCATGTTCATCATCTCCATCATGCCGCCCTGCCCCATCCCCCCTTGCATCATCATGCCGTGGTCCATCTGCATGCTCTCCATGCCCGGCATGCCTCCGGCTACCGGCTTGGACGTCTTCTTGTCGGCGGCACTGGCGAGGCCGTGACTTGCGAACAGCACCGTGAGCACCAATGCCGTCACCATCGACTTGGATTCCATTTTTTTCTCCATGCGGGTATGCGTTGATATTTCCAAATATGATCAGGCGCGTCACGCGATGTCGATTGCGCCAGATAAAACGAGCCGGGCTGCGGGCAGACACGCGCTTGGCCAGGGGTGCAGCGGCGCGACCAGCTGCTTGCGCAAGGAGCCGCACGCTCCAATCAGGCTGACCGTCTAAAGCCTAGGAAAAGGCTCCACCGAACGCGCGAGGGTTCGAGCCGGCTACCACCGACGGCCGCGTTCGACATCGCGACCGACCGCCAGGCCTGCGTGCTCCATCTCCGAGTGGCCGTGCGGCCTAACTCAGAAATCGATGGAACAGGATGTGCGCGCGGAGAGGGGGACCCACCGAAGCGGTGGATCGAGGGGCCGAGGTCGATGAGCTGCCTGGAAGCCCGACCATCAAATGGTCGGAAATCGGTAAAGCTCGGTCGACATCGGCAAGTGCGCCGCGAGCCGGCGCGAGCATGGCGGCGGGCTCAGGGGCACTCAGGCAGTCGGCCGCTGGGCTGGCGCCCTCTGCACAACACGCCTGCATCTGGTCAGCGGCGGCGCTGCCATCGCTCGATGCGGCCATGCTGCCCATCGCGGCGCCCTGCACGAAACCCAGCATCATCGTGGCGTGACGAAGCTGACCTGCAAAAACGACGTGGCTCGTCAGCAGCAGAATCACCGCCAAAGCGGTGCGGCCGATACGCCTAGGTAGAGATCGAATCATCCAGAAACAGCTCGCTAGTTCGATGAGCCTGCGGCATGCGTTGCCAGGGGCCGTTTGGTTAGCACGCGGGTTTCACGGCAATCCCACGTCGAGAGAGCTGCGGCTGACTACTGTTTGGGACCGCAAAGCATCCGCTCAGTTCCACTGAGTGCGCCTGACGCGGCCGGCGCCGGCCACCGGACATCGGTTGTCGGACGTCTGGCCCGGGACGCTGCGCTGCGCGGGCGGGTCAGGATCCACCTGCGCCAACCCTTTCGATCGCGCGCGGCCGTTTTCCGGGTGGCGTTGCAGCGTCGGTTGAGGTTCCAGCCGGGCCGGAACCTTTTTTCGCCCTTGGCCTCCCACGGGAGAGCTTGACCTTCCAGTGACTGGAACCCTCATCATGGGTCCTGCGTTAATTCCAGGAGTAGCGACATGAACATAGCGAGCGAAGCTGCGCCACCGAGCCAGGAGCTGAGGGGCCTGAACCTGACGCGTCGGGTCCGATCGTTGCTGAGTGGCCGCCGGGGCTTGGTCGTGTTGGCAATCGTGATCCTGAGCGCGGCGCTTGCCTTCAATTGGGGGTGGTTGGTCGCAATAGGCATCGCTCCGTTGATTGTGGCTTTCGCCCCCTGCGCCGCGATGTGCGCGCTCGGGCTTTGCATGAGCAGGATGGGCAACAAATCGTGCTCGACCAAGTCGCCGTCGGCTGCGCCGACCGCGCAGGAGCAAACCCCCGCCGCTGCAGCGCCCCTCGAACGGACTCGAACCAACGATCCGACAAGTTCGCGCACTCCACGCTGATCTCGTCCTGGGCCCAGGAGCTCGAGAGACATGAATATCGGAAGCGTTGCCGAGCGCTGCGGCATTTCCGCCAAGACCATTCGCTATTACGAGGATATCGGTCTGATCCAGCGTGCCGAGCGGCGAGCGAACGGTTACCGCAGTTATTCCGCCATCGAGGCACGCGAGCTCCAGTTCATCCAACGCGCCCGCAGCCTGGGCTTTTCGGTGCAGGAAGTGCGCGAACTCCTCGATCTTTGGCGTCATAGAACGCGGCCGAGCAGCGCAGTCAAGGCCGTTGCAACGCGGCATCTGCAAGCCTTGGATCGCAAGATCGACGAGCTCAATGCCGTACGCGCAACCATCGCCGCGCTCGTCACCCATTGCCGGGGGGATTCGCGCCCGGACTGCCCGATTCTCGAATCACTGCAAGCGAGCGAGGGCGTGAGCAGGGGCCGCGGCAGTATCACCGCTACAACGCCGAATACAGGACGAAGCAGAAGCCGCTGAGCCCGTTCCACACGTCAAACGATGTACCTGTCCCAGCTTCCGTAGTGATCATTGCTGCGTGCGCCGCGCGGCAGACTCAGCACGATGACCGCGGTGCCAATCACCACGCTGGCGGCTGACGCGAGCGATCCGGCACCGGAGATCACCCAGGGCGCCGCAATGAGCCACAAACCGAACGCGATGTTGATGAAGCGCAGCGCGCGGGCCACCTCTGCCATCGCGATGACCGAGAGGGTGATGATCAGCGCGCCGACCAGATGATCGCTGTCGGCCATCGGGGGCACCGTGTTGAAGATCAATCGACTGAACATCATCCATGTGCCTAGTAACGCACTCGCCATCAATGTCCATGGCACCGTGACGCCGCGCGCGGCGGACGCCACAGCCGCCGATAACGGCGCACCGAAGCCCGGCTGGACATCGCGGCCGCCGTTCGGATCGGCGCCGCCCATGAAGAACGTCCGCCAGAACGGTTCGCCGCGGCGGCGGCTCTGCACCAGGAACTGCGCCATGGCGACGAGTTCATCGAGGCTGTAGGGGATCATGATCAGCATGGCCAGCGCCGCAGCGAGGCAAAGGCTGCACCAGGTGCCGAGAACGATGGGCTGAATGATGATGAAATAAATGCTGACGACGCCGAGCGGCACGACGACGATGCCGAACAACATCACCATCCACGGCATGGTGCGCCAGCGACGCCGATCGCCCATGACGCCCATCAACACCTCGAACATGTAAGTCACCCCGCCCAGTCCGCCGTCGGCGATCGGCCACGCCTTCGAAACAGGAGAGGTGATGATGAATTCGGTGCCGTTGCGTGTCGCATCGCCGGCGAAGAACGGCTCCCAGACGCCGTCGATGTGGCCGAGTTGATAAGCGGCGAGGGTGCGGGCGATGAAGAAGCCGAACGCGCCGAGGGCGACGATCGGCAGCCGCTGCAGAAAGGTGGACGGCGAGTAGGTCCAGCCTGCGGGCATGTCGGACGAATCCATCATGCCTTGATGGCTCATGCCGGGCATCATCGGCACCAGGATTGCGAAGGTGATCACTAGCGCACCGATCAGCGTGTCGTTCGCATAGATCGCCGCGCTCGGCGACCAGAACACCAGCGGTGCGAACAGGAGCCAGATGCCGACTGCCGTGTTGGCCCATTGCGCCCAGGCAAAGCGCTGCGACAGTGACAGAAGACTGAAGATCACGATCAGCAAGCCGCTGCCGAGATCGCTCCAGGCGGTCAGCGTGCTGCGCAGCGCCGGCTCCCAGAGCCCTCGCTCCGACGTCACGCGCAACACGGCTTCGCTGAAGCTGTCCTGGTGGAAACTACCGAAAACGAACGGACTGGTCGCAAGCCAGGCGCCGAGCATGACGTTCAGGAAGTGCACCCACAGCATGTCGAGATGCATGCTGCGCATCTTGTCGTGGTGCTTGCGCATCATCTCGTGGTGCGCGACCGGGTCTTCGGTCGTTTCATGCTTCGGCTGGCGCGTTTCCGCGGCCTGCGCCGCGACCTTGGCAGCATTGAGCTTGTTGGTTCGATACCAGCCGACGGGGTCCGCCTTGAGCTCCGCGATCATTTTCGGCAGCGTGTCGCCGAGTGAGTGTTTGGGCTCCCAATCGAGAAGCTCGCGGGCGCGGGAGATGTCGAGCTCGTAGTGATCATCCGAGATGTCGACCATCCACGGCTTGATGAATGGATCTTCCTCGAGGACCTCGCCCTCGATCCAGGCCCCAGTGCGCGCGAGGGCTTTCGGGACTTGCCGTGTCTCCCACTCCTCGTTGTGGATGAGTCGGCCGAACGAGCGCTGGAGCTCGCCGAAGCCGAGCGCCTCCGGCTCGCCGAGCAGCAACGCCACCTCGGCGGGCAGGTCCTTGCGGCGCTCGACAATGCGTAGCAGCGCGTCGGTCAGATCATCGAGATGCAGGAACGACTGCCCTGTGGCGAGCTCACCGGAATACAGATGACCGATGAGCCGGCGCTCGTAAATGCGGGCGATCTGGTGGGCGAGAAAGATCGAATGACAACGATCGTCGTAAACGCCGGCCGGCCGCACGAACACGGCCGGGATGTTTCCGCGCTGATCATGAATCAGCCGCTCGGTGCGGATCTTGGATTCGCGATAGGGCAGCTTCGGATCGAGCGGCCAGTCCTCGTTGATCCGCTGCCCAGGCTTGCCTGGAGCATGCACCAGCATCGTGCTCGCAAACACGAACTGCTCGACGTCGAATGACTGCAGCGCACGGAGCAGGCGCTCGGTGCCGCGGACGGTGATCTCGTCGTACTTGGGACTGGGCT
>JALYXY010000095.1 GCA_030946875.1 Pseudomonadota bacterium | reverse complement strand
GACATTATCCTGCCTTTCGGGGCCTAAAAGGAGAAGTCAGATGACGCAGGAACAGAAGATTATCAAGAACAAGCTCGGATTGTTGAAGCTGGCGCAAACGCTGGGCAGCGTGTCCGATGCGTGCAAGGTGCTGGGGTTCAGTCGCGACAGTTTTTACCGGTTTAAGGAGCTGTATGACACCGGCGGCGAAACGGCGCTGGCGGAGATTTCCCGCAAGAAGCCGAATCTGAAGAATCGATCCGACCCGCGCATCGAGCAGGCGGTGGTGGAGTTCGCGGTAGAGCAGCCGGCGTACGGCCAGGTACGGGTCGCCAACGAGTTGAAGAAGCGTGCGATCTCGGTCTCGCCGGCGGGCGTGCGCACGATCTGGCTGCGCCACGATCTGCAGACTTTCCAGTTGCGGCTGAAGGCACTTTCAGCGAAGGTGGCGCAGGACGGCATCATCCTGACCGAGGATCAGGTTCGTGCGCTGGAGAAGGCGCGGCTGGAGAAAGAAGCGCACGGCGAGATCGAAACGGAACACCCCGGGTATCTGGGATCACAGGACACCTACTACGTGGGCAATCTGAAGGGCGTCGGGCGGATCTATCAGCAAACCTTCATCGACACCTACAGCAAGCTCGCTTTCGCCAAATTGTACGACCGCAAGAATGCGCTCACCGCGGCGGACATGCTCAACGATCGCGTCCTGCCGTTCTTCGAAGAGTACGGCGTTTCGATGCTCCGGATACTGACCGATCGCGGCAGCGAGTACTGCGGCAACCGGGAGTCGCACGAGTATGCGTTGTATCTTGATCTGGAGAACATCGAGCACACCCGGACGAAGGCCAGGAGTCCGCAGACGAACGGGATTTGCGAGCGTTTCCATCAGACGATTCAAAACGAGTTCTACGCAAGCGCGTTTCGCCGTAAGCTGTATCACTCGCTGGAAGAACTTCAGGCCGACGTTGATGTATGGATGGAGGGGTACAACGCCGAACGTACGCACACGGGTAAGTACTGCTACGGCAAAACGCCACTGCAAACCTTCATCGAGAGCGCGACACTGGCGTACGATAAGCAACTGGATCGGATCAAGCTGACATCCGAGCCGGCAACCGCAGCAGCGTAGTCGAAGTGTCCGTCAGATCAAGTCTCGGCTAGGACAAGAGTTAATCTCATTGAATTTCATCGCGCTTGCTAAACGACCGAGTGCTTTTGTTCCGGTCGTGATCTCCTTGGCCGCACTTGGCGTGGTGCTGGGTCACATTTTGATATTTGGACCCGCTCGCGAGGCCGATGAAGGCACGGCTGCGCATCTCTGGCAACTTTTGATCGCCGCACAAATTCCGGTTGTTGCCTGGTTTGCAATCCGCTGGCTGCCGCAGCATCCTCGATATGCTTTATCAGTGCTTTCGATACAAGCCGCCGCCGCAGTCGCAGCACTGGCGCCCATCCATTTGCTCAACCTGTAACGGGCCACCAATCCGGCAAGTGGTCAAACATCTTCGTTGTGCTATTGCGGATTGACCGATTTACCTGGCAATGCTTCGCGCCGCTCGAGCAGCGCGAAAGCCTCATAGCACCTCCATATCGGCCGTAGATTTCATCGAAGATGGCGAAGGTGCTAAACCCTGAATTCGGCAATCTCCCAGGCGATTTGTGAAACCCGCCGGGGAGACTCCGCTCCAGTGGCCTTGCCGGTCACCGACCCTGCCCCGTTTGATGATGGCTCTGGCCTAGAGGCTCATCCAAAGCGGACGCTGACCCGTCACTTGCGCTTCGCAACCGTCACTTCGTAGGCGCGCGTCAGAAGCTGTTCCCAGTCGCGTGCAAGCGCGCACGTGTCGAAGAGCGCGAGCTCGCCTCGTCGCGCGATCAAGTGACTGCGATAACGTGCAAGTGACCGCGGGTCCCGCACCAAGGCGAGCAGCCGCGACGAGTATTCATCAAGCGAGTCGGTGATTAGATCCGGCAGATCGACTGCCTTCAACACACTCGCGCCCACCCGACCGGCAAAGGTGTTGCCGCGCAGTGTCAACACCGGCACGCCTGCCCATAGCGCGTCGCAGGCGGTGGTGTGCTGGTTCACCGGCAACGTATCCAATGCAAGATCGGCGCACCCTACGCGGGCCATGTGTGACGATGGCGTCATCGGCGCGGCAAATACCAGACGCTGCGCTGCGACGCCCGCCCGCTCTGCTTCGCGCGTCAGGTTGCGCTGCTGGGCCTCGCTCGTCGCCAGGAGCCATAGCACGGCAGTCGGCGCGACCCGCAGTGCTGTCATCCATGTTGAGAAAATGGGCGCCGTGATCTTGTACGGCTGGTTGAAGCACGCCAGCACCAGTGCCGAATCCGCAAGGCCGTGCCTGGTGCGTTCCTCCGCAGCCGGCACTTCTCGCTTGTCGTCGTTGACGAAATAGCAACGCGGAAGACGCCAGACCCGTTCCTTGAAATGCACCTCGTGCCCAAGCGGAACCACTTCCGCGTCGGCGATCAGTCCATCCACCGCGTCGTAGCCGATGCTGCCGGGGAAGCCCATATAGTGTAGCTGCACAGGCGCGGGACGCGACGCGAGAATGGCTAGGCGGCCTCCGCGTGTGTGGCCCTTGCAGTCGATGAGAACATCGATCCCGTCATCGCGAATGCGTTGGGCAATGTCAGCATCGGAAAGCCGCGTGACGTCGTGCCAGTGCTCGAAAGCCGCCATGATGCGTTTCTGCAGAGCGCTGCCATCATCTGGTCCGTAGCTGTACGCATGCACCTCGAAGCGTGTCCGATCGTGCGCTTCGAACAGCCCCGCCATGAGCCGTCCGGTGGCATGCTCTCGAAAGTCGTTGCCCAGATAGGCAACGCGCAACCGCTCGCTTTCCGTGCGTTGCGCAGTACGGGTCGACACTGACCGCACCGGCGGCAGCATCGCGCTCGACCAGCGCTGGGAAACCCGAAGCTGCTCCGATGCTGTGAGGTCCATGCCCAGCGCGACGAAAGGCGGCCATCGCGTATCGCCTGCCTCATCCTTCAACGTTGCGCGCAACATGTCCTGCAGCTCCGACAGACCGACCCACGCACAGCTCTGCTGGCGCAAATGCACCAGGTTCGCGATCGCCGGAGTCAACCGGGGCGCCAGGATGATGGCGCGCTCGAACGCTTGCTCTGCGCCGTCCGCATCGCCGCAGGCGAGACGCGCCATGCCGAGGTTGTCCCAAACCTCACCCGTGTCACCGCCCAGCGCAATGGCCTCCTGCAGATGGCGCAGCGCATCGGTCGCCCGTCGCGCATCCAGGCACGCAGCGCCGAGACTTAGGCGCACTCCGGCATCCTGCGGTGCAAGCGCCGCGGCATCCTCCAGCACACCACACGCGGCATCCGGTTGGCCGGTCAGCTTGAGGAGAATCCCTTGTTGATGCATCAAGCCCGGGTTGCGCACGTAACGTACGAGTCCCTGCATGCAAAGTGCCTCAGCCGCGGAGTAATCTCCGGCGCGGATCGCCATGCGGCCGGCGTGCTCCCACGCAGCAGCGCTGGTGTTGCGCGCAGTGATCGCTGTGGCGGCGGCGACCCGTGCGGCGGCAAGGTCTCCCCGATGCTCGAGCGCGAGCCCGAGTTGCAACCACGCGATGCCGAGCTCCGGCGAGCTCTGAGTGACTGCGCGAAAGCGCGTCTCCGCCACGGCGAAGTCTCCGGCAACGTGCTCCATTACGCCGAGCTCGAGCATGGCCGCTGCATGCATAGGAGTGTCGCGCAGTGCCTCTTCGAAATGCGTCTGCGCCCCCACGTAATTTCCTTCGCTGCGCTCTAGCCGGCCCAAGGCAGTCAGGATATCGGCGCCCGGAAGACGCATCGCCGTCGCCGCTTCCAGCGCAACGTCAAGCCTGGCGCGGCCACGCAAGCGCTCGCCTTGACGTATCTCCATCTCCGCAATGCGAAGCAGCGCTCCTGGATGATTGGGAACCGCGGCAAGAATGCGCTGGTACACCGCCAGCGCTTGGGCTTCACGACCTGCGGCTTCGTGGGCGAATGCTTCGCGAAAGGCTTCTCCAAGCGAGACGACGCGGCTCATGCCGCCGCAAGCAGCGCCCGGATGTCATTCACGAACACTTCGGGCGTCTGACTGTAGCTCACATACACAGGAAGGCGTCCCTGCAGACCGAAGATGAACGCGTCCCGGCGGGATGGTGTATGCCATAGTTTGCGGGCGAGCCGCCGGCGCTCGGCTGCACAAGCACCTTGGATCCCTTAGTGACGTGCGCAGCTGCGTCGGGATCACCGCTCGAGCCGATGCCCGGGCAGAATCTCGGCGGAATCCCCTCCTGGATCTGCAGGGCCAATCGGAAATATGCAATTGGCTCTTGGCTCGATCTCATGGCCAGCGTTGCCCTCAAAGCGACCCAAAGGTTGGTAGTCGCGGGATCCTCCTGCACGCCGAGTGCCTGAGGAACCGCATTTTCATCTAATGCTGCTCATGACGCACATGGATACGGGAAAGGCCTAGCCCTCGGCCAGCCAACCTGCTCGATCATGCAACCTGATACGCGCATGCCGGCCGTGGCACAAGTCGAACGAGGGTTAAGTTGGGGCAGTTGTACGACCGCTTCAATGAGGGGAAGCTTTTCTTAGACTCAATAGCAGGACGACCGCGCGCGGGGGCGGAGCAACCTTGCCAGTACTAAGGCTAGAGTTCCTCAAGCACGCGGCCCTTCGTCTCGATCGCGTACAGCATGGTAACGATACCCCTAATCAACGCCACTGCGGCAAATGCGGCGAATACGTAGCGGATCCCGAAGTCGCCCACGATGAACCCGACCAGAATCGGACCGGCGGCCGCTCTGGCAAGGCTAACCTATTCGTACCTCAAAGGAGCGTTACTGAGGCACGCACTTTGGCTGCTTGCGCGGGCCGAGCTTGCGCAGTTCGCGCACTAACTCGGCGTGCTCAGGCGGGGTTCTACATGGGTCGGGCTTAGTGTTCGGCGGCGGTCGGGATCGACGTTCCGTCATGGGCTGCCCTGGATTGGACGGAGGGGGAGCTGCGTCTTTCCGTATTGCTTTCTAGACACGATCTAGACACACAAGGGCTGCCGAGTCCAAAGTTCTTAAAACATTGGCGTCCCCAAGGGGATTCGAACCCCTGTACTCACCGTGAAAGAGAGAATTTCCACCTTCAGGCGGACTTGTACTCACCGTATGCTCCCTCTAGAAGCCCCCAGTACACCCAAAATAATTTACAGTCGCATCTAGCCGATAGTGGGTGTAATAGTGGGTGTTCTGCCAGTACGCGTGAGTACACGATGGAGGGCACATGGCACGGACGGCAATCGATTACGACACGCGGACCAAGACCGCCCGCTTAAAACTGGAGCCACGGCCGAAGCCGTACAACCGGCAGATCGCGCCCGGTCGCCTCCTGGGCTACCTCAGGCGCGCGGATACCGCAGGATCCTGGATGATCGCCGAGAAACGCGATGGCTGGTACAAAACCCGTGTGCTCGGCCTCGCCGATGATCTTGCGCGGGCCGACGGCGCCGACATCCTCACGTTCGAGCAAGCGCTGGAAAAAGTTACTAAGCCGCACGCGCTTGCCGCAGCTGGAAAGCTGACCGTCAAGAAGGCGCTCGATAACTATTTCGTTGCGCTGGCGGCGCGCAGCAAACATGCAGCGGAGTACCGCCGCATTGCGGACAAGCGCATCGTGCCGGAGCTCGGTGAGCACCGACTGGATCGCCTAACCAAAACCCAAATCGAGCACTGGTTCGCAGGACTAGTGCGTGAAGATCCAGAAGATGTCGATGCCCGCCGACGATCACAAGACACGGCGAATCGTCTCCTGACGATCCTTAAGGCAGCCTTGAATGCCGCGTTTGAGGATGAAGCGAACAACATACTAACGGACGCCGCCTGGCGCCGCGTGAAGCCGTTTCGCGACGTGCACCGATCGCGCGAGGACGATCTTGAGCCACGCCACGTGCGGGGTCTGATCGCGAAAGCGGCGCATTTCGACCTACAGTTCGCTAATCTGATCGAGGCTGGATATCTCACCGGCGCTCGTATGGGCGAGCTCGCGGGTGCTAGTGTCCGCGATTTCGACAGAACGAGCGGAACACTGCAACTCGACGGTAAGACCGGTCGACGCGTGGTGACACTGTCGGCTGAAGGAACGAGATTCTTTTCCCGGCTTGCCAAGGGCCGTACGCCTAACGCTGCCCTACTTCCTAAATCAAATGGTGAGCGATGGGCACGATCCGCGGGACACCAGCGGCTAATGAAACGTGCGCTCCAGCTCGCGCAACTGCCGGAAACGGCATCTTTTTACACACTTCGTCATGCGCATATTAGCAGCTGTTGAGGCCGGAATGCCGCTCTCGCTTGTTGCAGAAAATTGCGGCACATCGCTGCTAATGATCCAGCGCAATTACGCCAAAGTGCTAGCCCGCACACGGCGTGACACCATTCAGAAGACCGCGCCTAGGTTACGCGGGTGAAATGAATGTTGCCGTGTGCACAATCGCCGTCAGCACAGGCGTGGCAGCGAATCCGCGGGGGGCACATTTTGGGCACAGGACCAAATGCTAAAGGTGAGTTGTCGGTGAATGTCGCTCGCGAGTTCGATGAACCACACGACCTCGAGTCTCAGGTCTCGGGCCACGCATCGTCAGTTCTTCGAACGGAGTTTACCCAGTGGATCGGTCTCTCTCTCGGCTGCCTTTGGGGCGCATGCGACCCTACGCGTGGTCGATACGATCGATCATGGGTGCCCATATCAAGCAATCTGTCGGCTTTGCCGGTGCGGTGAATCCGAACGCTCTGCGACGCGGCAGTGTCAAGAGGCCGGGGCGGCCGACTGCCGCAGCACGATGAGATGGCCGTCGGGATCACGCAGCATCAGCTCGCCGGCACCGTTGCGATGAGCGCCTCGCCGAGCACCGACCGCAGCGCGCGGCGTCTGGCCGAACCGCGACGCGATGGCCTGCAGATCGTCGACCCACCATAGCATCCGATCCGCAGGCACGTCGCCACTCACCGCACGACGCTTGCTGGGCCGCAGCGGCGGCTCGAGATAGCCGAGCAGTTCCAAATGCGGTGTGATGGCGCCGACCGGCTGCAAACCGACGACGTCCACTACCGCCGGCGCCACCCCGTCGAGCCGATCCTGCGCGGGACCCCGATTCGTCTGTCGTGAGACCAAGTCGAACCCCAGGCTCGCCGTGTACCAGGCAATGCTGCGTTCGGTATCGGCCACCGTGATCGCCGAATGATCGATGCCCAGCGTGGGTCCTCCGGACGAATGGCGTTGCCATTTCGGATCACCGACGCCCTCCGGGAACGAGATGAGCTCGAGCGGGTGGCCGTCCACATCCCTGAACTTGAAGACCGTCACACCGCTCGCGGCCGCCGGCAGCGTCACCGCCCCGCCCCGGGAAATCAGCGCCGGCGCATATGGCGCGAGTTGCGCGATCGACGCGGCCATGTCGCGCGTCACGATCGCGAGGTGCTGAAACGCGCGGCTGGAGACCGCGGCGCCGCCGGACCCGGCGTGCCGCTGGAGCGAGGGATCGGGCGGCGGCGCATGCAACTCGACCGTCTCGTCGCCGAGCATCAGGAAGGCGCTGTCCGCGGATGCGCTGTCCCGCTCCGGCGAAGCTGCAATGCAGTCGCCATGACGCGGCGCACGTTCGCAGGTGAATCCGAGCGCACCGCAGTAGAAGTCGAGCGCACGCGCCAGGCCGGTCACCGAGCGCCGGAAGCCCGCGAACCCCACCACCCGTCCGCTTCGCGGCGCGCCTTCGCGTTCCACGTTCACGGTCGCTGACACCCGCGCCGGTTGACCGTCAGCGCCCACAGCGTGTCGCCGGCGCACAGGAACAGTCGGCTGTGGTGGCGGCCCCCGAAGCAAAGGTTCGACACGGTCGACGGCACCTGGATCTTGCCGAGCAACGCGCCCGAGGGGTCGATGCAATGCACGCCGTCGCCGGCGCTGCTCCAGAGGTTACCGTCGATGTCGCAGCGAAAGCCGTCGGCATAGCCCGGCGTCACCGTGTGAAAATCACGCCCATTGCGCAGCCGCGGCGCCTGGCTATCGACGTCGAAGACGCGGATGCAGCGGCGCGGGTTCGCCGCGAACTGCGTGCCGGTCTCGGCCACGTAGAGCAATCGCTCGTCGGGCGAGAACGCCAGGCCGTTCGGGCCGTCGAAGTCGTCGGCGACCAGCGTCAGCGTCGCAGCGCGCGGGTCGAAGCAGTACACCGACGGCGGCAGTTCGGACGTCTGCTTCGAGCCCTCGTAGTCGGTCTCGATGCCGTAGGTCGGGTCGGTAAACCAGATCGTGCCATCGCTCTTGACAACCACGTCATTCGGCGCGTTCAGGCGCTTGCCGGCGTATCGGTCGACAAGCGTATGGATCGTGCCGTCGAGCTCGGTTCGCGTGATGCAGCGGTGCAGATGCGAGCAGCTGATGAGGCGGCCCTCGCGGTCGCGCGTATGACCATTGGCAAACCCGGAAGGCTGGCGGAACACCGACGTTTCGCCGCCTTCGGTGACCCGCAGGATGCGGTCGTTGGGCAGGTCGCTGACGAGCAACACTTGCTGGTCAGCGAACCAGACTGGCCCTTCGAGCCAGCGGCAGCCTTCGACGAGGGGCTCCAGCGCCGCATTGGCCAGCACGAAGGAGGCGAACCGAGAATCGATGATCTCGTGCTTGGGGATGAAGGGTGTGGGCATGGAAGGAATTTGATCGTACCCTTGGCATGGTTGCGACATGACATGCTGCTGCGCGTCAGCGTGATGAGGCATTCAGAACGGCCCGGGACACGGCGCGGCCATCGTCATGGGGAACCGCAATCCGCTGCGCTTGGAAACTTGATGTACCAAGCTGGCGTAGGTCAACACGAACATCGTCGGCAAGAGAAGCCTCGACCCGACGACCGTCGCGAGCGCGAGCACCGATCGAGGGGTGCCGAGACAGTTGGTCTCGATGACGCGATCGCATCCCGCTACGAAAAGACCCGCTTCAGCGTCTGCTTGATGATGCCGCCGGCTTCCGGGTCGCCTTTGATCAAGGCGTCGGCGTATGACTTGGCTTCCGCGAAAGTGATGTGCGGCGGCAAGGTCGGCACATCGGGATCGACGTGGGCGTCGATGAGACAAGGGCGGTCGCAGCTGAAAGCCTCGTCCCAGGCCGGCCCAATCTCCCCGGGCGTCTTCACCGTGATCCCTTTGAGCCCCAGAAGCTCGGCGTACGCCGCGTATGACATGAACGGAACGTCCTGCGTCTTCGGCACGCGCGGCGAAGCGGCCATGGCACGCAGCTCCCACGTCACCTGATTCAGATCGCCGTTTGAAAGAACGCAGACGACGAAGCGCGGATCGCTCCAGCGGCGCCAGTACTTCGCCACCGTGATGAGATCGGTGATGCCGAGCATCTGCATCGCGCCGTCCCCGACAAAGGCGACCGGCACGCGATCGGGAAAGGCAAACTTGGCGGCGGCCGCATACGGCAGGCCCGGACACATGGTGGCGAGGTTTCCCGAGAGCGATGCCTTCATGCCGGCGCGCAGCTTCACCGCACGCGCGTACCAGTTCGCCGACGATCCGGAATCGGCGGTGACGATGGCGTTGTCGGGCAAGCGTGACGAGAGCTCCCAGAACACCTTTTCCGGATTGACGGGGTCAGCCGACATGTCCGCCCGCTCGCCTTCTTCCTTCCACCATTTGGCGACGCGCTTCTCGATCTCGTCGCGCCAATGGCGCTCGTCCTTCTGCTTCAGAAGTGGCGCCAGCAAACGCAAGGTCGCGGCCGAATCGCCGGTGAGCGCCACCTCCATCGGATATCGGATCGACAGCATGGTCGGATCGAGATCGATCTGCACGCCGCGTGCCTGTCCCGTCTTGGGCAGGAACTCCGCATACGGAAAGCGCGAGCCGATCATCAGCAAGGTGTCGCAGTGCTGCATCATCCAGTCGGACGGCTCGGTTCCGAGCAGGCCGATCGAGCCGGTGACGAACGGCAGATCGTCGGGGAGCGCGGCCTTTCCGAGCAGCGCCTTGGCGACGCCGGCGCTAAGCGAGTTCGCTACCTGCTTCACTTCGTCGGCGGCGCCGATCGCTCCGGCGCCGATCAGGATAGCGACCTTCTTGCCGGCGTTCAGCGCGTCGGCAGCGCGCTGCAGGTCGGCCTCCGCCGGCACGACCTGCGGTTCGCCGTAGGCCTGGCTCGTGTGCACGGTGCCGTGCGCGTGCGGCGGTTCCTCGACGGCTTTCATCTCCTGCACATCGTTTGGGAAGATCACACAGGTGACGCAGCGCCGAGCCTTGGCGATCCGGAAGGCGCGGTCGATCAGTTGTCGCGCCTGAGTCGGCGTCATGCAGGTCTGCACGTACTCGCCGGCAACGTCCTTGAAGAGCGTCTGCAGGTCGACTTCCTGAGGGAAACTGCCGCCGAGCGAGGCGCGCGCCTGCTGGCCGACGATCGCGACCACCGGCTGGTGATCGAGCTTGGCGTCGTAAAGCCCGTTGAGGAGATGGATCGCACCGGGCCCCGAGGTGGCCATGCACACGCCGACCTCGCCGGTGAACTTTGCATGCGCGCAGGCCATGAAAGCGGCGCTCTCCTCGTGGCGAACCTGCACGAAATCGAGCGCGTCGTCGCCGTCGTCGCGGCCGAGTGCCGCCACCAGCCCGGCGATGCCGTCGCCCGGAAAGCCGAAGACGCGCTGGACGCCCCAGCTCTTGATGCGTTGTAGGATGAAATCGCTGACGTTGGCGGACATGATGGTTTCTTTCGATCGTTGATCTGAATGAGTCGGCGTCACGACGTTGTCGATACGCCAGGGCCGACGCCGATACCGACCGTCGAGCGCCGCGCGATTCCTGTCACGCCCGGCCTGAAGCGGAACAAGGCGCCGGCCAGCGGTTCGGCGCGCCGTTGCGCCTCGTCCAGGCCGTCGGAGGCGCTCGTGATGTAGAGCGTGTCGAGCGCTTCGCCCACGAAAGCGCACATCGTCGGCTGACTGACGGGCAGGTCGACGTCACAGTC
>JALYXY010000071.1 GCA_030946875.1 Pseudomonadota bacterium | reverse complement strand
CTGGGCGCTGTGTGGCTACAGCAGGGCACGCCTGCCGGACAGATACTCCTGCATCTCGCGTTGCCCTACGCAGTGCTATGGTTCGCGCAACTCGACCTGCAAGCACTTGCGCCAGTCACGCAGCGGGGCGACTTCTCGTACGGTGTTTATCTGTATGCGTTCCCAGTGCAGCAGACGTTTTCCAGCTTCGGAGCCTCCGCATGGCCGCTGCCCGTGTATGTCGGGTGCGCGTTTGTCGTGACGCTTGCATGCGCAGTTCTGTCGTGGCGGCTGGTGGAGGCGCCGGCGCTGCGGCTGAAGCGAATGGCCGCCTCGGCATGTGCTCTCCCGAACGGCATCGGGCAGGCGTCGGGCTTGCCGTGAACGAACGATCAGGCGCGTTGTACTTGTACGGTGCGCGCTCGAGGAGCTGAATATGACGAGTCAATATCGCGAGTTCCACCGCCGGTCGCTCGAGGAGCGCGACGCCTTCTGGTCGGAGGAAGCGCGGCTCGTCGACTGGCAGACGCCGTTTGCGCAGGTGCTCGACGACTCGCGGCCGCCGTTCGCGCGATGGTTCGTCGGTGGACGCACGAACCTCTGCCACAACGCCGTCGACCGCCACCTCGCCACGCGCGGCGAGCAGATTGCGCTGCGCTACATCAGCAGCGAGACCGATGACGAGCGCGCCTACACCTACCGCGAGCTCCACGCTGAGGTCAATCGCTTTGCTGCCGTTCTGCGCGGGCAGGGCGTGGAGAAAGGCGACCGGGTCCTCATCTACATGCCTATGATTCCCGAAGCCGCGTTTGCAATGCTCGCGTGCGCGCGCATCGGTGCGGTGCATTCGGTCGTGTTCGGCGGGTTTGCTGCGGCGAGTCTCGCAACGCGCATCGACGATGCGTGTCCGAAGGCCATGGTGACTTCCGACGCCGGCATGCGTGGCGGCAAAGTGATCCCGTACAAGCCGCTTGTCGACGAGGCCCTGCGACTGGCGAGGCATCCGCCGGAGAAGGTGATCAGCATCGATCGTGGTCTCGATCCCGACACGGGGCGAGTGGCCGGTCGCGATGTCGACTACGCCACGCTGCGGATGCAGCACATCGACGCGGATGTCCCTTGCGTCTGGCTCGAGTCTTCGGAGCCGTCGTACATCCTCTTTACATCCGGCACCACCGGGCAGCCGAAAGGCGTGCAGCGCGACACGGGCGGTTACGCCGTCGCGCTCGCGTCATCGATGCGGCGCATCTTCTGCGTGGCGCCCGGCGAGACGATGTTCACCACGAGCGACATCGGATGGGTGGTCGGCCATTCGTACATCGTGTACGGGCCGCTCCTGAACGGATCCACGACCATCATGTACGAGGGACTGCCCACACGACCGGATCCAGCCGTCTGGTGGCGCATCGTCGAGGCGAACAACGTGCGCACGATGTTCAGCTCGCCGACGGCGATCCGCGTGCTCAAGAAGCAGGATCCGGCATTCATGAAGGCGCACGATCTTTCCTCGTTGCGCTACCTTTTCCTTGCCGGAGAGCCCCTCGACGAACCCACTGCGCGATGGGCCGCGGAGTCGCTCGGCGTGGCGATCGTCGACAACTACTGGCAGACGGAGACGGGCTGGCCCATTCTCGCCGCGCAACCCGGTGTCGAGGATCTGCCGCGCAAGCTCGGCAGCCCGTCGTTTCCGGTGTATGGGTACGACGTGAGGCTCCTGCACGAGGAGAGCGGCGTCGAAGTGCAGGCCAACGAAAAGGGTGTGCTCACGCTCGTGCCGCCACTTCCACCTGGGTGCATGACCACGCTGTGGGGCGACGACGAGCGATTCGTGCGCACGTACTTCTCGACGATTCCCGGTCGCCTCGTGTATTCGACGTTCGACTGGGCCATGCGCGACGACGAAGGCTACTATTTCGTGCTCGGGCGCACCGACGATGTCATCAACGTGGCGGGTCATCGACTCGGTACCCGAGAGATCGAGGAGGCCATCCAGGCGCACGCGGGCGTGGCCGAGGTGGCTGTCGTGGGTGTGGCTGACCCGGTCAAAGGACAGGTGCCCGTCGCCTTCGTGGTGGTGAAAGACCAGGCACGTGTCGCCAGCGGGGCCGACGCGATCACGATGCGGCGCGAAGTGCTCGCGACTGTCGAACGCGAGATCGGAGCCATTGCCCGCCCCGGGGCCGTTCACTTCGTGGCGCTGCTGCCGAAGACGCGCTCTGGAAAGCTTCTGCGACGTTCGATTCAGGCCCTTGCCGAGGGCCGCGACCCCGGAGACCTGACCACGATCGAGGATCCCGGCGCGCTCGATCAGATCCGCGCCGTGCTCGAGTGCGGCTGAACCGCTGGCATCAAGGCAGCCTACGGGCGATAATGCCGGATTTGGCGCCGTGCAGCCCAGCATGTCCACCCCGCCTGCCGCGGAACTCTTTGCGGAGACCCGCAGCGCTCCTTCGCCGCACGTACCGCTGTCGATCGTCTATCGCGGGAGCGTGCCTGAGGCCGTTCATGTCGGGTCGGTAGCGGTCGTCGACAGCACCGGCAGGCTCCTGTACGCCGCCGGTGATCCGTGGCACGTCACCACCACCCGCAGCGCGCTCAAGCCTTTCCAGGCGATCCCGTTCGTCGCCGCCGGAGGCCTCCGCGAGTTCGGGCTGTCGGCTGCCCAGGCTGCTCTCCTTTGCGCGAGCCACTCAGGTGAGGAGCGTCACATCGCAGGCGTGTCCGCCATGCTGCGCGCGGCCGGCAACAGCGCGCAGGACCTTCTGTGCGGCACCCATGCTCCAATGTTCTACGAGGCACAGGGCGAGGTGCCGCCGCCGCCGCCTTATTCGCCGCTCGCGCACAACTGCTCCGGCAAGCACGCCGGCATGCTCGCGTACTGCAGGCTCTGCAAGGCTCCCGTCGAGCAGTACATCGATCCCGAGCATGCGGTGCAACGCGCGATACGAGCTGCGGTCGCGCACTTCTGCGGCATGGGCGAAGAGGACCTCGTAGCCTGCATCGACGGTTGCTCCGCTCCGAACTATGCGCTGCCGCTCGAGCGACTCGCCTTCGGCTTCGCACGCCTTGCCTCTGGCAGCGCAGACGATCGTTACGGCGACGCCGGATGCGTCCTGGGGCAGGCAATGACCGCCCATCCGGAGATGGTGTCCGGCGAAGGCCGAAACGACCTCGCCTACATGCGTGCAGGTCGTGGTGATTGGGTGACCAAGGTGGGCGCCGAGGGCGTGCAGGGGATTGGCGTGCGCAGCGCCGGCATCGGCCTTGCCATCAAGGTAGGAGACGGCGCCAAGCGTGGACTGCACCCGGCGACTGTTGAGGTGCTGGACCAGCTCGGGCTGCTCGATGCAGCGCAGCGCGAAGAGCTGGCCGGCTGGCACAACCCCGTCGTGCGCAATTACCGTGGCATCGCGACGGGGATGGTGCGTCCCGTCGTGAAATTGCAACGTATATAGGATTCCAGCGTATCCAATTTGGGTCGCCCACTGGCGACAGGCAATGAACTTCCGTTATGTTGAAGTGTCTCTTGAGCAAGCGTATGCCGTGGACACCCGACCCTCTCACGAGAGGTGGCGGGGTTTCCGTTCATCATCGGCGCGCACTCGCCGTTCGGCGGGATAAGAATGAAATGAATCAGGGACAGCCCGTCAATGGGTGATCGTGAAGTCGATCAGCAGCTCGTGGAGCGTGCGCAAAGGGGTGACAAGCGTGCCTACGAACTACTGGTCCTGAAGTATCAGCGCAAGCTGGGGCGGCTGTTGTCGCGGTTGGTGCGCGACCCGGCCGAGGTCGAGGACGTCACGCAGGAAGCCTTCATCAAGGCGTATCGCGCGCTACCCTCGTTCCGCGGGGATAGCGCGTTTTATACGTGGCTGTATCGGATCGCGATCAATACGGCCAAGAACTACCTCGTGGCAATGGGCCGGCGTGCTCCGACGTCCACCGGCTTCGATCATGAGGAGGCGGAGAACTTCGAGGATGCAGAGCAGCTTCGCGACTCCAACACGCCGGAGTCCGAGTTGCTGGGCAAGCAGATCGCAACCACGGTGAACCGGGCCATGGATGCGCTTCCCGACGATCTGCGCACGGCGATCACGCTGCGCGAGATCGAGGGACTGAGTTACGAAGAAATTGCCAACGTGATGAATTGTCCGATTGGCACTGTGCGCTCCCGGATTTTCCGGGCGCGGGAAGCGATCGCAACGGAATTGCGGCCGTTGCTGGGGACCGACAAGGATCGGAGATGGTGATGCGCGAGGAAATTTCACGGCTCGTCGATGGCGAGCTCCCCGACGAACAGTACGATTCCGCCTGTGGCGAGCTGAAGCAGGGCGAAGGCATGGCGACCTGGGTCTGCTACCACGTCATCGGCGAGACGCTGCGCGAGGGTTCGCCCGGCGCCGCGCCTCCCCTGTCGCAACGACTCCTGGCGCGGCTCGAGGCCGAGCCGACCGTCATGGCACCGCGGCCACGCCGATTCATCGAGCAACCGATGCAGTATGCGTGGGCCGCCGCCGCAACCCTCGCCGCCGTTGCGCTTACGGGCTGGGTGGCCACCAGTGTCGTCGAGCCCAACGGCAAGTTGGCTTTCGCCAAGGCTCGCGAGGCGGCACAGGTGCGCGCTGCCCAGCTCCGCCCGTCTTCGGTTCCGCAGGATTACCTGATGGCCCATCAGGAATACTCGCCCGCGACCCCGCTGCAGGGTCTCGGCCCGACGGTTCGCACGATCTCCGTCCAAAGCACCGATGGTCGTCAATAGCGCGGCGGGCATCCCGGCGAGGGCGTGCCCCGTATGATCGCAAGTGCTGTCCCGGCCGTGATGCGGCCACTGCGTCGTGTTGTTCCCACCATGCTTCGTCCGCTGCGCCGGGGGGCAGCGCGTCCTGCCGCAACGCTCGTGCTGGCCGTGCTCGCGCTTGCTGGACCTGCGCCTGCTCTCGCCCAGGACGCCGCCGCCTGGCTCGCCCGCGCTGCGTCTTCGGCGCGCCAGCTCAACTACTCGGGCACGATCGTCTATCAGCACGCCGGGCATGTCGAAACATCGCGTCTGGTGCACGTGCTCGATGCTTCGGGCGAGCTCGAGAAGCTCACCAATCTCGATGGTCCCGCACGCGAGATCATCCGCAGCCAGGGCGAGGTGCGCTGTTACTACCCTGACGCAAAAGTGGTGCGCATCGAGCCGCGCACCTTCCGCAACGCGTTCCCTTCACTTTCGCCGCAGCAGCAGCGATCGCTGCTCGAGTTCTACGAGCTGCGCAAGGCGGAGCCAGCACGCGTCGCCGGGATCGAAGCGCAGGCTTACGTGTTCGAACCGCGGGACGGCCTGCGTTACGCGCACAAGTTCTGGGCCGATCCGAGCACGGGATTGCTGCTCAAGGCGCGCGTCCTCAACGAAGCGAGCGACGTGGTCGAGCAGTTTGCGTTCAGCGACATCGCCATCGGCGGGCGCATCGACCGCGCCGCAGCGCGGCCCACATGGCCGTCAGTGCCTCCCGACTGGCAGGTGCGCGAGGTCGGACCCGGCGACCTCGAGGTTCGGGACACCGGCTGGATCGTGTCCAAGCTGCCGCCCGGCTTCACCAAGATGGTCGAAGGATATCGCACCCTGCGCGGCAAGCGATCCCCTGTGGCGCATCTCGTCTTCTCGGATGGGCTTGTCGCGATATCGGTCTTCGTCGAGCCCGTGGCCGGCGCACCGCACCCGAGCGGCCTGATGCAGCAGAGTGGCGTCAATATCTTCATGCGTCAGGTCGAGGATCATTTCGTCACCGTGCTGGGCGAGGTGCCTGCGGTGACCGTTCGCCAGATCGCCAACACCGTCACCCACCGCTAGCGTCGCATCGTCTTACCGCCCATTCGGTATCCCGATAGAGGAACCCCACATGAAGGTCTCGCTTCGCGCAACGCTCGGGGCGCTCGCTTCGGCTGCCCTGCTGTCGCTCGCCGCACCGATTACAACGCCCGCTGTCGCCCAGACCCGCGCCGCCGCGGCTCTGCCTGATTTCACCGAGCTGTATGAGAAGCAAGGCCCGGCGGTGGTCAGCATCGACGTCACCCAGAAGGCCCGCCGCAGCACCCGCCCCGAGCTTTCCGAGGACGACCCGTTCTACGAATTCTTCCGCCGCTTCGGCCAGGTGCCGCCACGCGGACGGACGCCCGAGCGCGATATCGAGGCTCAGGCGGCGGGAAGCGGATTCATCATCTCGTCGGATGGATCGATCATCACCAATGCGCACGTCGTCGAGAATGCCGACGAGGTCACCGTACGTCTCACCGATCGGCGCGAGTTCAAGGCCAAGGTGATCGGCAGCGACAAGCGCAGCGACGTTGCGCTTTTGAAGATCGACGCCACAAATCTTCCGCGCGTCACCATCGGCGATCCGGAAAAAGCGAAGGTCGGTGAATGGGTTGTGGCGATCGGCAAGCCGTTCGGGCTCGAGAACTCGATGACCGCGGGCATCATCAGTGCCAAGGGACGTGATCTGCCGCAGGAGAACCTGGTGCCCTTCCTGCAGACCGACGTGGCCATCAATCCGGGTAACTCAGGCGGGCCGCTCTTCAATCTGCGCGGCGAGGTGATCGGCATCAACTCGCTCATCTTCTCGCGGTCTGGCGGTTACATGGGCTTGTCGTTCGCGATTCCGATCGACGTGGCCATGAACACCGTTCAGCAGCTCAAGGAAAAGGGCCGCGTCACACGCGGCAGGATCGGTGTGCAGATTCAGGAGGTCCTCCGCGACACGGCAGATGCGTTCGGTCTGCCGCGTGCCACGGGCGCACTGGTGAATTCGGTCGAGAAGGGCGGGCCTTCCGAGCGCGCCGGCATCGAGCCCGGCGACATCATCCTCAAGGTCGACGGACGCGAGGTGCGCACGTCCAGCGAGCTTCCACGGATCATCACCGCGGTGCGCCCGGGCAACAAGGTGATGCTGACGGTGTGGCGCAAGGGCGCACCGCGCGAGGTGGCGGTGACCGTGGCCGAGCTCAAGGACGACCAGGCAGCAACGCCCCAGCAGCGCCGCGCCACGCCCCCCAAGGAACGAGCCAAGCCCAATCGCATGGGGCTCGTGCTTGCTGACCTCACCGACGAGCAGAAGAAGGAGCTCGACGTCAGGAGCGGCGTGCTGGTGGAAGACATCACGGGGTCGGTGCGCGGCAATGTTCAGGCGGGCGACGTGATTCTCGCGGTCATTAATCGCGGCCAGAGCACCGAGGTGCGCAGCGCCGAGCAGATGAACGCGCTTCTCGCCAAGATGGAACGCGGTGCCTCGGTGACGCTGCAAATGAAGCGTGGCGAAAACACGTTCTACTCAACGCTGCGCATCAACAATGGGGATCAGTAAGGAACCTGTCCTTCGGCGCGGGTCGCGTCGGGAGGCGAGCGAGACTTGGTGAGCGGGGCGACGCTCATCCTGCTGACGCGCGCCTACTGCAGCCTCTGCGACGAGATGCAGCGTCAGGTGGAGGCATTTGCACGCGAGCGCGGAATACGCGTCGAATTGATCGACATCGATGCCCATGCGAGCCTGGTCGAACAGTTCGACGTGCTGGTGCCGGTGCTGTTTCTCGGCGCTCCCGATGCGGCGAGCGAGCTTTGTCACTATCGCTTTGACGCTGAGCGCGTAAGCGCCGCAATCGGGGGCCCGGTGGCCCCTCAAATCGGCTAAACTCCGTGTCGAGCAAGGGGCACTTTCCAGTGCCCTTTTGTTTGGCGCGCCGAAAGCGCACTCTGCGGCTGCAGGTCCGATCGACTGCATCCCGCCCATCCCTCCTTCCCCCAGAGATCCGTGCAGGACATCCGCAACTTTTCCATCATCGCGCACATCGACCACGGCAAGTCGACCCTTGCCGATCGCTTCATCCAACGCTGTGGCGGCCTGGCCGATCGCGAGATGGAGGCGCAGGTGCTCGATTCCATGGATCTCGAGCGCGAGCGCGGCATCACGATCAAGGCGCAGACCGCCGCGCTCGCCTACAAGGCGCGCGATGGTCAGGTGTATCGGCTCAACCTGATCGATACGCCGGGGCACGTCGACTTTGCGTACGAAGTGTCGCGGTCCCTCGCCGCGTGCGAGGGCGCGCTGCTGGTGGTGGATGCTTCACAGGGTGTCGAAGCGCAGACTGTCGCAAACTGTTACACCGCCATCGAGCAGGGGGTCGAGGTCGTGCCGGTGCTGAACAAGATCGACCTTCCGTCGGCGGACCCCGATCGCGTCGCCTCGGAGATCGAGGACATCATCGGAATCGACGCGCAGGATGCGATCAGGGCCAGCGCCAAGACGGGCGAAGGCATCGACGACATCCTCGAAAGCGTGATCGCGCGCGTGCCCCCGCCCAAGGGCGACCCTGATGCGCCGCTGCAGGCGCTCATCATCGACTCCTGGTTCGACAACTACGTCGGCGTGGTGATGCTGGTGCGGGTCATGCACGGCGCGCTGCGGCCGCGCGACAAGATCCTGCTCATGGCTACCTGTGCAACGTACGGTTGCGAGCAGGTCGGGGTATTCACACCGAAGGCTGTGGCACGGCCGGGCCTTTCGGCGGGCGAGGTCGGTTTCATCATCGCCGGCATCAAGGAGATCCACGCGGCCAAGGTCGGCGACACCGTGACGCTCGCGGTGCGACCCGCACTCACTGCGCTGCCGGGGTTCAAGGAGGTGAAGCCGCAGGTTTTCGCGGGTCTCTATCCGATCGAATCCAACCAGTACGAAGCGTTGCGCGACGCTCTCGACAAGCTGAAGCTCAACGATTCGTCGCTGCATTACGAGCCGGAGGTTTCGCAGGCGCTCGGCTTCGGTTTTCGTTGCGGCTTCCTCGGTCTCCTGCATCTGGACATCGTGCAGGAGCGTCTCGAGCGCGAATACGACATGGACCTCATCACCACCGCGCCGACGGTGGTCTACCAGGTGCTCATGCGCGACGCGT
This sequence comes from Pseudomonadota bacterium, assembly GCA_030946875.1. Classification (GTDB taxonomy): domain Bacteria; phylum Pseudomonadota; class Gammaproteobacteria; order Burkholderiales; family Casimicrobiaceae; genus CAIWHR01. The sequence continues at coordinate 344 of JALYXY010000071.1, read as the reverse complement.
CCGTGATCGAGATCGAAAATCCGTCCAAGCTTCCCGACCTTTCGCGCGTCGAGGAAATCCGCGAGCCGATCATCACGGCGACGATCCTGATGCCGCAGGAATACGTCGGACCCGTGATCACGTTGTGCACGGAAAAGCGGGGTGCGCAGAAGAACATGCAGTATCTCGGCCGGCAGGTGATGCTCACCTACGAGCTTCCCATGGCCGAGGTGGTGATGGATTTCTTCGACAAGCTGAAGAGCGTGTCGCGGGGATACGCTTCCCTCGACTACGAGTTCCGGGAGTTTCGGGCCGCCGACGTGGTGAAGCTCGACATCCTCATCAATGGCGAGCGCGTCGACGCG
>JALYXY010000070.1 GCA_030946875.1 Pseudomonadota bacterium | reverse complement strand
TGCGTGCGCTGCGCCAGCAGGCGGTGGAGGCGCCGCTCGATGCAGAGGCGCTGAGGTTGTCGCGAACGCTGATGGCGCAGCTTGCGGCCGCAGCGTTCGCGGAGGTTGCCGCGCAGGGTCTCGCGTCATCGCGCATTCGCACGCATGACACGCTCCACCTCAAATATGCCGGCACCGACACGACGCTCGAGCTCCCCGTTCCGGAAGGTCCCGTCGCGGCGGTCATCCCCGAGATCACCCGCACTTTCGAGCAACGTTACCGCGCGCAGTATGGCTTCCTCATGTCAGGGCGTGCGCTGGTGATCGAGGCGGTCGGGGTCGAGGCGGTGGGTCGCGCGCACGAGGCCGAAGCATCGGTGCCGGTGTTCACCTCCCGCGACGGCCCGTTGCGCGCGCGCAAGACACGTCGCTTGTTCACGGCCGACGTTTTCCACGATGCTCGCGTCTTCGTGCGCGGCGACATGCGGCCGGGCGACAGCATCGACGGGCCCGCGATGATTGCCGAGGCGAGCGCCACCACGGTTGTCGAGCCCGGCTGGCGTGCGCAGGTCACCGCGCGGGGCGATCTCGTGCTCGAGCGTGTCGTGCCCATCACGCGGGCGCATGCCATCGGCACGGCCGCCGATCCGGTGCTCCTCGAGGTGTTCAACAATCTTTTCATGGCCATCGCCGAGCAGATGGGCGTGACGCTCGCCAACACGTCGTCGTCCGTGAACATCAAGGAGCGGCTCGATTTTTCCTGCGCCCTGTTCGACAACGAGGGCCAGCTGATCGCCAATGCACCTCACATGCCGGTGCATCTCGGCTCGATGGGCGAAAGCGTCAGCACGATCATCGAGCGGCGCGCCGGCGCGATGCGCGAGGGTGATGTCTTCGTGCTCAACGCCCCATACAACGGCGGTACCCACCTGCCGGACGTCACGGTGATCGCTCCCGTGTTCCTGGGTGGGGCGCAGCCGGAATTCTTCGTCGCCTCCCGCGGGCATCATGCCGACATCGGTGGCACCACACCGGGGTCCATGCCGTCGGACTCGACGCACGTGGATGAAGAGGGCGTGCTGCTCGACAACGTACAGCTCGTCGCCCAGGGCCGCTTCATGGAGCAGGAAATGCGTGCGCTGCTCGAAGGCGGTCGTTACCCGGCGCGTAACGTCGACCAGAATCTTGCGGACCTGCGTGCCCAGGTCGCCGCGTGCGCACGTGGCGCAGGCGAGCTCGGGCGTATGGTCGAGCAATTCGGCCTGCCCGTGGTGCGCGCGTACATGCAGCACGTGCAGGACAACGCCGAAGAGTCCGTGCGCCGTGTCCTCGATGTTCTGCGTGATGGCCACTTCACGTATGAGATGGACAGTGGCGCGCGCATCAGCGTCACGATTCGCATCGACAAGAGCCATCGCACAGCCACGGTCGATTTCACCGGCACGAGTGCCCAGCAGCCGACCAACTTCAATGCGCCAAGCGCTGTCTGCAAGGCCGCGGTGCTCTACGTGTTCCGTACCCTCGTCGACGAGGAGATCCCGATGAACGCCGGGTGCCTGAAGCCGATCTCCATCGTCATCCCCGAGGGCTCGATGCTCGCGCCGCGCTACCCCGCGGCGGTGGTTGCGGGCAACGTGGAAACCTCGCAAGCCATCACCGACGCGCTATACGGCGCGCTCGGCGTCCTCGCCGCATCGCAGGGCACCATGAACAATTTCACGTTCGGCAACGCGCAGTATCAGTACTACGAGACCATCTCCGGCGGTTCCGGCGCGGGGCCCGATTTCGACGGCGCGAGCGTCGTGCAGACCCACATGACGAACTCCCGCCTGACCGACCCGGAGGTGCTCGAGTGGCGCTTCCCGGTGCGCCTCGATGCGTTCGCGATAAGGCGCGGGAGTGGCGGGGCGGGCCGTCATCGTGGTGGCGACGGCGGCGAGCGAAGGGTACGATTCCTGGAGCCGATGACCGCGGTCATGCTTGCCAATCACCGCCGCATCGCGCCCTTCGGGGCCGACGGTGGAGAGCCGGGAGCGCTCGGCCGCAACTGGGTCGAACGCGCCGATGGCACGCGCGAGGACTTCGGCGCAACGTGCGCAGTGGCGATGCAGGCCGAAGACGTGTTCGTGATCCAGACGCCCGGTGGCGGCGGATTCGGCGTGCCGTCCCGGGCCATCAACGCGTCGCCCGAACCTCAAACCAAGGAGGCACGATGACAACGCTTTTCGATTTCACGGTCAAGGACATCAAGGGTTCGGACGTTCCGCTCGAGCGTTACAGGGGGCAGGTGCTGCTGATCGTCAACACCGCCAGTGAGTGCGGCTACACGCCCCAGTACCGCGGCCTGCAGGCGCTGCACGAGAAGTTTTCGGTGCGCGGCCTCGCGATCCTGGGCTTTCCGTGCAACCAGTTCGGCGCACAGGAGCCCGGCACCGAGGATCAGATCGCAAGCTTCTGCGAGATCAACTACGGCGTGACCTTTCCGCTGTTCGCGAAGATCGATGTCAATGGTGCTAACGCTGCGCCCCTGTACGACTACCTCAAGAAAGCCCGTCCCGGCTTGCTCGGGTCCGAAGGGATCAAGTGGAATTTCACCAAGTTCCTCGTGGACCGGGAGGGCCGGGTCGTCGAGCGGTACGCGCCGAACGCGGAGCCCGCATCGATCGCGCGTGACATCGAGAAGCTGCTTTGAACATCATGACGCTGCTGCGCGTCGTGCTGGTGCTCGCCCTGTCGGGAGCGCTTAGTGCTGCGGCGCAACCCGACACGGCAAAGGTGATTCGGGTGGCCTTCCCGGTCGCGGAGACAGGGTTCGATCCGCAGGCGGCGGGCGATCTCTACTCCAACTATGTCGTCCGGGCGATCTTCGATACGCTTTACCGTTACGACTACCTCGCGCGGCCGCACAAGCTCGTCCCGAACACGGCCGCGGCGCTGCCCGAGATCAGTGCTGACGGCACGACGTGGACGATTCGCGTTCGCTCCGGCATCTACTTCGCGCCGGATCCCGTTTTCAAGGGCCAGCGGCGCGAGCTGACCGCTGCGGACTACGCGTACGCGTGGAAGCGCATTCTCGATCCCCGCGTGCGCTCCAACTCGGTGTCGATCCTCGAGGGCCACATCGTCGGCGCCGAACCGGTGCTCGAGCGCGCGAAGCAGACGGGCAAGTTCGACTACGACGCACCGATGGAAGGCCTCGTCGCAACCGATCGCTACACCTTGCGTCTCAAGCTCAATTTCGCCGACTACGAGCTCCTGTCCAACCTGACCACGAGCGCCACCTCTGCGGTTGCACGGGAGGTCGTGGAAGCCTACGCGGACGGTGCGGGGTGGGTGATGGCCAATCCCGTGGGCACAGGTCCCTATCGACTCAAGGAATGGCGCCGCGGACAGAAGATCGTGCTCGAAGCCAATCCCGCGTTTCGCGACGAGCGCTATCCGGACAGCAACGATCCTGCGGACAGGGCATTCATCGGCAAGCTGCGCGGCCGCAAGCTTCCGCTCGTCGACCTTGTCGAGATCAGCATCATCGAGGAAGGTAACCCGCGATGGCTCGCGTTCGAGCAGCGCGCGCTCGACTACGTGGCCGTGCCTGTCGATCTCATTCCCAATGTGCTCGACCGCGGCAACGTGCTGAAGCCGCGCCTCGCGGCGCAGGGCATCGCGCTCATGCGTGGCATCGAGCCGAGCGTCTCGTACATGTATTTCAACATGGAGGACCCCGTGGTGGGCGGGTACACGCCGGACCGCATTGCGCTGCGTCGCGCGGTGAGCATGGCCTACAACCTCGATGACGAAATCCGCATCGTTCGCCAGGGGCAGGGTGTCCCGGCGACGCAGGTGGTGCCGCCCGAAATGTCGGGCCACGATCCGAAGTTCGACAGCCGGGGATCGTTCAACCCCGCCGGGGCCAAAGCCCTGCTCGACAAGTTCGGCTATATCGATCGCGACAAGGACGGCTGGCGGGACTTGCCGGACGGTTCTCCGCTCGTGCTCAAGATCGCTTCGACGCCGACGGCGCTCGACCGGCAGCTCGACGAGCTCTGGGAGCGCAGCCTGCGCGCGGTTGGCATTCGCGTCGAATTCGTGAAGCAGAAGTGGCCTGATCTCCTCAAGATGTCGCGGCTCGGTCAACTGCAGATGTGGCAGCTCGGCAACATCGCCACGTCGACGGAGGGATTCCAGTTCCTGGGTCTGCTCTATGGTCGGTATGCGGGATTCTCGAACCTGTCCCGGTTCAAGCTCAACGAGTTCGATGCCCTGTACGAACGCGCCCGTGCGATGCCCGAGAGTCCGCAGCGCAATCGTATTCTCTCGCGCATGTCCGAGCTCGTGAACGTGTACGCGCCATGGAAACTCGGCGCCTACCGTTATGCCAACGTCACCGTGCAGCCCTGGGTGATCGGCTACAAGTACAACGCCTTCAACATGCACCCCTGGCAGTACCTCGACATCGACTTGCGCCGGCGCAGTGCCGCGAATGCAGGCAACGGATGAGAGGGGTGGCCGATCGCCTGCCCATGCCACTCCGTCTGCTCGTTGCGGTCGCCTTGGCCCTCGTCGCGGGTGAGGCCACCGCCGCGAGCAACGGCTACGCAGATCCCGGCAAGGTGCTGCGCGTTGCGCTTCCCGTCGCCGAAACGGGCTTCGATCCATACGCCGTATCGGATCTGTACTCCGGGCATGTCATACGCGGCATCTTCGACACCCTTTACGAATACGACTATCTCGCGCGCCCCTACAGGCTGATTCCGAGCCTCGCTACGAGCCTGCCGGAAGTCAGCGATGGCGGGCGCACATGGACGATCCGCCTGCGGCCGGGTGTGTACTTTGCCGATGATGCCGCGTTCAAGGGCAAGCCGCGCGAGGTGACGGCGGCCGACGTCGTGTATTCGTGGAAGCGATTGCTCGACCCGAGGGTGCGCTCGCCGTACCAGTGGTTCCTCGATCGCAAGCTCATGGGCGCCGAGCCGGTGCTCGAGCGCGCACGCCAGAGCGGCAGGCTCGACTACGACGCGACCATCGAAGGGCTGCAGGCTCTGGACCGTTACACGCTGCGCATCAAGCTCACCGAGCCCGATTACATCCTGCAGGGCTACATGTCGCACTACGCGATGTCGATCGTCGCGCGAGAGGTGATCGAAGCCTACGGCGATGCGAGCGGATGGGCCATGGCCAACCCCGTCGGAAGCGGACCCTATCGGTTGGCGCAGTGGCGCCGCGGACAGCAGATCGTGCTGGAGGCGAATCCGGGGTATCGCGATCGGCGCTTCCCGGACAAGGGCGAGGCGGCCGACGCCGACATTCTCAGGCGAATGCGCGGCAAGCGGCTCCCGCAGATCGGCCGCATCGAGATCTCGGTCATCGAGGAATCGAACCCGCGACTGCTTGCGTTCAACAGCCGGGGCCTCGATTACGCCAACGTCCCGCCGGAGCTGACCGATACCGTGCTCGAGCGCGATGGTTCGCTCAAGAGAAGCTATGCATCGGAGGGCGTGCACGTGCAACGTGTGACGCAACCGGCCCTGCAATATGCATACTTCAACATGGAAGATCCCGTGGTCGGCGGATACGCGCGCGACAGGATCGCGTTGCGTCGGGCGATGGTGATGGGCTTCGACATCGCTGGTCTGATTCGCACGGTGTACCAGGGCCAGGCGATCCCGGCGACGCAGCCCATTCCGCCCAATGTCCCGGGACATGACGCGCATTTCGACGCGCGTCTGAAGCATGACGCGGCAGCGGCGCGCGCCCTCCTCGACAAGTTCGGTTACGTCGACCGCGATGGTGATGGCTGGCGCGAGCTGCCGGACGGGCGCCCTCTGATTGTGACAATGGGATCCGCCACGTCCGGTCGCGAGCGCGAGATCGACGAGCTGTGGAAGCGCAGCATGACGGCGATCGGCATCCGTCTCGAATTCCTGAAGCAGAAGTGGCCCGATCTGCTCAAGATGGGCCGCGCAGGACAGCTGCAGATGTGGCGCGTGGGCTGGATCACGCAATACGCGGAGGGCGACGCGTTCGCGCAGCTCCTGTATGGCCGCAATGTCGGCCAGTCGAATCTGGCCCGATTCAATCTGCCGGAGTACGACTCCCTTTACAGCGAATCGCGCGCTCTTCCGGACGGTCCGAGGCGAAGCGCGCTGTATCGCAAAATGTCGGAGATCGTAGCGGCGTACAACCCATGGGAGCTCGGCGTTTACACGATCGAGAATACGGTCGTACATCGCAACGTCATCGGCTACAGGAAGCACGCGTACTGGGAACACCCCTGGCTGTTTCTGGACCTCGATGTTGCAAGCGTGCATCAATCGCGCTGATCGCGCGCCGAACCGACGCCCGGCAGTGGCGCACGCCGCGGCGCTTACGTAGAATTTGTCTTATCCGCTATCCGGCGGAGGACTTTCCAGCCATGACGCACGCACACCACTTCATCCACGTCCACCCGGCAGACTTGCTGCGGGTTGGCGCGCGTGCCGTCGTCACCTTCCTCATGCGGGATTGGGGCGGAATTTCTTCCAACGGCGCGCGCTCCCTCCGCCGCCCCGTTCTGCGGTAGTCGTCCGGCTCGTTCCCGCCGGATGCGGCGGGAAACTCGAGAGCCTTTCTCCCTCTGTTTCCCGCCTGTCGTGGTCGCGCAAGCGACCTGCGGCCGCGCGCGTTCGCGTGCGGCGAGCGATGGCAGTAGCGATGCATGCGAGATAGGAGACAGGCAGGACATCATGTCGTATCGACGCACTATCTTGAAGCCATTCAGGCGCGGCCTGTGGCGTGATCCCGAGTTCCTGAAGCTGTGGACGTCGATGACGGTCACCTCCTTCGGCGCCCAGGTGACGAATCTCGCCCTACCGATCACGGCGGCGGTGCTGCTCTCGGCGACGCCGATGCAGATGGGCATTCTCGTTGCACTGGAGACGCTTCCGTTCGCGCTCGTCAGCCTGCACGCCGGCGTGCTGCTCGACCGCGTCCGCAAGCTTCCGCTGATCATCGCGACCGCAACCGGGCGCGGCCTCGCACTGATGTCGATTCCGGTCGCTGCAGTGTTTCATGGGCTATCCATCGAGATGCTGTTCGTGGTCGGATTCGTCGTGGGCGTGCAGAACGTGATCGGCGGCGCGGCGTACCAGGTGCTCATCGCCCAGATGGCGGGCAGAGAGCGACTCGTCGAAGCCAACGCGAAAATCACGCTGGGCGAGACCTCTGCGTCACTGATCGGGCCGGGTCTCGCCGGCGTGCTCATTCAGGCATTCACCGCGCCGCTGGCGATCCTGCTCGATGCGGTGGCATTCGTCGCGTCAGCGCTGATGCTGCGTCGGGTGCATGCGCCTCGCGACCGGCCGCAGGTGCACGGCAAGTCCGACGTGCTGCGCGAAATCGCGGAGGGGTTCCGGCTGGTGCGCGGAAACCCAACGCTGCGAGGGCTCGCGTGGCTTGCCGGGTTGTGGCAGTTCCTGCACCACATGCAACTGGCGGTGCTCATCCTGTTCGCCACGCGTGAGCTCGGACTGTCGGCCGGTAGTCTCGGGCTTGCCTATGCTTTCGGGGGACTGGGCTGCATCGCGGCTGCCGCGTCGGCCGAGCGGCTTGCCACACGGTACGGGGTGGGACGACTGATCGTCACCGCCGTGACCCTCACGGCTGTGGCGTGGCAGTTGTACGGCCTCATTGCGGGCCCGCAGTGGCTGGCGCTCGTGTTGCTCGGCCTCGGGATGTTCGTGTTCGACTTCGGTGGCGTGCTCTATGGCATCAACTACCTGTCGTTGCGCCAGGCGATCACGCCCGATCGGCTGCTGGGCCGCATGACGGCGACGATGCGCTTCCTGAGCGTGGCTTCCGCGCCGCTGGGATCGCTGGTGGGTGGCGCGCTCGCCAGTGCGGTGGGGCTGCGCGCGACCCTGCTCACCGTGGGACTGCTGGGCATGGGGCTCGCCGCGAGTGCCATGCTGAACCCACCCGTTCGGAAGCACCGGGCTCTGCCGGTGCCGACTGCTGAGTAGCCTCCGCAGTCGTGCAGGGCCTGCTCGGTCAGGCTGGTGCCCGGAAGTGCACGCAGCGCGCGAGGCTCCGGGCGTATCTGCGTCCGGGCGACGCCGGCCACGCCTTCCGCCTGCGCGAGCCCGTCGCCGGCTGGACGCCCGCCGCGGACCTCGTTGCGGATCGCCTCTGCGGCGCTTTCGACCCGCACGATCTTGCATTCGCGGGTGCGGTTGCTGGCGACCGCGTTGTCGTTGGGCAGGCTGGCGCAACCGGCGAGCGCCGTCGCCGCGGCGAGCATGAAGATGGATGACGTGCCGTGCCTCA
>JALYXY010000046.1 GCA_030946875.1 Pseudomonadota bacterium | reverse complement strand
GCCGACGATCGCCTCGTACTTCGCCTGCTCCGCGGCGAGCGCGTCGAAGTCGGCGTCCGGCTCGGCGTACGCCGCATAGATCTCCTCGAGCCGCACCTTCGCCTCCAGCACGTCGCCGACACCCTGTTGCACGATGTCGCGCACGGTGAGTGTGGCGTCGAGCTGCGGCTCCTGCGGCAGATAGCCGATCCGCAGGTCGGGCATCGGCACCGCTTCACCGTCGTACTCGGCGTCGACACCCGCCATGATGCGCAGGAGCGTCGATTTGCCCGAGCCATTGATGCCGAGCACGCCGATCTTCGCGCCGGGAAAGAACGACAGCGTGATGTCTTTGAGGATGGCGCGTTTCGGCGGCACCATCTTGCCGACGTGATTCATCGTGTAGACGTACTGAGCCATGATTGCCTGCCGATCCAAAACGCTGATTATCGCAAAGAGGCGCCGCGCCGCTCGGGCACGCCGCAGCGCGAGTCGGCTGGACCAAATGAAAACGGCGGCCGGAGCCGCCATCGTCTGATCGAGGTCGAAGCCTACTTGCTGCGCACGCTCGTGGGCGTCATGCCGGCGGAGGCCGCAGCGGCCTCGCTGGCGCGCGTCGTGGAGAGTTCGCGCCAGCGCACCTTGTCGGCGTCGTACTTGGCGCCGATGGTTGCCGCTTCCTTGCGCTTCATCGCCACCACCTCGTGCTGCCGGTCGAGCTCCTGATTGAGGCTCTCGTACTCGCGCTCCAGCACCACCGGCACCGGTCGGTTCTTGTAAGTCGACATCTTGTCCTGCAGCTCGGTTTTGCGCCGGTTGATGCGCTCGGTGTAGGCCGCAACCGACTGCAGCACCGTATCCACCGTGGCGATCGCACGCTGCCGCGCAAGATCGATCTCGGTTTCGCTGGTATACGAGGCGAGCAGGGCGCGATCACGCCGCGCGACTTCCTCCTGCTGCTTCGCCACGATGCGCTTGCGTTCGTCGTCCTGCTCCTTGGCGCGCTGCTGCTCGGGCGTGAGTGCCGGATCCAACTTGCGCAGGGGCACGCCTTCCTTCGAGAGCTGGACGTTGCCGCGGTTGATCGCTTCGGTCGGCACCTTGTCGGTGTAATGCACCACGCCTTTGTCGTCGACCCATTTGTATGTGGCGGCCTGGGCGTCGGCGGCGCAGGTCACCATCGAGAGTACGAAGATCAGCGCAACGCCGGCGGACACTCGCGGGCAAGGCCGATGTAGAAGGGCAGGCCGCGGACGCGGCGACATCGAAAAGGATGGGTTCATGCGGCCACGACTCCCTGCGTGCCGTATTGGCGGCGATATGAGGCGATCGCGTCGCCGTAGACATCGAGCTCGGCCCGATTGGAGATGAAGCGCATCAGGTCCTCGAGGGTGGCAATGGCCACCACCGGAATGCCGAAGGCCGCGCGCACCTCCTCGACGGCCGAGCGCTCACCCTGGCCGCGCTCCATGCGATCGAGCGCTATCAGAACGCCCGCGGGCTGTGCACCATGCGCGCGAATGATCTCGACGGACTCGCGCACGGAGGTGCCTGCGGTGATCACGTCGTCGACGATCACCACCTGCCCTGAGAGCGCTGCGCCGACCACGTTGCCACCTTCACCGTGGTCCTTCACTTCCTTGCGGTTGAAGCTGAAAGGGATGTTGCTTCCGCGTTGCGCGAGTGCGATGGCCGTAGCCGCGACGAGGGTAATGCCCTTGTACGCCGGGCCGAACAGATGGTCGCAGGGAAGGCCCGAGGTGAGCAGCGCCTGCGCATAAAACTGCCCGAGCCGCACCAGGCTTTCGCCGTCGTTGAAGAGTCCTGCGTTGAAAAAATAGGGTGTGCGCCGACCCGCCTTGGTGACGAAATCACCGAAGCGCAGCACCTTGCGATGCAACGCGAACGCAAGGAATTCCTGCCGAAAGTCGTTCGCATCAGCCGTTTGCATGACGCAAAAAGTATACGCTGCTCCGATGCACGGACCGGCACGCGCGCAGCTCGCAGCCGACGGACGTGTACACTCGCCGGCTTTGCGGTCTGCAAGCTCCGATGTCATGCGTGTGATCACCCTCAACGTGAACGGCTTGCGGTCGGCCGAGCGCAAGGGACTCGCCGACTGGCTTGCCCGCGGCCAGGCGTGGGACGTGGCGTGCCTGCAGGAGATCCGGTGCATGCCCCCGGATGTTCCGCCGCGCATGCGCTCGCCGCGCCGTGCGCACGCTGCCTTCTGCCCGGCCGTGCGCAAGGGTTACAGCGGTGTTGCTGTGTATACCCGGGTGCCAGCGCAGGTCGGCAGGGGATTCGGCTGCGGCGAGTTCGACGACGAAGGAAGATATCTCGAGGCCCACTTCAAGGATCTCACCGTCGTCAGCGTGTACTTTCCGTCGGGCTCGGCAGGCCCGCATCGCCAGGCGTCCAAGTTTCGGTTCCTGTCCGCGTTCCTGCCGCATCTCGCCAAGCTTCGCCGTTGCGGACGCGAGATCCTCCTGTGCGGTGACTGGAACATCGCGCATCAGACGATCGATCTCAAGAACTGGCGCAGCAATCAGCGCAACTCCGGCTTCCTGCCTGAAGAGCGCGAATGGCTGTCCCACGTGTTCGACGAGATCGGTTTCGTGGACGTGTTCCGTCGCATCGAGGCCGGCCCCGATCACTACACGTGGTGGTCCAACCGAGGCGCCGCCTGGGCGAAGAATGTCGGCTGGCGGATCGATTACCAGATCGCGACCCCGGGCATCGCGTCGCGCGCACAGGCGGCGCGGATCTACACGACCCGGCGGTTCAGCGACCACGCACCCGTCGTCATCGACTACGACTACGATCTCGCCTGAGATCGCCAGGCCGCGCGTCACGTCTGCGCTGTCGCTCCAGTGCTTCGCCTAACCCATCTCACCCTCTTGCGCGGCGTCCGGAAGCTGCTGGACCGGGCGTCGGTCACGATCCACGCGGGCCAGCGTGTCGGGATCGTTGGCGCCAACGGCGCGGGCAAGTCCACGCTGTTCGCGCTTCTGCGCGGAGAAATCCTCGCCGATGCAGGGGAGGTGGACCTGCCCGCGGCCTGGACGATTGCACACGTCGCGCAGGACACACCGCCGCTCGATCGACCCGCGATCGAGTGGGTGCTCGACGGCGACCGCGAGCTGCGGGCACTCGAGCGCTCACTGGCCGAAGCGGATGCGCAAGTCGAGATCGCGGGCGAGGCCGAGGCGCGCGCGATCGCGGAGCTGCACCAGCGCTTCGAGGCGATCGGCGGCTACGCGGCGCGTTCGCGTGCAGCGGCACTCCTCGCGGGCCTCGGCTTCGCTCACGAGCGTCAGGAAGATCGTGTCGACACGTTCTCCGGCGGCTGGCGCATGCGCCTCAACCTCGCGCAGGCGCTCATGTGCCGCTCCGATCTCCTGCTGCTGGACGAGCCGACGAACCATCTCGATCTCGACGCGGTGCTCTGGCTGGAGGACTGGCTCGGGCGATACCCGGGCACTCTTCTCCTGATCACCCACGATCGCGATTTCCTCGATGCGGTCGTCGGCACGGTGGTGCATCTCAATCAGGCGACGCTCACCACCTATCGTGGCAATTACAGCCAGTTCGAACGCGAGCGGGCTGCACGGCTGTCGTTGCAGCAAGCCACCTACGACAAGCAGCAAAAGCAGATCGCCCACCTGCAATCGTTCGTCGATCGATTCCGGGCCAAGGCCACCAAGGCAAAGCAGGCACAAAGCCGCATTCGGGCCCTGGAGCGCATGGAGCGCATCGCTGCTGCGCACGTCGACAGCCCCTTCACGTTCTCCTTCGCGCCGGTGGAGCGTAGCGGGCGCCAGCTCGTGCGGCTCGAGCACGCGTGCCCGGGATACGCCGCGCCCGTGCTGCGCGATGTCGACGTGAGCGTGCTGTCGGGCGATCGCATCGGTCTCCTGGGACCGAACGGGGCCGGCAAGTCGACCCTGCTCAAGGCGATCACCGGGCGCATCGACCTGGGCCCGAACGGCCGCCGGCACGTGGCGGAGACACTGCGGATCGGCTACTTCGCGCAGCATCAGCTCGAGCAGCTTCGCGCCGAGGAGACGCCGCTGTGGCACCTCGCACAGGTGGATCAGGACGTCGCAGCCGGACGCAGCTACAGCGGTGCGGATCCGCAGAGTGCAGGCGTGACGGCGAATACCAGGGTGCGGCCTCGCGAGCAGGAGCTGCGCGATTTCCTCGGCGGTTTCGATTTTCGCGGCGACATGGTGGGCCTGCCGGTCGGCACACTTTCCGGTGGCGAGAAGGCGCGTCTGGCTCTCGCGTTGATCGTACGCATGCGCCCCAACCTGCTCCTCCTCGACGAGCCCACGAACCACCTCGACATCGAGATGCGCGAAGCTCTCGCCGAAGCGCTGCAGGATTACGACGGCGCACTCATCGTGGTCGCCCATGATCGCCACCTCTTGCGCTCGACGACGGACGTCCTCTGGCTCGTCGCCGACGGCAGGGTCGCGCCCTTCGATGGCGATCTGGACGACTACCGCGAATGGGTCCTTGATCCGCGCAGGGCCGTGACCGGCACGGATGTGACAAGCTCAGGCGAGGCTGGTGATTCGTCGTCACGCAAGCAGCAGCGACGCGCCGACGCGGCGCAACGACAACAGCGCCATGCCTCGCGCAGGCCGCTGGCCGATCGGCTGAAGCAGATCGAGCAGGCCATGTCCACATTGTCTGCCGAGAGGACCCAGATCGAGACGTGGCTCTCCGGCCAGGACGCTTACGTGGAAGCCGAACGCGAAACGTTGAAGACGCGCATTGCGCGCCAGGGCGATCTCACGTGGCAGCTCGCGCGCCTGGAGACGGAGTGGCTAGAGATCTCTGAGGAGATGGAGCGCCTCGAGTGATGCGCGGCAGATCGTTCGGACGAGTCACCCGGCCGACGCGGCTTGCGAACCAGCGCGCTGCCATCGCCATAACAGCAGCAGCAGCAGGAGCGGCGGGATCGCGGTCAACGCCGTGCCGACGAACGCGGTGGCGTAGGCGCCCAGAAGGCCGTACGTCGGCGTGAGGGCCTCGACGACGGCACCGGAAAAGCCCTTCATAAACTTGCCGAGCAGCGCGTACGTCGACGACAGCAGTGCGTATTGGGTTGCCGTGTAGCCCAGGCTCGTCAGGCTCGACATGTAGGTCACGAGTGCGACGCCGGCGTAGGCTTGTGCGAACCCGTCGAGCGTCATGACCGCGGCGAAGGTGGCGGCGTCGGCACGCACGCTCAGCAGGGCGAACCCGGCGGTGCCGAAGCCTTCGAGCACGAGCCCGGCGATCAGGGTCGGCATGAGGCCCAGCCGCACGGCACTGATGCCGCCGGCCGCAATGCCCGCGAAGGTCGCCACGAGACCGAACGAGCCGCGTAACACCGCCACGGTGTCCTTGGAGATGCCAAGATCGTGGTAGTACGGGTTGTACATCGGCCCCATCACGAAGTCGGGCAGCCGGTACAGCGCGACCATCAGGAGCATCACGAGCGCGACGCTCTTGTGCCTCGCGAAAAAATCGACGAAGGGTCCGACGACGGCATCGACCAGCCCGCGCAGGGTCCAGAGCGGTGGCTTCCGATGCAGCACGGGACCGGCGCGCTCCGGCTCGAAAGCGAGCAGGGTGGCGATGACGCCGATGGACATCAGCACTGCCATCGCCGCATACGACAATGGCCAGCCGATGCGCGCGGCCATGACGATGATGAGCGCATCGGCCATGAGCATGGCGATGCGGTAGCCAACCTGCGCGGCGGAGGTCAGCAGCCCCACCTCTTCGGCCGTGGTCGCCGCCTCGATGCGCCAAGCGTCGATGGCCACATCCTGCGTCGCGGAAGCGAAAGCTGTGAGCAGCGCGAACGCGCCGATCGCCGCGAGGCCGTGCTCGGTGCCGATCATCGCCATGCCGATCAACCCGATGGCGACCAGGAACTGGCACAGCAGCATCCAGCCACGCCGTCGCCCGAGCCGCCCGAGGAACGGGACGTCGGCGCGATCCACGAGGGGCGACCAGTACACTTTGAACCCGTAAGCGAAGCCGACCCACGAAATGAATCCGATGGCCGTGAGGCTCGTCTGCGCATCGCGCAGCCAGTAGCCGAAGGTATTGGCGGTCAGCATGAAAGGCAGCCCCGACGAGAAGCCCAGCGCCAGCATGATGGCGACCTTGGGTTGCCGCAGCGCCTGCAGCAGCGCGAATGCGGAGCGCTTCTTCGTGGGGCTTTGTGCGGGAGATCCGTCGAGCGCCGGCGCGTTCGCTTTATTCATGCCGTTCACGCGCGGCGGAAGCGGTAAATAGCGATCTCGCCGAAAAGGTTTGCCCACGCATGCACGGGCCGTCCGTTCGAGAGGACGACCCGGTCGATCACCTGCAGTCCGCGCGCAGCAAGGAACGCGCTGAAGTCGTTCACGGTGCAAAGGTGAATGTTGGGCGTGTCGTACCACTGATATGGCAGGTTTTCGGACACCGGCATGCGGCCCTTCAGTATCTGCAGCCGGTGCGACCAGTATCCGAAGTTCGGAAAGGAAACGATGGCCTCGCGACCGACGCGAAGCATCTCGCGCACGATCTTGTCGATGTTGCGCATTGCCTGCAGCGTCTGCGACAGGATCACGCAATCGAACGAGCCGCTGTCGAACCCCGCGAGCCCGCCTTCGAGGTCGCGCTGGATGACATTGATGCCGGCGTCGAGGCTCGCCTGGACACCCTCGTCGCTGATCTCGACGCCGTAGCCGCGAACGCTGCGCTGATGCATGAGAAACGCCATGAGGCTGCCGTCGCCGCAGCCGAGATCGAGCACGTTCGAGCCTTGCCCGATCCAGCTCGCGATCGCCGCATAGTCGGCGCGGCGCGCGTTCACGGATTCGGTCTCCAGGCGGCGGGCGAGCGACGCTCCGAAACGAAACGTCGAGTACTCCTTCACGTCGCGCGAGACGCGCTCGAAGTACGAGCGGATGACGCCGTGGTATTGCAGGTCGTCGAGGAGAAACGCGTCGTGGCCGTGAGGCGCCGCGATCTCGGCGTACGAAACGCCATGACGGTTCTGCACCAGCGCCTTCACGATCTCGCGTGAGCGGGCCGACGGAAACCGCCAGTCGGTGGTGAAGGACACCACCAGAAAGGAGCACTTGCCCGGAGCGAGCGCCTTGGCGAGATCTCCGCCGGTGGCAAGCGCGGGGTCGAAGTAGTCGAGCGCCTTCGTAATGCGCAGATACGTGTTGGCGTCGTAATACTCCGCGAACTTCTCCCCCTGGTGACGCAGGTAGGACTCGATCTGGAACTCGGGGGCGAAGCTGTACTGCAGCCCGTCACGCAACTGCCGCCCGAACCGGGTCTCCATCTGTTCGTCGGACAGATAGGTGATGTGGCCGATCATCCGCGCGACCCGCAACCCGCGCCGCGGCTTGGTCTGGTGCTCGTAGAAGTGTCCGCCGTGGAAATCGGGGTCCGTCATGATGGCCTGCCGCGCCACCTCGTTGAAGGCGATGTTCTCGGCTGAAAGGTTCGGCGCGGCCGCGACCACGATCGCGTGCCGGATGCGTTCGGGATAGCGGGTCGCCCACGCCAGGGCCTGCATCCCGCCGAGACTCCCGCCCATGACCGCGGCGAACTGGCGGATCTGGAGCCGCTCCGCAAGCCGCGCCTGCGCATCCACCCAATCCTCGACGGTCACCAGCGGAAAGGCCGCGCCCCAGGGCTTGTTGGTCGCGGGGTTCATGGAGAGTGGACCGGTAGAACCGAAGCAGCTCCCGAGGTTGTTGACTCCAATGACAAAGAACTTGCGTGTGTCGAGGGGCTTGCCCGGCCCGACCATGTTGTCCCACCAGCCGATGTCGTCGGGATCGTTGGCGTAGTAGCCCGCAACGTGGTGTGAAGCGTTGAGGGCATGGCAGATGAGCACCGCGTTGCTGCGCGCGGCGTCGAGCGTGCCGTAAGTCTCATAGGCGAGCTCGTAGCTCGGCAGCTCGAGCCCGCACGAGAGGCGCAGGGGCGTGTCGAAGCGCGCGCTCTGAGGCGCCACCACGCCGACGGAGTCCGCGTGGGCGATGACCTGGGTAACGCCGGTGGTTGCGGCGAACGAGCTCATGATGTCAAGGATGCAACAAAAAACCCGACCAGCTGTTTGCCGATCGGGCAGGCGACGAGGCGAGCGCTGGACGCGCAGCAGAGTCGAGGCTCCACGCGCGCGACGGGCGAGTGTAACGCAGGCGAGGGGGGACGTACCTCACTCGCGCTGTGTGCGCCGCTTGACGTTTGGTATAACCCGGTGATGGAGTCAACGATGGACAGGATCAAGGGGTGGGTGATCGCGGCAGCGTGTGCCGCCGCCGCGGGACTCGCCGTACCCGCTCTGGCTTCCGACGCGACCGCAGGTGCCGGCGTCTACAGGGATTTCTGCACGAGTTGTCACGGAGCTGCGAAGCAGAACTTCGACAACGTGCTGGCGGGCGCCAACAATCCCACCGCCATTCAGATCCAGATGCAAAGGCCCGGAAGCGCCATGGGCTACCTTCAGGATGTGCTGACGTCGGACGACATTGCGAATGTCGCGGCCTATCTCGGCACCATCGGTGGCGCTGCCCCGGCGAAGATCGCGATCGTGGAGTATTACCACGCCGGCTTCGATCACTATTTCATGACCGGCATCGCGGCCGAGATCTCGAACCTCGATAGCGGAAAGACCCCCGGATGGGTGCGCACGGGCAAGCAATTCGTCGCCTATGCATCGGCAGGCACCGGCACGTTCCCGGTATGCCGTTTCTTCAGCACCGCATTCGCGCCGAAGAGCTCGCATTTCTATACACCCTCCGCCTCGGAGTGCGCGACCGTAAAGGCGAACCTCAACTGGACCTTCGAGGGCCAGGTGTTCGACACGCTCACCCCCACCGGTGCGGGGCTGTGCCCTTCCGGCACGCTTCCGGTGTACCGGCTGTACAACAACGGGCAGGGCGCCGCGCCCAATCACCGCTACACGACGGATCTGGCGATTCGGAGCCAGATGATCGGCAAAGGCTGGGGTCCGGAGGGCTACGGCCCGCTCGGCGTGATCATGTGCTCGGTGTAGCCGGATCGGCTGCGGGGCTCTCCATGCCGTCAGAGACACGTCCGAGTCGATCGACCGCGACATACGCAACGCCGCTATCGCGCAGGAATGCAACCGCCGCTTCCTGCATCAGCATTGCAATCGTGGCATAGCTCCCCGCAACCACGCACAATGGCGCCACGACGCTGATCGACTGCCACTGCGTCACGGGCCAGCCGGTGCGCGCATCGATGATGTGGCAGTAGCGCACGTTGTCGATGTCGAAAAACCGCTCGTAATCGCCGCTGGTCGCGACCGCTCCGCCGCACAGTGCCACGGAAGCGATCGCGCCCTCGGCACGCGGATGGCCGATGCCGATGCGCCATGGAGAGCCATCGGGCTGCGCGCCCATCACGCGCACGTCGCCCCCGAGATTGATGAGCCCATGCGTGAGCCCCGCGTCCACGCACACGCTCGCGACCCGGTCGGCGGCGTATTCCTTGGCGATACCTCCGAAATCGAGCTCCATGCCCGCGCGCCGCAGAAACACCTCGTGCGCGGAGCGCTCGACATCGCGCCAGCCGACGAGCTCGAGCAGGGACTGCACCGCGGCAGCGGTCGGCAGCGCCGGCGGATGCCGGCGAAAATTCCACGCGCGACGCAGCACGCCCGAGGTCACATCGAAAGCTCCGCCGGAAAGCTCGTAACAGGCATCGGCGTACTCGAGGAGCGCGGCCGTCTCGGCGTCGATCGGCACTCGGTGAGAACCCGCGGCGGCATTGATGGCGGCGATGACGCTGTCCTCGCGAAACCGCGAGTACTTGCGCTCGATGCGCTGCACGTCCGCGATCGCGCGCGCAGCGACTTCGTGCGCCCGCGTTTCGTCGTCGCTCCAGAGCTTGAGCTCGTGGTTCGATGCCATCGCGGCGAACTCGAACCCGTAAAGATGCATCGCGCCTTCGAGGCGTGGCGAGGGTCGGAAGCTCAGAGCGTCCGGGCGATGCCGAACTCGATCCAGCGCGCGGAGAAAGACTCGAGACCGGGGCTCCCGTCACCGCCCAGCCGCCACGATCCCTGCTGCCGATAGCCCTGCCATTTGAGGTCGGCAGTCCAGCCGTGGCCGAGATCGACGACCACTTTGAGGCCGGGTGTCACCGCGCCGAAAGCCGAGAGACGCGTGTCCGCCGTGTACGGCTGACCGCGCCTGAAGCCCCGGGGGAACGGCGGATCGAAATAGAAATCCGCAGCGCTCTGGGTGGTGTAGCGCAGGCTCGGCGTCACGGAAAAGCCGTGGGGCAGGGGCTGCACCCACGCGGCTTCCACGGTATGCGCGTCATCTCCGAAGGAATCGCGCAGATAACGATAGGAGAGCTTAAGCGTCGCGTCGGGCGTGCCGAAGTGATGGTTCAACCGGGTCAGCAGCGCCAGCACGTGGCGGCGGTCCGGCCGCGTGTCGAGAAGCTTGTAGGGATCCGAGTAGTACCCGTGCCCGGTCGAGTAGGTCACATTGGCCTGCACGACGTCCGCCGCCGAGAGCACCTGCGTCACGCCCACGAGCGCATCGATCGTGTGACGTGCCTGCCCCGTGGCAACCCCATTGACGCTGTCGATGCGATCCGACGCGCCACCCAATCCCAAGGCCCACGTGCGGTTACGGTCATCGCTGAACCAGCGCACATCGATCGAGCCTGCACGCGAGAGGTAATCGCGCTCCGACGACACCGCACCGCTGACGCCGATCGCATACGACCCGAAGTACTTCGTGACCTTGACGTCACCTGCAGTGCGGTAATCGGTGATGCCGAGCCCCGACGCACCGGACAGCGTGTCGTGATAGAGCGGCGAGGCGCCGGAGATGCTGTCGTACACGAGCGAGCCCTCCACGACGACTGCGTCGGAGAGCGGCTTCATGACGTACAGTGCAGGCGTCTTCACGCGAATACGATCGCCCGCGGGCTGCCAGTCACGGTAATCGAGATACTTGAGGGCGATCACCCCCTGCTCCGGAACCGGCTGTGCAACGGCATGCGCCGGCAGCACGCCCGGCAAGGCCAGAGCGACGGTCAGCAGGGTCTTCGGGGTGGCCGCCACGATGCGCTCAGGCGAGCCGCAATTGAAACCCGCGGGCGCGGCACGGAGCTCGTGACCAAAGCCCGCGGTTCGGATCAGTTGCAGCCACAGCCGCCACCGCCGACACCAAAGCCTCCCGCAGCACCTTCCTTGCTCGTATAGACGTGCTGCTCGAGCTTCGCGTCGAGTGCGTCGGCATCGAACTGCATGGCGGGTTTCGCAAGCTCACCCTTCTCCCATGGCTGCGGTGGAGCATAGCCCGCGCATCCTGCGCAGAGTGTAGCGACGAGCGACAGGCCGCAGGTTGCAATGAGGCGATGTACCTTCATGATCCGGGCATTCGACGTCAGCGGGATTCGCAAGCGATGAACGTCTGCGCGAGCTAACGACCGTCGAGAAGCTTCTCGATGCGTGCTTCGACGAGGGCCTTGCGCTCATCGAGGAATCCGGTCTCCACGGCCACCACGCGGCCCTGCGGATCGAGGAGATACGAGCTCGGCATGCCGCGAACGCCCCAGGCCGAAGGAGTCACTCCTGCCGCATCGAACACGATGGGGAAGCTCGAGGGCACCTGCTCGAGGAAGCGATCCGCGTCCGCACGGCGCTTGTCGACGTTCACGCCGACGATGGCGAAGCCCCGCGACCCGAAACGACGCTGCAGGTCGTTCATCCACGGAAACGATCGTCGGCACGGCCCGCACCACGAAGCCCAGAAATCGACATACACGACCTTGCCGCGAAGGTGCTCGAGGGATACCAGGTCACCGCGGGTGTCGAGCAGTGCGAAAGGCGCGGGCTGATCACCGACCCACACCGCCCATGCGGTCCCCGTCTGCAGGATCAGCAGCACCACGGCGAGCGCATGGGCGATGGCGCGCCTCATGCGCAATGCCACGTGCTGCCTGTTCTGAACGGCACGAACGGGCAGGATGGCTTGTCGGGATCGAATTGCACAGTTGAGAATTTTGCGAATGAGCGCGCGGACGCGCACCTGGAAAACACCGCATGCCTGCGGCGTATTCCCCACTCACGCATTGAGCTTGTCGAGAAGGGCCACGAGTCGCGCGGGATCATCGCCCCGGCGCATCCGGGCAACGATGGGCACCGCCTGGCGAACGTCGGTTGCGAGCACGCGCTGCTTGATCGAGAGGAGGTGCGCTGGATGCATGGAGAAGTTACGCAGGCCCATGCCCAGCAGCACGCGGGTCATGCGAGGCTCGCTCGCCATCTCACCGCAGACGGCGACCGGGACCTTGGCTCGGTTCGCGGCAGTGATGGCCATGGACACAAGTCTAAGCACCGCCGGGTGCAGCGGGTCGTACAGATGAGAAACGGCATCGTCCGAGCGATCGACGGCGAGCGTGTACTGGATCAAGTCGTTCGTGCCGATCGACACGAAGTCGAGGCGATGCAGGAACGAGGAGATCGCCAGGACCGCGGCGGGAACCTCGAGCATGCCGCCGACCTTGATGCCCGGATCGAAAGGAATGCCCTGCTCGCGAAGGCTCTGCTTCGCCTCCTCGAGCACGGCCAGCGTCTGGCCGACCTCCGAGGCATTCGCAAGCATGGGCACGAGAATGCTCACCTTGCCGAACTGTGAAGCACGAAGGATCGCCCGAAGCTGCGTCACGAAGAGCTTGGGCTCGGCGAGGCAGAAGCGCACCCCGCGCAGGCCGAGCGCCGGATTGGGCGCGACCCGTGCAAGGCCCTCGAGGCCCTCTTTCTGTTTGTCGGCGCCCAGATCGAACGTTCTGATCACCACCGGCTTTCGCATGCCGTGGGCGACGGTACGGTACGCTTCGAACTGCTCGTCCTCGCTCGGCAGACCGGCGCGGTTGAGGAACAGGAACTCGGACCGGAAAAGGCCCACGCCGTCGGCTCCGACCTCGACGGCCTGTGCGAGGTCGTCGGGTAGCTCGATGTTCGCGCAAAGGTCGACGTGCTGCCCGTCGAGGGTGGTCGCCGCCTTGGTCGACAGTCGGCGAAGCTTGCCGCGCTCAACCTCGAGCTCCGTCTGCTTGAGGCGATATTCCGCGAGCACCGATTTGTCGGGGTTGACGATCACCACGTTGTGGGTGCCATCCACAATCAGGAGCTCGTTCTCGCGGATGAGCTGCCGTGCATTGTGGGTCGCCACCACCGCGGGCACATTGAGGCTGCGGGCGACGATGGCCGTGTGCGAGGTGACGCCGCCGAGATCGGTGAGAAACGCCGCGAACCGATGCTGCTTGAACTGGATCACGTCGGCGGGCGACAGGTCGTGCGCGACGAGGATCGTGTGCTGCTCGGCGTTGGCAGGCGCGACGGCGCCGGGCTTGCCCATCAGCCGTTTCAACACGCGCTCGACGACCTGCACCACGTCGGCCTTGCGCTCGCGCAGGTAAGCGTCTTCGATTTCGTCGAACTGCTCCACCAGCACGTTCATCTGCTGTGCGAGCGCCCACTCCGCGTTGCAGCGTTGCTCCGCGATGATGCGGCGAGGCACCTCCGCAATCGTCGGGTCGGACAGGATCATCCAGTGCACGTCGATGAAGGCCGCCACCTCCGCAGGCGCGTCTTCGGTGCTGACGGTGCCTCGCAGCGCTTCCAGCTCGGTCTGCACTTCGCGCAAGGCGTTGCCGAAGCGCTCGATCTCCGCCTCCACACGCGCGCTCGGGACGGTGTAGTGGGCGACCTCCAGGGTGGCGTGCGAGATGAGCTGCGCCCGGCCGATGGCAATGCCGCGGGAGACGCCGATGCCGTGCAGGGCGAAGCTCGTCAAGTGCTACTGCCCCTCGCCGAAGTAGTCGTTGACGAGCGCAACCAGCGCTTGCATGGCTTCGTGCTCGTCGGGGCCGCTCGTCTCGAGAGTGACCTTGGAACCGCGGCCGGCCGCCAGCATCATCACGCCCATGATGCTCTTGGCATTGACCCGGCGCGCCTCGCGCGACATGAAGATGTCGCACTGGTACTTGCCCGCAAGCTGCGTGAGCTTGGCCGACGCGCGCGCGTGCAATCCGAGTTTGTTGACGATCTCAACTTCGCGTTGCTGCATACGTTGGCTTCACCTCGATGTGCAGCACCCCTTCGCATCCGCCGGAAATGGCCTTCGTCACCATCGTGCCGATATCGCGCCCCCGGTACGTGAACGCGCGGATGAGCATCGGAAGGTTCACGCCGGCAATGACTTCCATCCGCCCCGGCTGGGCGAGCTTGGCCGCAAGGTTGGACGGGCTCGCGCCGTAGATGTCCGAGAAAATGAGCACGCCTTCGCCCGTGTCGAGGCGCTTTGCCTGCTCGCGTGCCGCGGCGAGAAGCTGCAGCGGGTCGTCGGTGGCGGCCACCGAGAGGACCTCGAACTGCACCGGACGCGCACCCAGCACGTGCGTGACCGCGCAGCCAAGGCTCTCGCCCAGGCTGTCGTGCGCGACGATGAGGACGCCGATCATGCAGGGCTCGCGCTCTCGAGAAAGCTGGATACTGCCGGCGATGTTAGCACGCACTCTCGGCGCAAGTGCTGCAGGCCCGAGGCCGGCTTAGCTGCAAAGAAGAGCGTGCGCACCATCCGCGGGTTCGCTCACGCGCGACCGCCGGCCTGCACGGCACGTTCGAGCGCGACGGCAAACACCTCGGCCGCATCGAATCCGGTCTGCTGCGCGATCTCGACGAAGCACGTCGGGCTCGTCACGTTCACCTCGGTGAGGAATCCGCCAATCACGTCGAGGCCGACGACCAGCAGACCCTCGTTCCAGAGCCCCGGCGCCAGCGCGGTGCCGATCTCCCGCTCGCGATCGGTGATCGGACGCGCCTCGCCCCGGCCGCCTGCGGCGAGATTGCCGCGCGACTCTCCCGGCTTGGGGATCCGCGCCAGCGCGTAGGGAACGACCTCGCCGCCGATGAGCAGCACCCGCTTGTCGCCGTCGGCGATCTCCGGGATGTAACGCTGCGCCATGATGGTTCGCGTCCCATGCTGGCCCAGCATCTCGACGATGACATTGCGGTTGGGATCGTGCCTGCGCACCCGAAAGATCGACGCTCCGCCCATCCCATCGAGCGGCTTCAGGATCGCGTCCTCGTGCGCATCGATGAAGGCGTGGACGTGATCGGGATCGGCGCTCACCAGCGTCGGGGCGATGAATTGCGCGAACCGGGTGATCGCGAACTTCTCGTTGTGGTCGCGGATTGCACGCGGAGCGTTGTAGACGAGCGCGCCTTCCCGCTCGGCGGCTTCGAGGAGATACGTCGCATACACGTATTCCAGGTCGAACGGCGGGTCCTTGCGCATCATCACGGCAGCGAGCTCGCTCAATGCAAGCTCACGCGGATGGCCGGCCGTATGCCACGCATCGTCGTCGGTGGACAGCGTCAGCGGCACGGCGCGCGCCGCTGTTCTGCCGGCGCTCCACACGAGATCGCGAACCTCCAGCGCGTAGATCGTGTGACCGCGCTTCGCGAGTGCGCGCATCATCGCCACGCTCGAGTCCTTGTACGCCTTGAGCGACGTGAGCGGATCGAGGATGAAGCCGACGTCCATGGCGTTGCTCGTTCGGTGCCGGCGCGAACGCTACTCGACGGTCACCGACTTTGCGAGATTGCGCGGCTTGTCGACGTCGGTGCCGCGGATCACGGCCGTGTGATAGGCCAGCAATTGCAGCGGGATCACATGCACGATGGGCGACAACAGCCCGCGGTGCTCCGGAAGACGCATGACGTGGATGCCTTCGGTCGCCTGCAGGTGGCTGTCGAGATCGGCGACGACGTAGAGCTCGCCGCCGCGCGCGCGCACTTCCTGAAGGTTTGACTTGAGCTTTTCGAGCAGGGTGTCATTGGGGGCGATCGCGACCACGGGCATCGCCGAGTCCACCAGCGCGAGCGGCCCGTGCTTGAGCTCGCCGGCCGGATATGCCTCGGCGTGAATGTACGAGATCTCCTTCAGCTTGAGCGCGCCTTCGAGCGCAATGGGATAGTGCAATCCGCGCCCGAGAAACAGTGCATTCTGTTTTTTCGCGAACTTCTCGGCCCAGGCAATGATGTGCGGCTCGAGCGCGAGCGCGCTTTGCAATGCGGCAGGCAGGTGCCGCAGCGCGCGCAGCCAGCCCGCTTCCGCTTCCGCGTCGATGCGCCCCCGAAGTTTGGCCAGCGTGAGCGCCAGCAGGAACTGCCCGACGAGCTGGGTGGTGAAAGCCTTGGTGGAGGCAACGCCGATCTCGGTGCCGGCACGGGTGAGGTACGCGAGCGACGTCTGGCGCACCATCGAGCTCGTCGCGACGTTGCAGATCGCGAGCGTATGCCGATGCCCCAATCCTTTCGCATGCTTGAGCGCGGCAAGCGTGTCCGCTGTTTCGCCTGATTGCGACACCACGACCACGAGGGCGTTGGGATTCGGCACCGTGTCGCGATACCGATACTCGCTGGCGATCTCCACCTGGCATGGAATCCGGGCGAGCGTTTCGATCCACTGCTTGGCGACGAGGCAGGAGTAGTAGCTCGTGCCGCATGCGAGAAGCAGCACCGCATCCACCGCACCCAGCACCTCGCCCGCACTTGCGCCGAAAAGGCTCGGGTCGATGCCCGCCAGTCCTTCCAGCGTTTCGGCAACCGCGCGCGGCTGCTCGAAGATTTCCTTTTGCATGTAGTGGCGATACGGACCGAGCTGCACCGAATCATCCGAAGCGCTGATGCTGACCACCAGCCGCTCGACGGGCGCGCCTGAAGCATCGTAGATCGCGTAACCGTCGCGCCGGACATCGGCGACGTCCCCTTCGTCGAGATAGGCCACGCGCCGCGTCACCGACAGGAGAGCGGCCGCATCGGATGCAAGGAAATGATCATCCTCGCCGACCCCGACGACCAGCGGGCTGCCCTGGCGGGCGGCGACGACGCGACCCGGCTCGCGCGTCGAGATCACGGCAATCGCATAGGCGCCGTGAAACTGGGCGACAGCGGCCTGCACCGCGCGCAGGAGATCGCCGCCAGCCTCGCCATGCCAGTGCGCGTGAACCAGATGCGCGATGACCTCGGTGTCGGTCTGTGTCTCGAAAACGTAACCGCGGCGCTGGAGATCGCTGCGCAGGCCCTCGAAGTTTTCGATGATGCCGTTGTGAACGACCGCGATTTCGCCTGACGAGACGTGGGGATGCGCGTTCACGGGTGTGGGGGCGCCGTGCGTAGCCCAGCGCGTGTGCGAGATGCCCGTCATGGCTGACAGGCCGCTGCTCTCCGCCTGCTTCGCGAGGTCAGCGACGCGTGCCGTGGTGACCAGACGCGAAAGCTCCATGCCGGAGGCGATCGAGCCGTTCACCTGTTTCAGCACGGCGAGCCCGGTGGAGTCGTAGCCCCGGTACTCGAGCCGGCGCACGCCGTCGATCAGGACCGGAACGACATTACGATTCGATATGGCGCCAACGATGCCGCACATGGGGTCCTCGCCTCAACGGGTCAATCGGGGGTTGAGCGCGTTCTCGCGCTTGCAGCTTTGCAGATCGGCGCCCACCTTGCCGTTGCAACGCTCGGCTTTTTCCGCTGCGCGGTTGTGTGCCTCGCACATCGACTTCGCCGCGGCGGGCACCTGCGTGCAATCTTCCTTTACCGGCCGCTTGAGAGTATCGCGCTCGCATTGCTTGCGCGAATCGCCCGCAAGAGCGCCGCACGCCTGATTCATGCGATTGACGTCCTCGCAACGCGCTTCGAGATCAGGCACGAGCTTGCTGCAATCGATCTGCGCCTGGGCTGGCGCGGCCGCGCAGAAGAGTGTCGCTGCGACGAAAATCCACCGGTAAGCGTGCACGTTCAAGCCTTTTTCTTGAGGGGGCGCTTCCAGCCCGGCACCGTGACCTGCTGCGTGCGCGAGACGGTCAGCGCATCGGGCGGTGCGTCGCGGGTGAGGGTGGTGCCCGCCCCCAACGTTGCGTTGCGCCCGACCCTGACAGGTGCCACGAGCTGAGTGTCCGAGCCGATGAAGGCGCCGTCCTCGATGATGGTGCGGTGCTTGTTGACGCCATCATAGTTGCAGGTGATCGTGCCCGCCCCGATGTTCACGTCCGCGCCAACGCTCGAGTCGCCAATGTACGCGAGATGATTGGCCTTGCTGCGCTCGCCGATGACGGACGCCTTCACCTCGACGAAGTTGCCCACGTGCACCTCGCTCGCGAGCTCCGCGCCGGGGCGCAGCCGGGCGTAGGGGCCGATGCGACAGTCGCGTCCCACGATCGCGTCGTCGCAGTACGTGAAGGGCGCAATGGTCGACCCGCTCTGCACGGTCGTGTTGCGCAGCACGCAGTTGGCGGCGATCTCGACCTCATCGCCGAGGACGACATCGCCTTCGAACACGCAATTAACGTCGATACGCACGTCGCGTCCGCAGCGCAGCGTGCCGCGAATGTCGATGCGGTCGGGGTCGGCGATCCACGTTCCTGCCAGCAGCAACGCATCCGCGCGCCGGCGCTGGAGAATGCGCTCGAGGGTAACCAGTTGACCGCGGTCGTTGATGCCGCGCACGTCGCGTTCGTCCGCAACACATCGCGAGACCACGCGCACCCCTTCGCCCACGCACATGGCGACGATGTCCGTGAGCAGGTATTCGCGCTGTGCGTTGTCATCGCTGAGCGCGCCGACCCAGCGCGAAAGCTCGCGCGTGGGGCAGGCGAGCATGCCCGAGTTGATCTCGTCGATGCGCCGCTCCTCGGGTGTCGCGTCCCTTTCCTCGACGATCGCCCGCACCTCTCCCGATGCATGCCGCACGATGCGTCCAAGCCCGTGCGGATCGGCGACGCGGGCTGTGAGGAGGGCAAGCGCACCCTGCCTGGCCGCATCGAGGATCGCGCGCAGATCATCGGGGGACACGAGCGGCGCGTCACCGATCATCACCAGCGACACGTCATCCACGGGCAACGCCGCCAGGGCGCGACGTACGGCGTCACCCGTACCTCGCGGCGGGTCCTGGCGCACCAGAACGAGATCCTGCTCGGCAACCGCCGCTGCGACCCGATCACCTTCGTGGCCGATCACCAGGGCCACGCGATCGGGCCCGACGGCACGCGCGGCGTCGATCACATACTGGAGGATGGGACGGCCGGCGAGCCGATGCAGCACCTTGGGCAGGTGCGAGTGCATGCGCTTGCCCTGGCCGGCCGCGAGGATGATGGCGTTCAAGGCGGGGCGGAGACTTCAGTCGTGCAAAGGTCAGGATCATACGGCACCGTGGTGCGGCCGCACTCGTGGCGCGACCTGTGGACCGCAGGGCCAGACGAGCGCGAGGGGTGGGCCGCCGACGTGTCGAGCGCGACGGCGGTCTCCAGCACATCGTCGCGTATCCTTTTGGCATGGCAATCATCGCCGTCTTCAACTGCCCGGGCGGCGTCGGCAGGGCCATCACTGCACTGAATCTGCTCGCGGCCATCGCGCGGCAAGGCCAGCGGCCCTGGGGGATCGACCTCGATCCCGAGGCTCACCTTTCACAGGCACTCGGCACATCGGTGCGTGATGCCACCGAGTCGATGTGGGCGTTTTTTGCCGGTCGGGAGCCTCTCGACCATATTGGCGAGATCACGCGCAGCGGCGTCATTCTCTGCCCGGCGCATGCGGAGCTCGGGCAGGTCGCCACGACTCTTGGCAAGGGGCTCTCCGCGCTGACGCTGCTGCGGCGTGCCCTGCGCGCGCCCGGCGTCGTCACCGCGCCGGTGGTCATCGACTGCCCGCCCGGGTTCAACACCCTTTCCCTGAACGCGCTGTTCGCGAGCGATCTCGCGCTCGTGCCGATCACGGAGGACAGCGACGGCATCCGGGCGGCGCTCGATGTGGAACGGGCGCTGAATGCGCTCGAGCCGCTCTACCAGAAGCGGGCGCCGCGGCGCTACGTGTGGATCGCGGGCCCGGGAGAGCCCGCGATAGACGAAATGCTGAACAACGGTGATCTGCGAGCGGACGAGCTCTGCGCGACGCGCGTCCGTGAGCACGGCCGCAAGGGGCCCGGCAGCGTCAACGACTACGACGCGCTCATCGAGGAGCTTGCGGCGATCTTGCCCGGCTTTCGCGGATCGCCCTGACGAGCTACCCCGAAGCCGCGCGCGTGACGAAGCGGGCCAACTCGGCGAAACCGGCACCGCCTTCCTGCGTGGTGACATACGAGGGCAGCGTCGGGATGCGTTCCGCGAGCACGCGAACGTTGGCGACGCCGACGCTCAACGGAAAGAAGGCGAACATCGGCGCATCGTTCGGCGAATCGCCCACGAACACGAACCGCTCGCGTTCGGTGTCGAGATCGATGCCGAAGTCCTCCGCGAGGAGGGTCGCCGCCATGGAGAGCTTGTCGTATCGGCCGAACCAGCCGTTGACGTGGATCGAGCTCACCTTGGCCGTCAGTCCTTCGGCCTCCATCAGTTCGACGATTCTGTCGACGGCCGAGGAGGGCAGCGCTGGCACGTCCTCGCAGAAATCGATGGCCACATCGGTTTCGCGATAGCGCTGGTCCGATGCGAACGCGCAGCCGGGCACGAGGCGGGTGATGCGAAGACCGATGTCGTGAAGTCGTGCGCGTTGCGCGGCCCGCTCCGTGTCATCGGTGACGAAACGCCGCACGAGCTTGCCGGCACGCTTGTCGTAGCGCATCGCGAAGGCGCCATTCTCGCCGATGACGGCGTCGACGGGCCACATGCGCGCGATGTGGTCGCACCATCCCGCAGGTCGCCCGGTCACGGGGATCACCAGCAGACCGGCAGCGTGCAAAGCTTCGAGTGCGCCATATGCCTGCGCGGTCAGCTTGCCGTGAGTGGTGATCGTGTCGTCGATGTCGCTCAAGACGCCGCGGATACCCAGCCGCAAGGCCTCGGGCATGGCGTCGAGCGGTGCGAGCTTCATCGAGGTTGCGAAGGGATGCAAGCCACGTGGACCGTTCGCAATCATGCGGGACTCGCCTGCGCAACGGTACGTTCGACGAACGCCATCACCGCATTGCGTTGACCGGGGGTCATTCCCACCCCCGCCTTGGTCCGCCGCCACAGCACGTCCTCTCCGGTTCTCGCCCACTCTTCGCGAATCAGGTAGTCGATCTCCACCGCCGTGAGTGACTCTCCGAAATTCCGACCGAGGTCTTCGCTGCGTCTGACGTCGGAGAGAACATCCAGCGCGCGACACCCGTGGCGTCGCGCGATCCCGCGAACCACATCACCCGGCAAGTATGCATAGCGCTGCGTGAGCTCGCCCACGAACGCGGCGAAATCAGCATGCGGTATATCACCGCCGGGGAGCGACGCGCTGTCGGTCCAGCGCCCTTTCATGCCGGAGAAATACGGCTGCAGCTCTGCAAGCGCGTGCTCCGCGAGCTTGCGATAGGTCGTGAGCTTGCCACCGTAGATCGACAGCGCAGGGGCGGCATGGCGCCCACTGCCGGTGTCGAGCTTCAGGACGTAGTCGCGCGTGATCGCCGAAGGATCCGCCGCGCCATCGTCGTACAGAGGACGAACGCCGCTGAACGACCACACGATGTCCGCGGGCGTCAGCGCGCGCGCCAGATAGCTGTTGGCGATGCCGAGCAGATACTCGATTTCCTGTTTCGAGATCTCGGGATGCTCGTACTCGTCCACGGCGATGTCGGTCGTGCCGATGAGCGAAAAGCGCTCCTGATACGGGATCACGAAGATGATGCGCTTGTCGGCGTTCTGCAGGATGTAGGCGTGCTCCTCCCCATGTACTCGCGGCACCACGATGTGGCTGCCCTTTACGTGGCGTACGTTCTCCCTTGCAGGCGATGCGTTGACGGTGTCGCGCACGTGCTTGACCCAGGGACCCGCAGCGTTCACGATCGCCCGCGCGGTGATTTGCTCCCGATGTCCTTGCGCGTCGACGGTGTCGCAGTTCCAGAGCGCCCCCACGCGCTGCGCCCCCTTGAAACGGCAACGCACCGCGACCTTTGCGCCGAGCGCGTGCGCGGCGAGCACGTTGGCAATCACCAGGCGTGAATCGTCGACGCGGGCATCGGCATAGACGAAGCCTCGCTTGAAGCGGGGGTCGAGACCGGCGCCCCAATGCGAGCGTTCGAGGCGCACCGGAAAGGAGGCGGGAAGCGACTCCCGCTGACGCAGATGATCGTACAGAAAGAGACCGGTGCGGATCATCCACGCGGGCCGCAGATGCGGCTCGTGCGGCAGCACGAATGACAGCGGTGCGACGAGGTGAGGTGCAGCGCGGAGCAGCACCTCGCGCTCTCCGAGCGATTCGCGCACCAGACGGAACTCGAAGTGCTCGAGGTAGCGCAACCCGCCGTGGATCAGCTTCGTGCTCCACGACGACGTGGCGGACGCGAGATCGTTCTGCTCGACCAGCATCACCTTGAGGCCGCGGCCCGCTGCGTCGCGAGCGATGCCTGCGCCATTGATGCCGCCGCCGACGATCAGGAGGTCGCAGGTGTGGGCATCGGTGACCATGGACGCGGCGCATTCTACCGCCTGCGTGCGCCGAAGTCGCCGCCGGTCGTCGCCCGCGGCACATCAGCGTAAGCTCGCAAGGCCGATGCGCGCCGAGCTGCATACGCGGATCGCGGCGTCGATCATGAAGCACTCGCCATCGGCGCGAGCTACTGGCTCCTCATCAAGTCCGCGCCTCCAGCAAGGCGACAACGTGGCGCGCGATCATGAGCTCCTCATCGGTGGCCATCACATACGCCGCCGGGCCTCGGTTTGGCACGCTGATGCGCTGTGCGCCCGCCGTGTTCGCCGCGGCGTCGACCTCGAACCCGAGCCATGACGCGTCCTGCAGCACGCGCTCGCGGATGGCGCTCGCGTGCTCGCCGATGCCACCGGTGAATACCAGTGCATCGATGCCTCCCAGGGCCGAGACAAGCGAACCGAGCTCCCGGCCGATGCGATACACGAAGAGATCGATGGCGAACCGAGCGCTGGATTCGCTGCTCGCAAGCAGCGCGCGCATGTCGCTCGACACCCCGGATACGCCCAGCAGCCCGGACTGGTGATAAAGCAATCTTTCGAGTCCCGGCACGTCCAGGCCGCCTTCGCGCAGGAGGTAAAGCAGCACACCCGGGTCGATCGAACCGCAGCGTGTACCCATCGGCAACCCGTCGAGCGCCGTCAGGCCCATCGTCGACGCGACGCTGCCTCCCCCGAGGATGGCACACATGCTTGCCCCGTTGCCCAGGTGCGCCACCACGACTCGCCCGGCGGCGGCCCTCACATCGACCTGCGACAAGGCCGCGCAGATGTACTCGAAAGAGAGGCCATGGAAGCCATAGCGCCGAACGCCCATGCGAGTGATGCTCGCGGGCAGCGCGTAGGCCTGGGCCACCTCCGGCATGCTGCGGTGGAAGGCGGTATCGAAGCATGCGATCTGCGGCAGAGCCGGCAACGCAACTCCGAGCGCCCGAATGGCCGCCAGATTGTGCGGCTGATGCAACGGTGCGAGTGGAATGAGTGCGGCAAGCTTCTCGAGCGTTGCGTCGTCGACGCGCACGGGAGCGCCGAATGCCATGCCGCCGTGGACGACGCGATGACCCGCCGCGAGGAGGCGCACCTGCGCGAGCTCCCCGCGCAGATATTCGACGATGTGCGCGATGGCTCCGTCATGTCCGAGGGGAGTGCCCGCGGGCCAGGCGCGCGACGACAGCGTCTCGCCTGCAGCCGAGCGCGCCAGGAACGTCGGCGCTGTGTAAATGCCTTCGACCTGGCCATGGAGCCGCAGGCGTGGCGTGTTCTGCGCGAGCTCGAAAAGCGAGAACTTGATGCTCGACGAACCGGCATTGATGACGAGAATGGCTTCCGTCATGGCTCGACGGCTGCAGCGGTGCACGTGCGAGGCCAAGGGTGCAAGGTTCGCATGCTAGTCAGACTGTCGCGGGAATGAACCGGCCGTCACGGGGCCACCCTTCGCGATCGGCGCTCGTCTGCCACCCGCACGTGCGGGCGCAGATCGAAGTCAAGGCCCGCCGGCGATCGCGCGGGCGGCGCGAGGCAACTCCGCCAGTAGCGCTGCAAGCTGCTCCGGCTCGATGGGCTTCACGAGGTGGGCACTGAAGCCCGCGTCCGCCGAACGCCGGCGATCCTCCTCCGAGCCATATCCGGTCATCGCGATGACCGATGCGTCGCTGCGGATGATTCGGCGCAGCCGCCGGCCCGCTTCGTGACCGTCGAGATCGGGCAGCCCGATGTCGAGCAGCACCACGTCGGGGTCGATGTCCTCCGCCACCTGCAACGCGTGCCAGCCGCTGTGCGCGATGTCGACCTTGTGCCCCATGATCCGCAACAGCATGGCCAGCGATTCGGTCAGATCACGGTTATCGTCGACGACGAGGATGCGCAGCGCGGAGCCGCTGTCGAGCTCCACGATCGACACCGGCTGGTCCCGAACCGGTACGGGCCCGACGTGAAGAGGAAGGTGCACTTCGAAGCGGCTCCCGTGGTCGCGTCCGTCGCTGAACGCCGCCACTCTGCCGCCGTGCAGCTCGACCAGCGAACGTACGAGCGTGAGCCCGATACCGAGGCCGCCCTGCGCCCGGTCCCGACCGACGGGTGCCTGTACGAAAAGATCGAATACCTGAGGAAGCACCTCGGGTGCGATGCCCACGCCGTTGTCCTCGATGCGCACCACCGCTTCACCGCCATCCTGAAACACGTGCACCTTGATGCGGCCGCAGGGATCGGTGTATTTCGCGGCGTTGTGCAGAAGATTGGAAAGCACTTGCGTCAGCCGCATGTTGTCGGCGTCCACCACAAGCGGTTCGTCGGGCAGATGCAGCTCGAGTGCATGGCCGCGCGCGTCGAACATCGGCCGCGTGGCCTCGATCGCCGCATGCAGGCTGTCGCGCAGCATGACCGGCTCACGGCGCAACTCGATCTTGCCGTGCTTCACTCGCGATACGTCGAGCAGATCGTCGACCATCCGCGACAGCTGCCGCAGTTGCCGGTCCATGATGTCGATCAGCGAGGCCACCGCCTCCGCGCCGCTACGGCGCAGCAAGGCGACTGACGTGACGAGGGGTGCCAACGGATTGCGCAACTCGTGGGCGAGCATCGCGAGAAAGTCGTCGCGTTGGCTATGCTGCTGCGTCAGCTCGGCATTGAGGCGCCAGGCTTCGGCGCGTGTGGATTCGACGGCATCGACCAGCGCACGTGTGCGTCGCGCGGCCTTTTCTGCTTCACAGGCCTGAGCTTCGGCGAGCGCCGCGCGCTGCTCGGCGCCGAAGCAGGCGGCCAGCAGCGGCATCACATGGCCGAGAAGATCGAGGTCCGCATGGTCACTGCCTGCCGGGCCCAGAAGCACCGCTGCCGCGCCATCGATCACCAGCGCCGTCGCGGCACGGGTGCGGCCAGGAGGCATCTCCACCTCGCCCGCCTGACGACCGGGTGCCCGGAGGCCGCGCAGGAACTCACGCCACGAAGGTCCGCCCCGAACTGTCTGCGGAAATCCTGGTGCAGGGACGAGCACGTCGATCGCAGGATCGCGCACGAACATCAGCAGCGTTTCACCCCCAAAGCAGCGCGCGAGATCTTCGGCGATGTGCCAGCGCTCGCCGACATAGGCGAGCCGCATCAGCCGATCGAGCGTGACGCAGTCGTAATCCGCGGCCACTCGCGTCAGTCCGGCAAAACGCACACCACCGCGGTGCAGTTGTGAAAGCCGCCGAACTGGCCTTCGGCGCGCGCAATCTGGCCATACGTGTTGCAGCCGATGAACTTGGCCGGAGAGAGCAAGTCCGCGCACGCGCGAAGCTCGTCGTCGAATGCGGCGCCCAATCGCAGCCTTGTCGCCACGCAGTCGAACACGATCGCCGCGCTGGCACGTCCACCGCCGACGGACTCCAGCGCGGCCCGCGCGGCCTGCTCCGCAGCGCGAATCGCGGACGACGCATTGGTCTTCATGATGTGTACGAGGGTGCCCTGCGGAACCGCCGCCGCGCAGGAGATCGAGCCATCGGCATGCACGCCCAGCGGTACGCGCAGACGGTGCTGCCCGCCGCTGTCGATGCCGAGAATGTTGTGCAGGAAGAAGGGAATGGGGTCATCGGCATCGAACCGCTGACCGGTGCTTTGCGCGTGATCGCTGAAGGCCTCGACCGCCGGTGCACCATTGAGGCTCCGCACAAGGCTTCCCTGTGCTTCGGTGACGCGCAGCGCGGGGCCGGTCGGCTCCCACCCGTGCGCCACACCGATGCCGATCGGTTCCATGGACAGCATCTCGAGCGCGACCACCGCGTCGGTCAGCACCTCTGTTCCGGCGAACACGAAGGTCTTGCTGAACCGCGCGTCGTCCCCGGCTCCGCCTCCGAAGAATCGGTAGTTGCCCCCGGTCGCGACGGTGAGTTCCTCGACCAGCGCATCCGTGTGCCCTGCGAGCGCGTCGGCCATCACCAACGCTGCCCGATGCGGCAACGGATCGCCCGCGATGCCGCGGAAGCCCGCGGCGACCGAGCGTGCCGCACCCAGCGGATCCTGGCCGATATTGCGGCCCGCGGCCACAGAGAACCGCATCCGACTCGATCGCAACGCGAGAACGGATACGTAACCCTCACCACTTATGCTGTTCGTGAACTCGCCTGCGGAGGATGCGCCCACGATCGTGTGCGTTCCGCATTGGTGCGCGAGAGCCTCCAGAAGCAATCGGTGCTGATGCGAAGGCGAGGCGAATACGACCAGAGCGTCGGCTGGCTGGCCGTCGAAGCGTGATCGGACCTGCTGCCCGATCTCCGCCGCGGCGGCGGCAGTATCGGGTTGGGTGGAGATGAAGGCGAGGGATTGGGTCACGATAGGCAGACAAAGACGCCTACTGTGCCTTGCGCCACACGGCGTGTGTGTAGGCCCAACAGGAACTTCGGGGTAGGAGAACGCCTGACGCACGAGGTGCGGGGCGGCAGTAACTATCCTGCGCGGTTGCGCAGCTTGCGGATCGCTTCGAGCTGGGCCAGAGCGCTGGACAGCTCCGCTTCGGCGTTGGCAATCTCTTCTTTGGAGGTCTTGTTGCGCATCGCTTCTTCGGCCAGGCGCTTCGCCTCGTGTGCCTTGGCCTCGTCCAGGTCCTTGGCACGGATGGCCGTATCGGCGAGCACCGTTACGACGTGCGGCTGCACTTCGAGGAATCCACCCTGGACGAACACCAGCTCCTCGGGGCCCCCTCCAGCCGGCTGTATGCGCACGGCCCCGGCGCGGATCTGGGTCAGGAGGGGCGTGTGCCGCGGGTAGATGCCGAGCTCACCCATCACGCCCGGGAGCACGACGAACTCCGCCTCACCGGAGAAGATCTGCTCCTCGGCGCTGACGACGTCTACGTGCAGTGTGTTAGCCATAAAGAAGCCTTAATCGGAGCGACGCTTGTCTCAATTAATAGTGGCGGCGGCCAGCGGACTGCAACCGCATTTCTCGTCGAACCGTTCGCACGACCTTTCAGTCGACCACGTCGGTGTAGGTCTTACTGCAGCGTCTTCGCCTTCTCGAACGCTTCCTCGATCGTGCCGACCATGTAGAACGCCTGCTCGGGCAGCTGATCGCACTCGCCGTTCACGATCATGTTGAAGCCCTTGATGGTGTCCTTGAGCGAAACGTACTTGCCGGGAGAGCCCGTGAACACCTCGGCGACGTGGAACGGCTGCGAAAGGAAACGCTGCATCTTGCGCGCACGCGCCACCGCCAGCTTGTCCTCGGGCGAAAGCTCGTCCATGCCGAGAATGGCGATGATATCGCGCAGCTCCTTGTAACGCTGCAAGGTCGACTGGACCTTGCGCGTGCACTGATAGTGCTCGTCGCCAACCACGTTCGGGTCGATCTGCCGCGATGTGGAGTCGAGCGGGTCCACGGCCGGGTAGATCCCGAGCGCAGCGATGTCGCGCGAGAGCACGACCGTCGCGTCGAGGTGGCCGAACGTCGTCGCCGGCGAGGGATCCGTCAGGTCGTCCGCAGGCACGTACACCGCCTGGATCGAAGTGATGGACCCTGTCTTGGTGGAGGTGATGCGCTCCTGCAGGCGGCCCATCTCCTCCGCAAGCGTCGGCTGATAGCCCACGGCCGAAGGCATCCGCCCGAGCAACGCAGACACTTCGGTGCCTGCGAGCGTGAAGCGATAGATGTTGTCGACGAAGAACAGTATGTCGCGGCCCTCGTCGCGGAAGCGCTCGGCCATCGTGAGCCCGGTCAGGGCGACGCGCAGGCGGTTGCCGGGCGGCTCGTTCATCTGTCCGAACACCATCGCCACCTTGGACTGCGCGAGGTCCTCCTGCACGATGACCTTCGCTTCGGACATCTCGTGATAGAAGTCGTTGCCTTCACGGGTGCGCTCGCCGACACCGGCGAACACCGAAAGACCTGCGTGCTGCTTTGCGATGTTGTTGATGAGCTCCAGCATGTTCACCGTCTTGCCCACGCCCGCGCCACCGAAGAGTCCGACCTTGCCGCCCTTGGCGAACGGACAGATGAGATCGATGACCTTGATGCCGGTTTCGAGAAGCTCCACCGAAGGCGAGAGCTCGTCGAACTTGGGCGCCTGCTGATGGATGGAGCGACGCTCGTCGCCGAGCACCGGTCCGCGCTCGTCGATGGGACGGCCGAGCACGTCCATGACGCGCCCGAGCACGCCCGGTCCCACGGGCACGCTGATGGGCTTGGCCGTGTTGCGCACGCGCATGCCGCGCTTCAGGCCATCGGACGAGCCCATCGCGATGGTGCGCACGATCCCGTCACCTAGCTGCTGCTGCACCTCGAACGTGAGGCCCTGCTCGACCAGCGTATCGCCGGCCTCGGCCTCGAGGATCAATGCGTCGTAGACATGCGGCATGTTCTCGCGCGGAAACTCCACGTCGACGACCGCACCGATGCACTGCACCACTTTTCCCTGGCCCTGCACCATCGTATCCATCGCAATCCCTCTGAGACCTGCAACCGTCACAATCGCGGCGCGCGCACCCGCAATCCATCGTCACGCCGCGTCCGGAATCCCTTGACTCTATGCCGCTGCCGCCCGCGTTGCTTCGCGGGACTGCCGCCACATCGTTCTAAACTGCCGCCGCCCCGCCGACGATCTCCGCGAGTTCCTTGGTGATCGCCGCCTGACGCGTCTTGTTGTAGATGAGCTGCAGCTCGTCGATGATGTTCTCGGCGTTGTCGGAGGCCGACTTCATCGCCACCATGCGAGCCGATTGCTCCGAGGCCATGTTCTCGTTCACCATCTGGAACACCAACGCCTCGGCGTACCGACGCAGCATCGCGTCGAGCAGCTCGCGGGCATCAGGCTCGTAGATGTAATCCCACGAGCCCGCCTGCACGCCTTCGGCCTTGAGCTCGCCCGCCGGCGCCTGGAACTCCTCCGGTATCGGCAGCATGAGGCCGTGCCGGGATTCCTGGCGCATCGTGTTGACGAACGTGGTGTAGAAAAGATGCACCTCGTCTACCCGACCGTCGACGTATTCGTCGAGCAGCACCTTGACGGCGCCGATCAGGCGGTCGATGTGCGGCCGGTCGCCCATGTGCGTGACGCTCGACACGATGTTGGCGCCCATGCGCGTCAGGAACCCCTGACCTCTCGACCCGATGACCACGTAATCGACCTCGAGCCCGCGGGCGCGCCACTCCTTGTGCTGCTGGGTCGCAAGCCGCAGCACGTTGGTATTGAGACCCCCGCACAGCCCCTTGTCGGTCGTGACCACAATCGCGCCCACACGCCGGATGTTGCCGCGCACGGCCAGGAACGGATGCCGATACTCGGTGTTCGCCTTGGCGATGTGCATCGCGATCTGGAATGCCCGCATCAAGTAGGGCCGCGACGCACGCATGCGGTCCTGCGCCTTCTTCATCTTGGAAGCGGCGACCATCTCCATGGCCTTAGTGATCTTGCGCGTACTTTGCACGCTCTTGATCTTGTTCCGGATTTCCTTGGAACCTGCCATGGCTAGTACGTGCCGTTCTGCTTGAAGTCGGCGATGGCGGCGGTCAGTTCCTTCTCGTCGTCACCGCTCATTTCCTTCTTCTGCTCCATGCGGTCCATCATCGGCCCGAACTTGCTCTTCATGTAAGCGCGCAACGCCGTCTCGAACGCGAGTGCGCGCTCGACCGGCACATCGTCATAGAAGCCGCGCTGCACCGCGAACAGCGTCAGGGCCATTTCATTGACCTGTAGCGGCTGGTACTGCGGCTGCTTCATGAGCTCAGTGACCATGCGGCCGCGGTCGAGCTGCTTGCGCGTCGCTTCGTCCAGGTCAGATGCAAACTGCGCGAAGGCCGCCAGCTCGCGATACTGCGCGAGGTCGGTCCGGATGCCGCCGGAAAGCTTCTTCACGATCTTGGTCTGTGCGGCGCCCCCCACGCGCGACACCGAGATACCGGCGTTGATGGCGGGCCGGATACCGGCGTTGAAAAGGCTTGTCTCCAGAAAGATCTGGCCGTCGGTGATCGAGATCACGTTGGTCGGTACGAAGGCGGACACGTCACCGGCCTGCGTCTCGATTATCGGCAACGCCGTGAGCGAGCCCGTCCTGCCCTTCACCTCGCCTTTGGTGAAGCGCTCGACGTACTCCTCGTTGACCCGTGCCGCGCGCTCGAGAAGGCGCGAGTGCAGGTAGAACACGTCGCCCGGGTACGCTTCGCGGCCCGGGGGGCGCCGCAGGAGCAGTGAAACCTGCCGGTAGGCCCAGGCCTGCTTCGTGAGATCGTCGTAAATGATGAGCGCGTCTTGGCCCCGATCGCGGAAGTACTCGCCCATCGTGCATCCGGCATAGGGCGCGATGTACTGCATCGCCGCCGACTCGGACGCGCTGGCCGCAACCACGATCGTGTAGTCCATCGCACCGTACTGCTCGAGCTTGCGCACCACGTTGACGATGGTCGAGGCCTTCTGCCCGATCGCCACGTAGATGCAGGTGAGGTCCTTGCCCTTCTGGTTGATGATGGTGTCGATGGCGACGGCCGTCTTGCCGGTCTGGCGGTCGCCGATGATGAGCTCGCGTTGTCCGCGGCCGATCGGCACCATGGCATCGATGGACTTGAGTCCGGTCTGCACCGGTTGCGAAACCGACTTGCGCCAGATCACCCCCGGCGCAACTTTTTCGATGACGTCCGTCAGCTTGGCGTTGATGGGTCCCTTGCCATCGATCGGCTGGCCGAGCGAGTTGACGACACGCCCGATCAACTCGGGACCGACCGGCACGTCGAGAATGCGGCCCGTGCACTTGACGGTGTCGCCTTCGGTGATGTGCTCGTACTCGCCCAGCACCACCGCGCCAACGGAGTCGCGTTCGAGATTGAGGGCGAGGCCGAATGTGTTGCCGGGAAACTCGAGCATCTCGCCTGCCATCGCATTGGAGAGTCCGTGCACGCGACAGATGCCGTCCGTGACGGAGACGACCGTGCCTTCCGTGCGCTCGTGAGCGGACGTGTCGAGGTTCTGGATGCGCGCCTTGATGAGCTCGCTGATTTCGGAGGGGTTCAGTTGCATGGTGCCTCGCTTCCAGGGATCAGAGGTCGGGTATCAGAAGTCAGAAAATTGTCGGCAGATCAGGCGCGCAATTGCACGTGCATGGCGTTGAGCTTTGCCCGCACCGAGCCATCGATGACGGTGTCGCCCACGGCGATGCGCACGCCGCCGATCAGCGTGCGGTCCACGTTGACCGCGGCTTCGATCTTCTTGCCGAAGCGTCGCTGCAGCGATGCGGTGATGTCACGTACTTGCGCGTCGTCGAGCGGAAACGCCGTGTCGATCACCGCGTGCGCAACGCCTTCGGCATGCGACTTGAGCTCGTCGAACAGGCGGGAGATCTCCGGCAGCAACGTCACGCGGTCGGCCTCCACCAGCACGCGCACGAAGTTGCGGCCCATTCCGCTCACGCGATCGCCCGCGATCGTGAGCAGCAGCGACTCCTTCTCGGGCGTGCCGAGTTTAGGGTTGTCGAGTGCGCTCGCAACGCGAGGTTCGGTGACGAGAGTGCCGAGGAAACGCAGGAGCTCGCTCCACGCGGGCAGGGCGTTGTCGTCGGCCGCAAGGCGAAACGCCGCCTCCGCGTAAGGTCGTGCGATGGTGGCGAGCTCGGCCATGGCTACAGCTCGCGCTGGATCGACGCGAGAAGTTCGGCGTGCGCCTTCGGGTCGATCTCGCGCTCTAGGATTCGACGCGCCCCGGCGACTGCGAGATCCGCCACCTGGTTGCGCAACGATTCCTTGGCGCGCGCGACCTCCTGCTCGATCTCGGCCTTGGCGCCCGCGATGATGCGATCGGCCTCGGCCTTGGCTTCACCGCGCGAGGCCTCGATGGTCTCCGCCTTCAGCTTTTCGCCCTGGGCGATGATGTCGGCTGAACGGCCTTTCGCTTCGGTGAGCATTTCGGCAATGCGCTTCTCGGCGGTCGCGAAGCTCTGCTTGCCGGCTTCGGCCGCCGAGAGGCCGTCGGCGATCTGCTTCTGGCGCGTGTCGATCGCGCGCGTCAGCGGCGGCCAGATGAACTTGGCGCAGAACCAGATGAACGCGAAGAACGCGATCGCCTGCATGAAGAGCGTCAGGTTGATGTTCATGTGTGCCTTTCCGATCGCGCGTCGCGGGTGAGCCGGACGTTACCGAACGACCGCGAGGAGCGGGTTACCGAACGCGAACAGCATCGCGAGACCCACGCCGATGATGAACGAAGCGTCGATGAGACCGAGCAGCAGGAACACCTTGGCCTGCAGCTGCGGAATGAGCTCGGGCTGGCGAGCGGCGCCCTCGAGAAAGCGCGAGCACATGATGCCCACGCCGACGCAGGCGCCGAGCGCGCCAAGGCCGATGATCAGCCCGATACCGATGCTCGTGAATGCCTGAATCTGCGCAAGCATTTGCATTTTGTCCATTGGAGGTTCTCCCTTTCGTGACGGATGAGTGATGTAGGAACAGCCTGGGTGAAGCGGGTGATCAGTGACCTTCGTGCGCCATCGCGATGTAGACGATGGTCAGCATCATGAAGATGTAGGCCTGCAGCGCGACGATCAGGATGTGGAAGATCGCCCAGCCGAGATTGAGGACGCCGCCGAAGATGGTGCCGACGAGCCCGGTCGCCGCCCACAGGCCGAGCAGCATGAAGATGAGCTCGCCCGCGTACATGTTTCCAAAGAGACGCAGGCTGTGCGACAGCGGCTTCGACACGTACTCGACGAGGTTGAACAGCAGATTGAAGAACACCAGCAGCGGCGACATCCACGTTGGCTTGAGGCCGAAGGGTGCAGCGACCAGCTCGTGCAGCCAGCCACCCAGGCGCTTCACCTTGATGCTGTAGTAGATCATCATGGCGAAGACGGACAACGAAAGTGCGAACGTCGTGTTCACGTCTGCGGTGGGCACCGGGCGCCAGTTGTGGAACCCCAGGAGCTCGAAGAAACGCGACATGATGTCGACGGGCAGGAAGTCCATCGCGTTCAGGAACAGCACCAGGACGAAAGTCGTGAGCGCTATCGGGGCGACGGCCTTGCTCTCGCCGTGGTAGATGCCCTTAACCTGATCGTTCACGAAATCGAACGTGAGCTCGACGAACGCCTGCATGCGCGAAGGCACGCCGCTCGTCGATTTGCGGGTGACCGACCACAGGAACCCGAAGGCCAGCAGCGCGACGACCACGGTGGTCACCAACGTGTCGACGTTGACGGACCAGAAGCCGCCGTCCTCGCGAACCGGATGCGTCAGGAACGTGAGGTGGTGCTGGATGTACGAAGTGGGAGTCATCTCGCTCCCTGCTGCGGCATGTTCGGCGGCCATCGCCTAGTCCCTGTTTGGAATCATTCGTGCACAAAAAAAGCCATGCTGAACACGATCACGGTGATCACGAATGCGCTGAAGAAAGCCGCCGGAACGATGTCCCCGTACCTCGAGAGCACCAGCCACAGCCCGCTCACGATCGCCAGCACCTTGCCTGCTTCTGCGCGAAACATCGCGACCAACGCGACGTGCGCGCCGCGCACACGCCCGCGGGCGGCATTGACGCCCAACAGTAGCGCGAACACGATCCCTGCCGTGATGTTGACCGCACCTCCCAAGGCAGCCGAGAGCGCTCCATGCGGACCGGAAACCCAGGCCGCGATGCCGGCCACAAGCGCAGTCGTGATGACTTGCCACTTGAGAACCGTGCGTATGGGCCTGGAGATCGGCGGGAGGGCCACTCGTGCGCGCGAGTGAGCCCGCGCCAGAGGTGTGGAAAACCGCACGATTATAGCCGCAATCACCGGAGCGCCGCAATCCGTGCTGCGGCGCAGCACACGCCGTCAACCGCCTGAAAGGGCACCGACGATCATGAGCTCCCGCGCGCCCGTGATGTCGGCGTGGAGGTCCCCGGCGAGGCTCGCGTCGACAAAGCATTTCATATGCGGCCGTACATGCTGCTGCTCGTCGACGATGCGAAAACGAATGCCGGGGAAGCGCTGGTCGAGCTCGCGCAGCGCGCTGTCGAGCGTGCGCCGTTCCAAACAGGCTGGGAGCCGAATCGTTGCCGCGCCCGATGTATAGGAGCGCAAAAGCCCCGGAATCAGCACGACGAGCGCGCCGGCTCCGGGGTCAGCGTCCCCTTCACGGCCATGGCCGCCGCGCTCGCCTATATGCATTGTGCTATCTGCATCGTGCTATCCACATCGTGCCTGGAGCGTGCGCGCATCGGCCGCCGGCTTTGCAGGACGACTCATGACGACTCGATCGCATACACGTGCGGCAGATGCCTGGCCAGGGGCCGCCACGACCGGCCTTCGTCCCGGCTGCCCCACACTTCGCCGCTCGTGGTGCCGAAGTAGACGCCGACGGTCGCCGCGCGGTCGGTCGTCATCGCTTGGCGTTTTACGGTCCACCAGGCCTGCACTGCCGGGAGTCCGGTGCTTTGGCGTTGCCAGGTGCGCCCGCCGTTGACGCTGCGGTACACCGCCGGCTTGCCGCCCGGCGAAACGCGCGGCCACACCGAAGACCCGTCCATGGGGAACACCCAGAAGGTTTCCGGGTCGTGCGGGTGCAGCACGAGGGGAAAGCCGATCGACCCGACGGATTTGGGCATCGTCGTCCCGATCTCCGTCCAGGTTTCGGAGGGGCGATCGAGTCGGTAGATGCCGCAGTGG
This sequence comes from Pseudomonadota bacterium, assembly GCA_030946875.1. Lineage (GTDB taxonomy): Bacteria > Pseudomonadota > Gammaproteobacteria > Burkholderiales > Casimicrobiaceae > CAIWHR01. Next base: position 7,234 of record JALYXY010000046.1, on the reverse strand, counting down.
TTCTGCTGATACAGCCGATTGGGAAGCAGCGGGTGCAGTCGAATGCAGTGCGGATCGTGGCCGAACTCGGGGTCCGGCTGCGGAATGAAGTCGGCGCGCACGCCGCGGTTCAATGGGCGCCAGTCGGTACCGCCGTCGATTGACTCGAACACTCCGCCGCTCGACATGCCGATGTACATGTGCGCCGGGTCACGCGGGTCGATCAACACGGAATGCAGCTTGGCTCCATCGGGGGTACCGTCCTGGTCGCCGCCGCACCATTCCTTGCGCCGTGGGTGATCGTTGAATCCGGCAACGCCTTTCCAGGTGATGCCTCCGTCGGACGATCGAAATAGTCCCTGCGGCGATGTGCCGGCGAACCAGACGCCGGGCTCGGTGGCATGACCCGGTGTCAGCCAGAACGTGTGATCGACCGACCGGCCGGCGCCCTCCGCGAACGCCGGTGGCCGCGAAGCCTCTTTCCAGGTGCGCCCGCGGTCGAGCGAACGAAAGATTGTGGGCCCCAGGTGGCCGGTTCGCGCTGCCGCCAGCAAGGTGCGCCCGTCGCGAGGGTCCATGACGGCATGATGGACGACATGGCCCAGGAACTGCGGCCCGACGAGCTTCCACACGCGCCGGCTGTCGTCACTTGCGAGCGACCACAGTCCCTTCCGCGTCGCGATCCATAGCGTCGTGGGCGACGATTTCTTTCGCGTCGGAGGGGTCGATCCCAAGGACATGATCACGAGTATCCTTCTTCGCCTGCGCGACGAAAATCCATAACGCTAACCCTGCCGGAGCGCGCATTCAAGTGCGCCCCGGCAGGCTGCGCGCGATCACGGTAATCTCGTACTCTGCACGCTCCATCCCAGCAGGCGCGCGGGCACTCACGGAGGCTTCATGACGATCAAGGTTGGCGACTCACTTCCCCCCGGCAAGCTCTACGAGTTCAACGAGACGGAAATGCCCGGGTGCCCAGTCGGACCGCGCGAGGTAACGATCGAGGAGCTGACGCGAGGCAGGAAGGTGGTGATCTTCGGCCTGCCCGGAGCATTCACGCCCACCTGCTCGGCCAAGCACGTGCCCAGCTACGTCGATCACATCGATGAGCTCAAGGCCAAGGGCATCGACGACGTGGTCTGCGTTTCGGTGAACGATGCATTCGTCATGGGCGCGTGGGGTCGCGAACAGCACGCCAGCGGCAAGATCCGCATGCTGGGCGACGGCAGCGCCACCTATACGAAGGCGCTGGGACTCGACCTCGACCTCAATGCGCGAGGCATGGGGACACGATGCCAGCGGTTCTCGATGCTCGTCGACAATGGGGTGGTGAAGACGCTGAACGTCGAAGCCCCCGGCAAATTCGAGGTATCGGGCGCGGACACGATCCTGCAGCAGGTTGCCTGAACCGCTGCGCGCGGATCAGCCCGCGCGCAACCGCTCGAGGATGCCGTCGAGCTGCTCGAGGCTGGCGTAAGCGATCACCACGCGCCCCGCTCCCTTGGGTCGCGATTCGATATGCACCGATGCGCCCAGCCGCTCGGCGAGCTCCTCTTCGAGGCGCGCGACATCGGCGTCGCGGGTGGCCGCCCGTCGTTTGGGGGCCCCGGGCGCGGCGGTCGCGTCCAGCATCGAGCGGACCAGTCGCTCAGCTTCGCGGACCGAGAGCGATTGGGCCACGATGCGAGCTGCCGCAGCCACCTGCTCGCCCGAGCCCAGCGCGAGCAGTGCACGTGCGTGCCCCATCTCGAGCCGGCCACCGAGCAGGTAGTCCTGGACGGGCTTTGCGAGCTCGAGCAGCCGCAGGAGATTGCTGACGGCGCTGCGTGAGCGGCCCACCGCCTTCGCCGCGGCTTCGTGGGTCAACCCGAATTCGCCGATCAGACGCTGCAGTCCCGACGCCTCTTCGAGCGCGCTGAGATCTTCGCGCTGGATGTTCTCGATGAGGGCGAGTGCGAGTGCCGCCTGGTCGGCGACCGGACGCACCAGCGCCGGGATCTCCGTGAGGCCCGCGCGCTGGGCAGCACGCCAGCGCCGTTCGCCCGCAATGATCTCGAATCGGCCGCCATCGACGGGGCGCACCAGCACCGGCTGCATGATCCCCTGCTCCCGGATCGAGAGCGCAAGCTCGTCCAGCGAGCCTTCGTCCATGCGCGTGCGGGGCTGGTACTTGCCCGGCATGAGCCGATCGATGGGGATGGTCTGCAGCGTGTCCTTGCCAGGGGCACCCTCCGTCGCCGACAACAGGGCATCGAGCCCACGGCCAAGGCCCTTCGGACGGATCATCGTGTCTCCTCGTGCTCGGCAGCCCGCCAGGTATGGAGGGCAGTCGTCATGCCGCTGCGGCGCGTTCGGCCGCGCCGGACTTCGCTTCCAGACGACGCAGCATTTCGCCGGCAAGGGCGAGATAGGCCTGCGCCCCCTTGGAGCTCTTGTCCAGGTACAGCGCAGGGATGCCGTGCGAGGGCGCCTCGGCCAGTCGCACATTGCGTGGAATCACCGTGCGGTAAAGCTTCTCGCCGAAATGGCGCTCGAGGTCGGCGGAGACGTTCTGGGCCAAGGTGCTGCGGGGATCGTACATCGTGCGGAGCAGGCCTTCGATCTCCAGACGCGGATTAAAGTGAGTACGCACTCTCTTCAAGGTCTGCACCAGGTCTGATAGGCCTTCCAACGCGTAGTACTCACACTGCATCGGAATCAGGACCGAGTCCGCTGCGCAGAAGCCATTCAGCGTAAGCAACGACAACGACGGCGGGCAATCGATTAGAACGAAGTCGAACCGGGGTGCACTCCCATCCAACGCCGCCGGCGCGGGTTGAAATGCGTCGCCGAGCGCTTGACGCAGCCGAATTTCCCGGTCGGGAAGGTCAACGAGCTCGACCTCCGCGCCGGCCAGTTCCCGGTTCGCGGGGAGCACATCAAATCCGCCGCTCGGCGAGGGCAGCATCACCTGTGCTGCGGTGCGCTCTCCGAGCAATACGTGATAGACCGTAGAAGTAAGCGCTCGCTTGTCAATGCCGGATCCGGTCGTTGCATTCGCCTGCGGGTCCAGATCGATCAGAAGCACGTGCCGTTTCATAGCGGCCAGGCTGGCGCACAGATTCACGGTGGTGGTGGTCTTGCCGACCCCGCCTTTTTGATTGGCGATGGCGACGATCCGGGTCACGCGGCTTCCAGAATCACGAGATGGCGCTGCGCATCCATCCCCGGGACCTTCACGGCCTCGGTTGCAACAACCCGCAAGCCTGCCGGCACCTGCTCGAGCTCTTCGTGCGGGAACACACCTTTCATCGCCACGATCCTGCCGGCGGGAGCCAGAAGGCGCCTGGCCGATTCGGCAAAGCTTCCGAGATCCGAAAAAGCACGCGAAATGATCACGTCGAAGCGAGTCTCGGGTGCGAAGCGCTCGAGTCGCGTTGCGCAGACCTCGGCGTTGGAAGCAGCCACCGCGGCCAGCGCCTGTTGCATGAAGGCTGCCTTTTTGTGGTTGCTGTCGAGCAGTGTCACCCGCCACGCCGGGCGCGCAATCGCAAGTGGAATGCCCGGAATGCCGGCACCGCTGCCGACGTCGAGCAGGCGTTCGACCGGCGCTCGCTCGATGTGCGGGAGCACGGCCAGACTATCGAGCACGTGGTGCGTCACCATGCGATTCACGTCGCGGATGGCCGTGAGGTTATAGACCTGGTTCCACTTCTCGAGCAGCTCGAGATAGGTTGCGAGTTGCTGGGCTGCTCCCTCGGGCAGCACAATGCCTGCGGAAGCGAGCCCTTCCAGCCCCTCTTGGATCGACCCGAGCGCGGTCACGCGGCCGATTGGGCTTCGACACCCGGCAGCTGAGGGGCCGTGGATGCGCGGGCCCGGCGCAGGTGCACCAGCAGCAAAGAGATCGCCGCAGGTGTCACGCCGGAGATCCGGCTGGCCTGCCCCAGCGTTTCGGGCCGGTGCGCTGCGAGCTTCTGACGTACCTCGGAGGAGAGGCCGCGGATCAATGAGTAGTCGAGCGAAGGCGGCAGGGGCATATCGTCGTGCGCCCGCGATCTCTCGACCTCATCCTTCTGACGCTCTATGTAACCGGCGTACTTGCACGACACCTCGACTTGCTCCGCGACCAGGGGGTCAGCAGCGCCCGGGCCTGCGCCGGGGAGTGACATCAGGCTGCGGTAGGTCACTTCGGGCCGTCTCAGCAGCTCGAGCAGCGAATGCTCGCGGCCGAGCGGCTCGGCCAAGCCCGCCTGCTCCTGGGCTGCTGCGGTGAGCACCGGGTTGACGTACGTTGTGTTCAGCCGCTGAGTTTCCTGCGCAATCGCGTCCCGCTTCCGGCAGAAGGCATCCCATCGCGCATCATCGACCAGCCCCAGCTGGCGGCCGTGCTCGGTGAGGCGCAAGTCAGCGTTGTCCTGCCGAAGCTGCAGGCGGTACTCGGCGCGGGAGGTGAACATGCGATAGGGCTCGGTCACGCCGCAGGTGATGAGATCGTCGACCAGAACGCCGATATAGGCTTCGTCCCGGCGGGGACACCACGGCGCCTCACCCTTTGCGCTAAGGGCCGCGTTGATGCCGGCGAGCAGCCCTTGTGCGGCGGCTTCCTCGTAACCCGTGGTGCCGTTGATCTGTCCCGCGCAGTAAAGTCCGGCGATTGCTTTCGATTCGAGGCTGGCCTGCAGCGCTCTCGGGTCGAAGAAATCGTACTCGATCGCATAGCCAGGCCGCAGGAGGTGAGCTCGCGCGCAGCCGTCGAGTGATCTCACCAGTGCGAGTTGCACGTCGAACGGCAGCGAGGTGGAGATGCCGTTGGGATAGATCTCGTGAGTGTCGAGACCTTCCGGCTCCAGGAATATCTGGTGGCTTTGCCGGTCGGCGAAGCGGGTCACCTTGTCTTCGATTGACGGGCAGTAGCGCGGGCCGACGCCTTCGATGAGGCCCTTGAACATCGGCGAGCGGTCAAGGCCCGCCCGGACGATGTCGTGCGTACGTGCGTTGGTGTGAGTGACCCAGCACGACACCTGGCGCGGGTGCATGCTGCGGTCACCCAGAAACGAAAACACGGGCTCGGGATCATCGCCCGGTTGCTGTGGCAGGTTGGCGAGGTTGATCGTTCGGCCGTCCAGCCTGGGCGGCGTGCCGGTTTTCAGTCGGCCGACGGGCAGCCCGATCTCGCGCAGGCGAGCTCCGAGCTGGTTCGACGGCGGTTCGCCTGCTCGCCCTGCCCCATGGCTCTCTAGGCCGATGTGGATACGTCCCGACAGGAACGTACCCGCGGTGAGCACCACCGACCGGCAGGAAAACTCGACGCCAAGCTGCGTCATGACGCCCGCGGCGCGCGTTTCTCCATTGCCTAAGATGACATCCTCGACCGCCTGTTGGAAAACGCTGAGATTGGGCTGGTTCTCGATGCGGCGTCGAATGGCTGCCTTGTACAGGACCCGATCGGCTTGTGCGCGTGTGGCTCGCACTGCCGGCCCTTTGCTTGCGTTCAGGGTTCGAAACTGAATTCCAGCTTCGTCGGTGGCGAGCGCCATGGCGCCCCCGAGCGCATCGATTTCCTTGACGAGATGCCCCTTGCCGATCCCGCCAATCGACGGGTTGCACGACATTTGGCCCAACGTTTCTATGTTGTGGGTCAAGAGCAGCGTTTTGGCGCCGGCGCGCGCGGCCGCGAGGGCCGCTTCCGTCCCGGCATGGCCGCCGCCCACGACGATTACATCAAATGGTTCTGGGTACCGCATATGTTTCACGTGAAACCTTGGTTGCACGCGTCGCTGTGAGCGTCGCGGACGCATACGGCGCGGGTGCGCGGAGATCGAAATACAGGCTGGTTCGTGCGTTGCGTGCGGCTACCCCTGAAACGCTCTGTTGCGGGGAAGCGGCGAAAAGGCGTTCCACGTGGAACATGCCTCCTGTTGACAACAATGTGACGCGATCAAGCGCCCAGGCGGTCGCCGAGCTTCTGGCGTTGCGCCTCCAGTGCAGCCGGCCGCTTGGCGCCGAGCTTCGAGAACAGTTCGTCGTGTGCCACCAGTTCGCGTTGCCACAATGCGTTGTCGAGGTTCATCACATGCTCGAACTTCTCTTGCGGGAAATCCAGCCCGGTCCAGTCGAGATCGCGGTAATCCGGTTTCAGCCCGATCGGCGTTGCGAGCGCCTTGGCACGGCCGTGACAACGCTCGACGATCCATCTCAACACGCGCATGTTCTGACTGAACCCCGGCCATTCGAAATCGCCGGCTGCGTCGGTGCGGAACCAGTTCACCGCAAAAATCCGGGGCGGCTGCGCCACCGCACGGCCCATCTCGAGCCAGTGCCGAAAGTAGTCCCCGACGTGGTAGCCGCAAAAAGGCAACATGGCGAAGGGGTCGCGACGGACCTCGCCCACCTTCCCGGCCGCCGCAGCAGTCGTTTCGGAGCCCATCGTCGCAGCCTTGTACACGCCCTCTTCCCAGCTCGCAGCTTCGGCTACGAGCGGAACGGTGTCACTGCGGCGCGCGCCGAAGACGAACGCGTCGATCGGTACACCCTGCGGGTCGTCCCAGTTCGGGTCCAATGAGGGGCACTGCACGGATGACACGGTGAAGCGCGCGTTGGGATGCGCTGCCTTGCGCACGCTACTCGGCGCCCAGTCGTTTCCCTGCCAATCGATCAGATGGTCCGGAGGTGTGGGCGAGAGCCCCTCCCACCACACGTCGCCATCGTCCGTGAGCGCAACGTTGGTGAAGATGACGTTTTCCTTCAGCATCTCCATTGCGTTCGGGTTCGAGTCGTACGAGGTCCCCGGAGCCACGCCGAAGTAACCGGCCTCCGGATTGATGGCATGGAAGCGCCCGTCGGCCTTGGGCTTGATCCACGCGATGTCGTCGCCGATCGTCGTCACCCGCCATCCCTCGAATTCCTTGGGGGGGATCATCATGGACAGATTGGTCTTGCCGCAGGCGCTCGGGAACGCGGCACAGACGTAGCTCTTCTCCCCGTCCGGCGCGGTGACCCCCAGTATGAGCATGTGTTCGGCGAGCCAGCCCTGATCGCGGCCCATCACCGAAGCGATTCTGAGCGCAAAGCACTTTTTGCCGAGCAGTGCGTTTCCGCCGTAACCCGATCCGAAAGACCAGATCTCCCGGCTCTCGGGGAAATGAACGATGTACTTGTGCTCGGGATTGCAGGGCCAGGGAACGTCCGCCTGACCGGGTGCCAGCGGCGCGCCCACGGAGTGAACGCAGGGAACGAATGGGCCATCCGAGCCGAGCACGTCGTACACCGCACG